>DASZTW010000007.1 GCA_035547835.1 Acidimicrobiales bacterium
CGGCTGAGGAGCGGCGCGAGCTGTTCGAGCAGCTGTGGAACAGCCCCGGGTTCATGAAACTCACGAGCAACTACTACGACCTGCTGTTCAACGACGCCGTGAACGACGAGTGGTGCGCGTTCATCGCCGAGCAGATCCGCGGCATCGTGCGCGATCCCGCCGTCGCGGAGAAGCTCATCCCCACCGACCACCGATTCGGTGGCAAGCGCCCACCGTTCGTCACCGGCTACTTCGAGGCGTTCAACGACCCGAAGGTCTCGTTGGTCGACCTCCGCGAGACCCCGATCGTGCGCGTCACCGACACCGGCATCGAGACGACCGACGGCCTGCGCGAGCACGACATCGTCGTCTGGGCCACCGGCTTCGACTTCGGCACCGGCGCGCTCACCCGGATGGGCATCCACGGGCGCGACGGGCTGGCGCTCACCGAGCACTGGGCCGACGGGCCGACCACGTTCTTGGGCTTGCAGACCCGCGGCTTCCCGAACTTGTTCTTCCCCGGCGGGCCGCACGCAGCGGCGGGCAACAACCCCCGCTACAACGGCGACCAGGTCGACTTCCTCACCGACGTGCTCACGCACGCAGCAGCCCGCGGCTGCGACGTGATCGAAGTGAGCGCCACGTCAGAGGAGCGCTGGACCCGCATGGTCGACAAGGGCGCCGCCAAGACCACGTTCGGGGTGATCGGCCAGTACGTCGGCGGCAACATCCCGGGCAAACCCAAGCGGTACTTGCTGAACACCGGCGGTCGGCCGAAGTTCTTCGAGGTCACCGCCGACGTCGTGGCCCACGGCTACGACGCGTTCGAGTTCACGAGCTCGTCCGCCCCGGCGGCGGCCGACGGCTGACGGGCCCTCCGCGAGCGGCGCGGCGCGCGATCTGGGCGCGGCGAGCTGAAGATGACGGGCCGAGTCAGACCGTGGCGATCGGGGTGAGTGGCGAGCCCACGATGCCGGGCAGGCGCAGCGGGGGAGCGGTGAGCAGGAAGCGGTTGCGGCCGTGCTCGCGCAGCCAGCCGGCGAGCTCGTGCAAGTACCACATCTCTCCGAGCGGCACCCCGAGCTTGAACAGGCACAAGTGGTGGATCGGCAAGAACGAGTGGCGGCTCGGATCGCGGTCCTTGCCCAGCAGGCCCTCGACCGCGTAGTTGTCGGCCACCAGCGCGGCGATCTGCGAGTCGGCGATCCACTCGAGCAGCGCGGGGTCGCGCCCGTCGAGGTACGACGAGGTGGTGAAGATCTTGCGCGGGTCGGGGTTGCGGTCCCACTCGAGGACTCGGGTCGCGAACCCGGTGTGGAACAGCAACATGTCGCCCGGTTCGACCACCACCTGGTCGGCGGCGAGGATCTCCTGGAGGAGCTCGAGGTCGACGGCCCGCCACTCGTCGCCGAGGTGGTGCGCCAAGTCGACGAGCACCCCCCGGCCCTGTACGCCGTGGAAGGCCATGTGCTCCAGGCCGAGGTGGCGGGCGAAGCAGCGGTGGCCGATCCCGTCGCCCGCCACGTCGTCGCCGGGGCCGACCAGGTCGGTGCCGGCCCGGTAGCCGTTGTAGTAGACGCCCTCGTCAACCCCGTCGCCGTCGGCGTCGAACTCCGCGCCGACGTGCGCGAGCGAGTCCCACTGCGTCGAGTACTGCAACGAGAGCGTGACCACATCGTCGGCCCACACGTCGACGTACTTCGGGTCGCCGAAGTCGGGCATCTCGCTCATGTGGATGTTGTAGAAGGTGTCCGCGTTGCCATCCATGTCCTCAGTGGGTGCGAGCACCGGGGGGTGGCGCCGCTGGTTGAGCGCCGTGCCGCCCGGGAAGTCGAGCGGCAGGCTGAGACAGAACGTGACCCCGGCC
This sequence comes from Acidimicrobiales bacterium, assembly GCA_035547835.1. Taxonomy (NCBI): domain Bacteria; kingdom Bacillati; phylum Actinomycetota; class Acidimicrobiia; order Acidimicrobiales; species Acidimicrobiales bacterium. The sequence continues at coordinate 1,847 of DASZTW010000007.1, forward strand.
TCGACTTCGTGCACGCCTTGGCGGACCTTTTCAGGGGTGAGCAGGTTGATGCGTCCGAGCTCGTCGTCGTCGCCCCAATCACCCCAAGTCGAGCCGTCCGGGCGTTGCGCCCATCGCTTGGTCACGGCTTCCCCCTTGTGCCTGTCGCGGGCCGATCCGTCGCATTGTATGTACCGACCGGTTGGTCTAACGTCGGCGCGAGTGGTCACCGAGAAGGTCAAGCCATGACGGCGAAGGATTTCGTTGTATCGGCCGACGGGCACTTGCTGGAGCCGCCCGACCTCTTCCGCACCCGGATGCCCGCGCACTTGCGCGACCGGGCGGTGTGGGAGGAGGACTTCGAGCTCGACGAGCCATGGGAGGGCGGAGCCCGGATCTTCCGTCGCCTGCACACGGCCGGGTTCGAAGGCTGGACGATCTCGCGGTACCGCCAGACCCGGGGGCGCATGCCCGAGGGTGACCCCGACCTCATCCTCGAGGACATGGACTTCGACGGCGTCGACGCGCAGGTGTTGCACCCGAACCTGTCGCTGTTCGGCTTGTACTCCGACGACCACGAGCTGTCGATGGCCCACGCCCGCGTGTACAACGACTACGTGATGGAGCGGTTCTCGCCGTACTTCCATCGCTTGGCGCCGACGGCCCCCATCCCGATCACCGACATCGACGACGCGGTGGCCGAAGTGGAGCGGGTCGCCGATGGCGGGTTCCGTGCGGTGCTGCTTCCTGCCACCCCGCCCAAGCCGTACCACTCCCGCGAGTACGACCCGATCTGGGCCGCGATCCAAGACGCCCAGCTGTCGGTGTTCGTGCACACCCAGACCGGCGGGATCAAGGTCGACGACGCGGAGTCGACCACGCTGCGGGTGGTCATGGAGAACGCCCGCCAGGTCAACGAGCCGATGACCGAGAAGGCCGCCGCCAAGCGGATGATCACCCAGGCGGTGTACCAGCCGATCGTGCCGCAGCAGGTCATGTGTCAGCTGATCGGCGGCGGTGTGCCGGAGCGGTTCCCCGACCTGCACTTCTCGCTGATCGAGTTCAACGCGCATTGGCTGTCGTCGTTGGTCGGCTCGATGGACAAGTGCTGGATCACCGGGCTCGGCCAGGATGCCGACTGGTGGCTCGGCGTGTGGGACGAGGAACGTCCGGCGTCCGACCAACCGAACATGGCGCAGCTGTTCCGCCTCAACGAGAAGTGGCCCTACCCGCTCATGCCGAGCGAGTACGTCCGGCGCCAGTTCCACGTGTCGTTCCAAGACGACCCCGTGGCGGTCGCGTGCCGGCACATCACCGGCCTGTCGACCATCGTGTGGGGCAACGACTACCCCCACGCGGAAGGCACGTTCCGTGCCAGCCGGGAGCTGCTCGCCACCCAGCTCGGCGACCTCCCCGACGACGACCGCAAGGCCATCGTGGGCGGCACCCTCGGCGACCTGCTCGGCTTCGCTCCCGCGGTGTCGAGCTGAGCGAGCTTCGCTTCGACGGGCGCGTCGCCGTCGTGACCGGCGCCGGACGCGGCATCGGGCGCGCGTACGCGCGGCTCCTCGCCGCGCGCGGCGCCACCGTGGTGGTCAACGACCTCGGCGGCTCGATGACGGGGGTGGGCGTCGGCGACGAGCCGGCCACCGCGGCCGTCGAGGAGATCACCGCGGGCGGTGGGACGGCCGTCGCCGACACCAACGACGTCGCCACACCCGGCGGGGCCGCCGCACTGGTCGAAGGTGCCGTCGAGCGCTTCGGACGCCTCGACGTCTTGGTCAACAACGCCGGGATCATGCGCTGGGCGCGGTTTCCCGACGTGTCCGACGACGACTTCGAGCGGCACCTCGCGGTGCACCTCGGCGCCTCGTTCCTGACGGCGCGCGCCGCGTGGCCCCACTTGGCCGCGCGGGGCACCGGCCGGATCGTCATGACCACGTCGGCGGGCGTCTTCGGGCTCCCCGACAACACGGCTTACGCGGCGGCCAAGGGCGGCGTCATCGGGCTCACCCGGAGCCTGGCGACGGCCGGCGCCACTGACGGCATCAAGGTCAACCTCATCGCGCCGGCGGCAATCACCCGCCTGGCCGGTGGGCAGACCGACGACGACGGGTCGATGTCACCGGACCTCGTCGCCCCGCTGGTGGCGTTCCTCGCCCACGACGACTGCCCGTCGAACGGCGAGATCTACACCGCCGGAGCGGGCCGCTTCGCCCGCATCTTCCTCGCGTCGACGCCGGGCTACGTCCACCGTGGCGAGGCGCCGACCATCGAGGACGTCGTGGCGCACTGGAACGAGGTCGTCGACGACACCGGGTACTCGTGCCCGGACAGCCTCATGGACTGGTCCGCTTCGTTCACCGCCCACCTCGACCAGCAGGGTTGACCATGGACTTCTCCCTCGACGAGATCGAGCGCGACCTCGTGGCGCTGTGCCGCACGTTTGCACAAGAGCAGATCGCCGTCCGTGCCCCGGCCGCATGGGAGGAAGCTCGCTGCCCGACCGACCTGTTGCGCGAGATGGGCGAGCTCGGGCTCCTCGGCATGTTGGTGCCCGAGCAGTGGGGCGGGATCGGCATGTCGACCGTCGGGTTCGTGGCGGCGATGGAGCAGATCGGGTTGGCCGACCAGTCGGTCGCGGCGGCCTGGCAGGCCCATGTGACGATCGGGTCGCTCCCGCTGTTGCTGTTCGGCACCGACGAGCAACGTGAGCGGTGGCTGCGCCCGCTGGCCGAAGGCCGTGCCCTCGGCGCGTTCGGGCTCACCGAACCCGGCGCGGGATCCGACGCCCGTGGGATCAGCACCCGGGCTGAGCGCCGCGACGGTGGTTGGGTGATCAACGGCACGAAGACGTTCATCTCCAACGCCGGCACCGATCTATCCTTCGGCGTCACGCTTCTCGCACGCACCGACGACGGCGACGGCGGCGCGGCGAGGTACGGCAGCTTCGTGGTCGAACGGGGCACCGACGGATTCACGATGGGCCCGAAGATGCGCGGCATCGGCTGGCGCGGGCTCGACACCCGCGAGCTGTACTTCACCGATGTGTGGGTTCCCGAGGACCACCTCGTGGGCGACCCGGCGATGGGGCTCGGCCAGTTCCTGCGCACCCTCGAAGTGGGTCGCATCTCGATCGCCGCGCTGTCGCTCAGCCTCACCCAGGCCGTGCTCGACCTGGCCACCGGCTACGCACGCAGCCGGGTGCAGTTCGGCCAGCCGATCTCCGGGTTCCAAGCCGTGCAGTTCAAGCTCGCCGACATCGCCACCGAGCTCGAAGCCGCCCGCTGGCTGACATATCGAGCGGCGTCGCTGCGCGACCACGACCAGCCGTTCATGAAAGAAGCGGCCATGGCGAAGCTCAAGGCCAGCCGGCTGGCCGCGTGGGCCGCGTCGGAAGCGGTGCAGATCCACGGCGGGATCGGCTACATGCTCGACACTCCCGTGGCCCGGTTCTACTGCGACTCGAAAGTGCTCGAGATCGGCGAGGGCACCAACGAGATCCAGCACCTGGTCATCGCCCGCGCCCTCGGCTGCTGACCCACCACCCTCCTCCCGCCGCCCCGGCCGCCCGCCCCGGCCGCCCCGGTCGTGCCCCGGTTGTGGTGTGAGCACCTAGCCACGTCCCAGGTGGTCAAGTGCTCACAGCAGTGGGGTGCGGGGTCAGGTGTGGACGACCTCGCGGATGGCGGCGGCGATCGTGTCGCGGTCGGGCAGCCACGCCCGTTCGAGTCCGGGTGCGTACGGGGGCGGCGTGGCTGCGGCGCCCACCCGATGGATGGGTGCGTCGAGGTCCCAGAAGGCCTCGCGGGCAACTGTCGCCGCGATCTCGGCGCCGATGCCGAACGGCACCACGGCTTCGTGCGCGATCACCAGGCGGCTCGTCTTGTGCACCGACTCGAGCACCGGCACGAGGTCGAGCGGAGCGACGGTCCGCAGGTCGATGACTTCGACCGAGACGTGCTCGTCAGCGAGCGTTTCGGCTGCGGCCACCGCCTCGTGCACCATCCGCGACACCGACACGACGGTCACGTCGTCGCCGTGGCGTACCACTCGCGAGCGACCGATCGGCACCAGGTGGTCGACCGGCGGCTGCGGACCCTTCTTGCCGTACAGCAGCCGATTCTCGATGAAGATCACCGGGTTCGGGTCCTGGATGGCGGATCGCAGCAGCCCGTACGTGTCGGCCGGGGTCGACGGCATGACCACCGTCAGGCCCGGTACGTGGGCCAGCAGGGCCTCGAGGCTCTGGGAGTGCTGGCTGCCCGACGAACGGCCGGCGCCGAACTGGGTGCGAACGGTGAGCCCCATGCGCGCCGCGCCGCCGGTCATGAACGGCAGCTTGGCCGCCTGGTTGAGGAGTTGGTCGAAGCACACGCCGAGGAAGTCCAGGTACATGACCTCGACCAGCGGGCGCATGCCCGCCATGGCGGCGCCGACGCCCAGCCCCACGATCGCGGTCTCCGATATCGGTGTGTCGCGCACCCGCTCGCCGAACTGCTCGTGCAAGCCGGGCAAGATGCCGAACACGTTGCCGCCCTCGGCGACGTCGATGCCGGCGACGAACACCTCGGGGTCGTTCGCCATCTCGACTTCGATGGCGCTGCGGATGGCGTCCATGGTGCGGATGACGGGGGCATCGGGCGGAGGGTCAGGCGGCTCTGGCGGTGCGGGCCGCTCGCGCACCACGAAGTCGTGCAATGTCTGCGGGTCGGGATCGGCGAGTCGGCGTGCCGTCTCGACCGCTTCGTCGAGCTCCGTGGCCACGGCGTCCTCCATGGCCTCGAGCTCGTCGTCGGTGATGCCGGCATCGCGCAGGTGCTGTGCGTGGATCACGAGCGGATCGCGCTCGGCCCACTCGCGGACTTCGTCGGCCGACCGGTACCGCTCAGGGTCACCTTCGTAGTGACCGTGCCAGCGGTACGTGGCCGCTTCGACGACGATGGGCCCCTCGCCGGCCCGGACCCGAGCCACCGCGTCGGCCATGGTGGCGGTGGTGGCCATCACATCGTTGCCGTCGACCGCCGCATAGGCGACCCCGTAGCCAGCCGCCCGCCGCGCCAGCGGCGCCGCGTGCTGGTTGGCTACCGGCGAGAACTCGGCATAGCCGTTGTTCTCGCAGAAGAACACGACCGGCAACGACCAGACCGCAGCCAAGTTGACGGCCTCGTGGAACGCGCCCTGCGCCGGTGCGCCGTCACCGAAGAACGCCACGGCCACGCCGCCGTCGCCGCGCAGCTTCGCAGCGGTCGCTGCGCCGACGGCCAGCGGCACGCCGGCAGCCACGATGCCGTTGGCACCGAAGATGCCGAGCTCGGGGTCGGCGATGTGCATCGATCCGCCCCGCCCGCGGTTGGTGCCGGCGTCCTTGCCCATCAGCTCGGCGAACATCGCAAGCGGGTCGAGGCCTTTGGCCAGGCAGTGCCCGTGGCCCCGGTGTGTCGAGGTGATCGCGTCGGACGGCCGCAGCGGCCAGCACGCGCCGACCGCACTGGCCTCTTGGCCGATCGACAGGTGGACGAAGCCCGGGATCTCGTTGCCGCGGTACAAGCGCGACACGCGCTCTTCGAAGCCCCGGATCACCAGCATGCGGCGGTGGAGCTCGAGCAGGTCGTGGCGGGTGAGCTCGAGCGGGGGGACGGGCGTGGCGGTCACGGGGATGGGGCTCTGCTACTCGGCGCGGCGCGCGATGCCGCGCATGAAGATCTCGGCGAACGGGTCGGCGATGTCGTCGACGAGCGGCCGCTGGCCGCGCTGCCACCACAAGTACGTGTAGTTGTGCATGCCGAGCCAGGCCCGCGACGTCAGCCAGGGGTCGAGCGCCCGGAAGTCGCCCGCGTCGACACCTGCTTGGAGCACCTTTTCGATCGTGGCCTCATACTCCCGGCGACGCTGCCGGAAGTGCTTGGCGCGCTCGCCGGTGAGGGCCGGGAAGTCGTGCAGGAAGACCCACACGTGGTCGGGGTACCGCTGGATCGTGTCGAGCAGCGCGCGACCGAGTCGCCGGAGCTGCTCGGGGGGCGCGCCGCCTTCGTCGGTGATCTGGGCCGCGCCTTGGAGCACTTCGTCCATCACCCGGTCGTGGATCGCGACCAGCAACGCTTCTTTGGAGCCGATGTAGTGGTAGAGGGCACCTTTGCCGAGCTCGTTCGCCTCGCAGAGCTCGACGATGCCGGTCGCGTGGTACCCCTTCGCCGCGAACAGCCGAGCCGACGTGTCGACGATCGCGTCGTGGCGCGCTTTCCAGTTGGCGTTGTGCCCGGTTCCGTTCCGGGCCTCCGCTCGCGGCATCGACCCCACGCTAGCGGTTGCCCACTTCTCTAGACTGACTGGTCGGTACAGAACCTTGGTCGAAGAGGACGGTGATGGCGGAGCCCCACGTAGAGGTCGATGTCAACTGGTTCGCAGTGCTGGCCCACCACGCGCGCCACGCACCGGACAAGGCCATCACCATCTTCGAGGGGCAGACCGTCACGTACGGCGAGATGGCGGACCGGGCCGGTCGTCTGGCTGCGGGCCTCCATGCGCGCGGCGTCCGCGCCGGCGACGTGGTGGCGCTGCTGTCGTACAACTGCCCCGAGTTCCTCGAAGTGCTGTTCGCGGCCAACTACCTCGGTGCCATCGCCATGCCGATCAACTGGCGTCTCGCCGCGCCGGAAGTGCGCTACATCCTCGAGCACTCCGCGGCGCGGGCACTCGTGTGCGACGAGGCGCTCGTCGAGCTCGGCGCGGCGGCGTCGGAGGGATCCGACGCGTTGGTGGTCCGGGGCACGACCACGTCCACCTCGGCCGCTGGGTGGGAGGCGGTGGCCGACTTGCGCGGTGCGGCCGCTTCCCTCGCGCCGGCGATGGCGGCACCCGACGACGTGCACCGCCTCATGTACACGTCCGGCACGACCGGCCACCCGAAGGGCGTGATGCTCACGCACGCCAACCTGGCGTGGAAGAACTTCGCCCACCTGGTGGAGTTCGGGTTCAACGCGAACGACCTGGGCTTGGCTTGCGGCCCGCTGTACCACGTCGGCGCGCTCGACCTCACCACCACCACGTTGATCGCAGCAGGCGCCACCACGATCTTGCATCGCGTGTTCGACGCCGGAGCCGTAGTCGACGAGCTCGAACGTTCGCGGGTCACCACCGTGTGGCTGGCCCCCGCGATGGTCAACGCGATCCTCGCCCTGCCCGGCATCGACCAGCGCGACCTCTCGTCGGTACGAGTGGTGATCAACGGTGGTGAGAAGATGCCGGTCCCCCTCATCGAACGGATCCAGCGGACCTTCCCCTCTGCGTGGTTCGCCGACGCGTACGGCCTCACCGAGACGGTCTCGGGCGACACGTTCCTCGACCGGGACAGCATCATCACCAAGCTGGGCAGCGTCGGCCGGCCGTGCCTGCACCTCGACGTCGCCATCTGGGACGGCAACGGCAAGCCGGTGCCACCGGGCGAGCCGGGCGAGGTCGTGTTGCGCGGCCCGAAAGTGTTCAAGGGCTACTGGCGTGATCCCGACGCCACCGCCGCGGCATTTGCCGGCGGGTGGTTCCACACCGGTGACGTCGGCATCGTCGACACCGACGGCTACCTGTTCATCGTCGACCGGCTCAAGGACATGATCGTGTCCGGCGGCGAGAACATCGCCGGGTCCGAGATCGAGCGGGTCCTGTACGAGCACGACGCGGTCCGTGAGGCAGCAGCGGTCGGTCGACCCGACGACAAGTGGGGTGAGGTGCCGGTGGCGTTCGTCGTGCTCCGAGACGGCGCTTTGGCGTCGGCCGACGATCTGCTGGCCCACTGCGGCGAGCGCCTGGCCCGGTTCAAGACCCCGAAGGCCATCACGTTCCTCGACGAACTGCCGCGCAACCCCTCGGGCAAGGTCCTCAAGCGCGAGCTGCGGGCCGGGCGCGGGACGGGCGGATCAGGATGATCCTTCGCTCACCCCGGTCCAGCCGTCGCCCGGCGCCTCGACGTGGATGATCTCGGGCGCAGCCGCGAGCCAGCGCGGCATCTGCTCCGACGCCGTGCGGAAGTGCTCGGAGTCGACGTGGACCTGGCCGGCAGCCTCGTCGCGGAACACCTCGATCAACATCCAGAGGTTGGGGTCGTCGGCGCTGCGGCACCAGTCGAACGAGATGCAGCCCGGCTCGGCGCGCGACGCCGTGGTGAAGTCCGCGACGAGCGACGGGAAGTCGTCCGCGTACTTCTCGCGGACCGGCTGTTTGACGACGATCAGGATCACGGGCCCTCCCGGTGAAATCAATCTTCTCGTTTTCTAGCAAGATGATTGCCTGATCTGAGAAACTTGTTCATCCACACCTCGGAGGGGCGCTGTGCCGGATTGGAAGACCATCGACTTTTTCACCGACCAGTCGTTGGTCGAGGACCCGTATCCGTACTTCGACGAGCTGCGATCCGAGTGCCCGGTGCTGGCGCTCCCGCACCTCGGAGTCGTTGCTGTGTCGGGCTACGACGAAGCAGCCGACGTGTACCGCGAGCCCGAGGCGTTCTCGTCGTGCAACTCGGTGATCGGGCCGTACGCGACGTTCCCGGTGCCGCTCGACGGCGACGACGTCGGTGCGATCGTCGCCGAATACCGCGACCAACTCCCGATGCACGAGCACATGGTCACGATGGATCCGCCCGACCACACGCGCGAGCGCGCGCTGCTCATGCGCCTCATCACGCCCAAGCGGCTTCGTGACAACGAAGACTTCATGTGGCGGCTCGCCGACCAGCAACTCGACACGTACGTCGCCGCGGGCGGCGGTGAGTTCATCTCGTCGTACGCGCAGCCGTTCGCGATGCTGGTGGTGGCCGACCTGCTCGGTGTGCCCGCCGAGGACCACCAACGCTTCGTCGAGGGCTTCGGGCTCAGCGAGACGCCGGGGGAGGTCGGTGCCGGCGAAGAGGGCGCCACGTCGGAGAACCCGCTGTCGTGGCTCGACGAGGTCTTCGCGGAGTACATCGAGGACCGGCGCAAGACCCCGCGGTCCGACGTGCTCACCAGCCTCGCTTCGGCGACGTACCCCGACGGCACCACGCCAGATGTCGTGTCGGTCGTGCGAACGTCGACGTTCCTGTTCGCTGCGGGCCAGGAAACCACCGCACGGCTGCTGGCCGCGGCGCTGAAGTACCTGGCCGAGAACCCCGACCAGCAAGAGGTCCTGCGCGCCGACCGGGAGCAGATCCCAGCCTTCCTCGAGGAAGTGCTGCGCGTGGAGAGCCCGGTGAAGACCGACTTTCGCCTGGCCACGCGCTCCACCACGGTGGGCGGCGTCGACATCCACGCCGGCACGCCGGTCATGTTGCTCAACGGTGCCGCCAACCGCGATCCGCGCCGCTTCGAGTGTCCGCATGAGTTCCGTGCTGACCGCGAGAACGCGCAGGCCCACATCGCGTTCGGGCGCGGCATCCACTCGTGTCCCGGCGCGCCGCTGGCGCGTGCGGAGGCTCGCATCAGCATCGAGCGGATCTTGAGCCGGATGCGCAACATCCGGCTGTCCGAAGCGCACCACGGCCCGCCCGGCGCACGGCGCTTCACGTACGAGCCGACGTGGATCCTGCGCGGCCTGACCGAGTTGCACCTGGAGTTCGACCCCATGGAGGTTGCGAAGTGAGCCCAGTTGCCGTCATCACGGGCGCCGCGTCGGGTATCGGCCTGGGCGTGGCTCAGCGCCTGTCCGCCGACGGCCACCCTGTCGCCTTGCTCGACCGCGACGGCGACGGGGCCGAAGCGGCCGCGGCCGAGCTTCGCGGCGGGGGAGCGTCGGCCGTCGCGGCCACGGTCGACGTCGCGGACCGTTCCGCTGTCGACGCGGCCTTCGCGCACGTGCGTGCCGAGCTCGGGCCCGTCGGGTTCTTGGTGACGAGCGCGGGGATCGAGTCGTTCACGCCCGTGCTGGAGATCACGCCCGAGTTGTGGGACCACATCGTGGCCGTGAACCTCACCGGCACGTTCAGCTGCGTGCAGGCCGCACTGCCCGACATGCTCGAAGCAGGCGCGGGACGGATCGTCACGATCGCCTCGTCGAGCGCCCAGTCCGGCGCGCCGCACATGGCGCACTACGCCGCGTCGAAAGGCGGCGTGATCAGCCTGACCCGAGCGTTGGCGGTCGAGCTCGCCAAGCAGCAGATCACCGTCAACACGATCACCCCGAGCCTGGTCGACACTCCGATGGCCCGCCACGCCGAGGAGACTGGTGACTTCCCCGGCATCGACGTGGTCGCACCGATGGTCCCGCTCGGACGGGCCGGCACGCCGGACGACATCGCGGCCGCCTGCTCGTACTTGTGCTCCGCCGACGGCAGCTACGTCACCGGGCAAGTGCTCGGCGTCAACGGCGGCATGTACATCTGACCAGTTCCACGCCGACCGCACGGGGGACCCCGATGGCCGACTTCGACGCAATCGACTTCTTCCGCGACCAAGACCTCGTCGCGGATCCGTACCCGTACTTCGAGTACTTGCGCGCCAAGTGCCCGGTGGTCCGCGAGTCGCACCACGACGTGATGATGGTGACGGGCTACGACGAGGCCTGGGAGATCTACCGCGACGTCGAGCGGTTCTCATCGTGCAACTCGGTGAGCGGCCCGTTCCCCGGCTTCCCCGTGCCGCTGGTGGGCGACGATGTCAGCGAGCTCATCGAGGCGCACCGCGACGAGATGCCGATGAGCGACCAGCTCCCGACCATGGACCCGCCGATGCACAAGGCACACCGCGGGCTCCTCATGCGCTTGCTCACCCCGAAACGTCTCAAGGAGAACGAGGAGTTCATGTGGGGTCTGGCCGACCGCCAGATCGACGAGTTCGCCGCGGCCGGTCACTGCGAGTTCATCCGTGAGTTCGCGGGCCCCTACACCCTGCTCGTGATCGCCGATCTGCTCGGGGTGCCCGAGGAGGACCACGAGATGTTCCGGGCCGAGCTGCAGGGCAATCGCCACCGGCAAGGCCAAGCGGTGGGCAGCACTGGGGCCGAGTCCCTTGCGCGGAGCCCTCTCGAGTGGTTGTACGAGCGGTTCAGCGACTACATCAGCGACCGGCGGCGCAACCCGCGCGACGACGTGCTCACCAAAGTCGCCAGCGCAACGTTCCCCGACGGCTCGATGCCGGAAGTGATCGACGCGGTCCGGGTGGCGGCCAACTTGTTCGCGGCGGGTCAGGAGACCACGGTTCGCCTGCTCGCGTCGGCGCTGCAGCTCATCGCCGAGCGGCCCGACCTCCAGCAGTGGTTGCGGGAAGACCGGTCACGGATCCCCGACTTCGTCGAGGAGACGCTGCGGTGGGAGAGCCCGGTCAAGGGCGACTTCCGTCTGTCCCGGGTGCCCACCACGATCGGTGGCGTCGACATCCCGGCTGGCACGACGGTGATGTTGGTGAACGGTGCCATCAACCGCGACCCCGCTCGCTTCGAGTGCCCACACGAGTTCCGCGCCGACCGTCCCAACTCCCGGGAGCACGTGGCGTTCGGGCGGGGCGTCCACTCTTGCCCGGGCGGGCCGCTGGCGCGCGCCGAGGCCCGGGTGAGCATCGAGCGGCTCCTCGATCGGCTCGAGGACATCACGATCTCCGAGGAGCACCACGGCCCGCCGGGCGACCGGCGCTACGCGTACGCGCCCACCTTCATCTTGCGCGGTCTGCAGAAGCTGCACCTGGACTTCACCCCGGCCACGCCCTGAAACCCCCGTTCTGGGGGTGGAGTCAGATCGGGTTGCGTCAGACGGCGAGGTGGTCGGCCATGAGCGCGTAGCCGTCGCCGTCGGCCCGCACCCGACCACCGCCGGACCCACCCATCAGCGTGGTGAGCAACAGGCCGCCGCGGTCGGCCAGCTCGCCGAGGATCGCCCGGCGAGTCACGGTGGCGAGGGCCAAGTCGGCGTCGCCCACGTCGAACCCCGGGTCGTCGACTTGGATCGGCGACAGGACCAGGTGGCCTGGCACGATCGCGAGGTCGTCGCCTGACTCGATGCGCACCGCGAAATGGCCGGGGTTGTGCCCGGGAGCGTCGACCACCTCGATGCCGGGCGCGAGCGTGGCCGGCGCGACCACTGAGTCGATCACCCCGGCCGCTCGCAACACGCCCACTTCGTCGCCGCCGTACACCGGGTCGCCCCGGTCGACGGAGGCGAGCTCGTCGGCGGGGTACACGTAGCGCGCATTCGCGAAGGCGGCCACCCATCCGCCCGAGGCGTCAGGTCGGGTGTTCCACCCGATCCCGTCGATGTGGCTGTTGATCACGAGGTCGACGTCGTCGGCGGGGAACCCGGCGGCGGCGAGCTGGTCCAGCAGCCCCGCCGCGTGGTCGGCGGCATCGGGCTGTGACCGCGGGTTGTCGTCGGCAAGCCATGGATCGATCACGACCCGCTGCCCGTCGGCCGTCCGCAGCGCCAGCGCGCTGAAGGCCAGTCCGATCTCGTCGGGGGTGGGCGCGAGGTCCGGCACCATCCAGCCCGGCACGTCATACGTCGTGGGAAGCGAGAACGAGGCATCCTCGATCCGGACGATGTCGATCTCACCCACGCGCCAGCGGTGCATGCCCCGAGTGTCGCGGATGCCTGGCGCACATGCGCGCCGAATTGCGGGTTGACTGGTGCGGATGACGCCACGACCAGATGCCGACCGCGCGGCCACCGCGGTCGCCGAGCGAGCGCCGATCATCCGCACGGTCGACCTCACGAAGGTGTACGCAGGCTCGGACTTCCGGGCCGTCGACGCCCTGAGCCTCGAAGTCCACACCGGCGAGATCTTCGGACTGCTCGGACCCAACGGTGCCGGCAAGACCACCACCGCCGGGATGTTGACCACCCGGGTGATCCCCACCTCGGGCCGAGCCAGCATCGCGGGGATCGACGTGGTGACCCAGCCGGCCCTCACCAAGCAGCTGATCGGTGTGGTCAGCCAGCAGAACACGCTCGATCGCCAGCTCGACGTCTGGGAGAACCTCTACTTCCACGGTCTGCTGTTCGGGCTCGGCACGTCGGAGTCGAAGCGGCTGGCCACCGAACTGCTCGAGCAGTTCCACCTCGCGAACTGGGCCAAAGCGTCGGTGTACGCGCTGTCGGGCGGCATGGCGCAACGGCTGATGGTGGCGCGCTCGATCATGCACCGGCCGGCCGTGCTCTTCCTCGATGAACCCACGGCGGGCCTCGACCCCCAGTCGCGGCTCGCGCTGTGGGAGATCCTCGGCGACCTCCATGCCCAAGGCCAGACCATCGTGCTCACCACCCACTACATGGAAGAGGCCGATCAGCTCTGCGATCGCGTCGCGGTCATGGACCACGGTCGCATCCTCGCCCTGGACACACCGGCGCGACTCAAGGCCGGTGTCGGCGCCGACACCATCGCGACCGTGAAGGTCGACGGCGACGCGGGTGGCCTGGACCGCCGCTTCGAGGCCGAGCTCGACGGCGTCACCGGCATCCGTCCCGTCGACGGCGGCTACGAGCTGCGCGTCCGCGGCGCTGAGCGGCTGATCCCACGCCTGGTCGCCGTCGCCGAGGAAGCCGGCGTCGACCTGGTCGACCTGAGCATCGCCGAACCCACGCTCGAGGACGTGTTCATCGACCTCACCGGCAAGGAGCTGCGCGACTGATGACCGAGCTCTCGACCGCGCCCGCCACAGCCGGCGCCGTGCCACCGGACACCACCCCCTCGATCGCAACCGCGCCGACCCGATCGGTGGGAGCGGCCAGCCGCGCCGCCTTCACGGCGCTGATCCGTCGCGACCTCGTGGTGCTCGAGAAGAACCTCATCGAGTTCGTCACCCGCACCCTGGTCCAGCCGTTCTTGTTGGTGTTCACGTTCTTGTACGTGTTCCCGACGATCGGCCAGGGGATCGGCGGGGGTAGCGGTGGTACGGCCGCCTTCGCGACCGTGCTGGTTCCCGGCGTGGTCGGCATCTCGGTCATGTTCCAGGGCATCCAGGCCGTGGCCATGCAGCTCGCGCAGGAGTTCGGCTACACGCGGGAGATCGAGGACCGCGTCCAGGCGCCGTGCCCGCTGTGGATGGTGGCGGCCGCCAAAGTCATCTCGGGCGCGGTGCAAGGCGTGATCGCCGCGGTGATCGTGTTCCCGATCGCGTCGGTCGTCCACGCCAAAGGCGTGCACGCACACTTCGACGTGCACTGGGCGGTGGCCATCACGCTGATCCCGCTGGCGTGCCTGTCGATGACCGCGCTCGGCCTGCTGTTGGGCACGATCTTCGAGCCGCGCAACCTCGGCTTGATGTTCGGGTTCGTGGTGCTGCCCATCACCTTCCTCGGCGGCACGTACTACCCGTGGGTGAGCCTCGAGGGGGTGAAGGTCGGCTCGTTCTCGTGGCTGCAGGTGCTGGTGCTGGTCAACCCGCTGATCTACATCAACGAGGGGTTGCGCGCCGCGTTCACCACGGTGCCGCACATGCACTTGTACGTCGTGTACCCGGTGGTCGTGGGCCTGACGGCCGGCTTGTGGTGGCTCGGCATCCGCGGCTTCAGGCGCCGCGTGCTCAGCTGACCGGATCGGCGAGACCCAGGTCGTCGAGCAGCTCGACCACCGAGCAGCAGGCCATCACCTGCACCAGCGCGTCGTGGAGCTCCGCCGACTTCACTTCGTCGCCCGCCTCGCAGCTCAAGTGCAGCACGAGCACATCGGTCTCGTCGTCACGGTGGACCGCGATGGCCCGGGTCGTGGCGGCGGGGAACGTCACGTCGGTCGGCCGCGCCTCGAGCGTGGCGACGATGGCCTCCTGGGTCAACGTGGTGGGCAGCACGTGCGTCCACTCCGATCCCCGGGTGACCCGGTAGATGCCGCCCGGGAAGGCGCGGTCACCTGGGGGGAGGCCGATCTCCACCCGTGGGTCGTGACCTTCCTCGAGGCCGGCGAACGCGAGGTCCTGGCCCGCGGCCATCGCCCGGTGCGCCCGACCCACTGCTCGGTTGAAGGCGCAGGGAGGGACGTAGCGGGCGCAGCCATCGGGGAACGGTGGGCGTCGCACTTCGATCAACGTCCGTCGCCCGTCGGCGACGCGGACCCGCAGGGCGGGCGCGATCATCGACAGCGCGGCGGCCTTTCGCAGCGCGCGCAGCGCGCGGGGAGTGATCACCGGCCCGCCGATCGACGGTTGGTCGTGGGCCGTGGTAGGTCGCTGGAGCGGCGATCGGCGCGGTGGCCAGGCCGGGGGCGGGGCGGGCGCTCGGCGATCAGGTGCACAGGGCTACCTCCGACTCGGGACTGTTAGGGATACCTTACTAACTGATACAGGTATGCCGATCAAGCCCGGGTCGGTGCGCGGGTCGGACGGTACCGTGGTCGCGGTGTCCGCCCGATCCGGTTGTCAGCCGCGCCGCCGAGCTCGGACGGTCCGGGGCCTGCTCGTGGCGTCGGCGCTGGCGCTCGCCGTGGCGGGGTGCGGCCGCGCGGGGGGCGAGCTCGCGCGGTCGAGTCCCGGCGCGCAGGGCCGGGTGGCAACAGCCGATCATTCGAGGCCTGCGCGGCGCCCAACGACCACGACGCTGCCCACGAGAGTCGCACGCGTCGGCCGCGGCAAGGCCCCGGAGTGCACGCGACCCGGCCGCGATCAGGTCGTGCGCGTACCCGACCCCACCGCCGTGGGCGGCGTCCGGGTCGTCCTCGTGCATCGCCCGCCCGGGCCGGACCGCAGCGACATCCCCATCCTGTACCTGCTTCACGGTTCGACCACCCACCCGTCGACGTTCGTGCAGTTCGGTACGGTCGCGGCGCTCGACGCGGGGATGTGCCAGACCGGCGTGCCGTTCGTGGTGGCGATGCCCGACGGAGAGGTGGCCGACGGGACCGACACGGAATGGTCCGACGCGGACGACCACCGGTTCATGATCGAGACGTTCGTGACCGAGCGGCTGATCTCCGAGGTCGAAGGCGACCATCCCCGCACGCCACAGCTGCGCGCGATCGGTGGCATCTCGATGGGCGGCTTCGGCGCCGCGTCGATCGCGCTGCGACACCCTGACCTGTATCGCCAGGTCCTGACGTTCGGCGGCTACTTCCACGTCGACGATCCGGCGGGGGTGTTCAAGGGCCATGACGCCCTCCACGCACCCGACGTGCTGGTGCGACCGGCCGCGAAGTCGCTGCGGTGGTTCCTGGTCGAGGGCCTTGACGACAAGACCCCGCTCCAGCAGGGGACGATCGGTGGCGAGGCCGACCGATTCGCGGCGATCCTCCACCGGTACGGCATGACCTACGTGGTCCGCCATCCACCAGGCGGCCACACGTTCGCGACCTGGAACCCGCAGATGGGTGCCGCCGTGGCGTTTCTCGCCCAGGGGTGGACCGGCAGCTGAGCGCCGGTTCGGAGTCGGGCGACCAGCAGAGGCGGCGGTAGCTTGGTGCCCGCTTGGACGTGATCCGTGACCTCCGTGCGTGCCCGCGCCCCGTCGACGGCTGTGCCGTCACCATCGGCGCGTACGACGGCGTGCACCGCGGTCATCAGCTCGTGATCGCCGAGGTGCGGCGGCGGGCCGCGGAGCGTGGGTTGGCCACCGCGGTCGTCACGTTCGATCGCCATCCCGCCACGGTCGTGCGGCCCGACTCGGCCCCCCTGCTGCTCAGCACGCTCGACCAGAAGCTCGGGCTGCTCGACGCCACCGGGATCGACTACGTGCTCGTCCTCACCTTCGACGAGGCCCGCTCGAAAGAGCCGGCCGTGCAGTTCGTCGACGAGGTCCTGGTCGATTGCCTGCGCGCCCGGCTCGTGGCGGTGGGCGCCGACTTCCACTTCGGCCACAAGCGCGAGGGCAACGTCGAGCTGTTGCGGGAGTTGGGCGCGACCCGGGGCTATGACGTCGAGGTCCTCGACTTGGTCGGGCTCGACGGGCAGCCGGCCGGCGGCGGTACGAGCGTGTCGTCCACTGCGATCCGCGCGGCGCTCGCTGCAGGTGACCTCGCACGCGCCAACGAGCTGCTCGGGCGACCCCACGAAGTTCGCGGCGTGGTGGAGCACGGCGACAAGCGCGGGCGTGACTGGGGCTTCCCGACGGCCAACATCGCCTTGCCGGACTCGACCGCGCTGCCCGACGACGGGGTCTACGCCGGGTGGTACGTGCGGCCCGATGGCAGCGTGCACCCGGCTGCTCTGTCGCTCGGTCGCCGCCCCACGGTGTACGCCGACCACGGTCTCCGCTTGCTCGAGGCGCACCTGCTCGACTTCGACGGCGACTTGTACGGCGAAGCTGCACACGTCCGGTTCGTCCGCCGGCTGCGAGGCCAGGAACGCTACGACGACATCGCCGACCTGGTCGCCCAGATGCACCGCGACGTCGACGACACCCGCTCGGTGCTGGCCGCCGATGCGGTGGTCGAGGGCGACGGTCGGTAGCCTGGGGAGATCCACGGGATGCCACGAGGCGCGTCGACACGCGTCCGGCTCCCCTGAAGCAGGAGCGTTGTTTGCCCACGTTCGCCTCGTTGGGCGTCGACCCACGCATCGTCGATGCCCTGAACCGGGCCGGGATCACCGAGCCCTTTCCGATCCAGGCCCAGACCATCCCTGACGGGCTCGCCGGTACAGACGTCTGTGGCAAGGCCAAGACCGGTTCCGGCAAGACCCTCGCGTTCGGCATCCCGTTGCTGCAGCGCACGACGCCGGCCGACAAAGGGCGCCCGACCTCGCTGGTCCTGGTGCCCACACGGGAGCTGGCCATGCAGGTCTGCGAGGTCCTCCAGCCGCTCGGCGCCGCGGTGGAACGGCGCGTCGAGCCGGTGTACGGCGGTGTCGACATCAACCGCCAGATCCGGGCCATCGAGCGCGGGGTCGAAGTCCTGGTGGCGACGCCTGGCAGGCTCATCGACCTGATCAACCGCGACGAGGTGTCGTTGGCCGACCTCTCGTTCGTGGTGGTCGACGAAGCCGACCGCATGGCCGACATGGGTTTCCTTCCCCAAGTCGAGTGGGTGCTGCGCCACGCGCCGCGTGGACACCAGACCCTGCTGTTCTCCGCCACCCTCGACGGCGCCGTGCAAGCCCTGGTCACCCGCTATCAGACCGATCCGGTCCGTCACGAGGTCGGCGATGCCCAGGTCAGCATCGAGGCGATGACGCATCGTTTCTTGCTGGTACACGAGATGGACAAAGCGAAAGTCGCCGGCGCGATCATCGCCAGCGCGCACCGCACGATCGTCTTCTGCAACACCAAGCGCGCGGCCGACCGGTTGGTGCGCGACTTGGAGGACCTCGGTTTCGACGTCGCCGCGATGCACGGCGACCTGCGTCAACGCGATCGCACCCGGGCGGTCGCCGACTTCTCGAGCGGCAAGGTCCACGCGCTGGTGGCCACCGACGCGGCGGCACGTGGACTCGACATCGACGACGTCGATGTGGTGATCCACTACGACCCCACCGACGACCCGAAGAACTACCTGCACCGCTCCGGGCGCACCGCCCGAGCCGGCGCGTCGGGCGCGGTGGCCACGTTGCTGTTGTGGAACGAGGAGCTGGCAGTCCGCCGGCTGCGCACGCGCTTGCGGCTCGAGGAGCCCATCGTCGAGGTCTTCTCGAACGACAAACGCTTGTCCGACCTCACCAGCTGGGACACCCTGGTCAGCTGAGCCACCCGTGGCTTGACGGCCACGGCCACGGCCACGGCCATTGCCACGCCGACGGTCACAGTCGAAGGTCGCCCACGGTCGCTCCGGTGTCGGCGGTGCCGGCTCGGCTACGGAGCGCAGTTGGCCCGCCTCGCCGCGCACGTGGGGGTTACCATCCCCGCGTGCGTCCCAGGGGTGGACGCCGCAGCTCTGCAATCGACCGAAAGGCGTGTGGTGCGTAGCAAACGTGTGTCGGTGAAGTGGCTGGTTCCGGTGGTGGCGATCTCGCTCGTCGCCGCCGCGTGCAGCTCCAGCAAGAGCACGACCAAGACCGGCGACACCGGGTCAAGTGGCACTGCGGCGACCACCACCGTCGCCGCGGTGAGCCCAGCAGACAACGGTGGACGCAAGACGGGCAACAGCGCCGGCTTCACGCTCGGCACCCTGTTGCCCCTCACTGGCGACCTGTCGCAGCTCGGCCCGCCGATGGTCAAGGCCGGCGAGATGGCGGTGCGCGACATCAACGCGGCTGGTGGCGTGAACGGCAAGCAGATCACCGTGGTCGCCAAGGATGACGGCGGCGGTTCGCAGAACGACCTCGCCAAGGCGAACGTCGGCCAGCTCATCAACCAGAGCAAGGTCGACATGATCCTCGGCGCCGCGTCGTCGGCCACCACCAAAGAAGTGATAGGCGACATCGTCTCGAGCGGCACGGTCGAGTGCTCGCCCTCCAACACGGGTGCCGACCTCACCCAGTACCCCGACAAGGGCCTGTACTTCCGCACAGCTCCGCCCGACGAGCTCCAAGGCCCCGCCTTGGCCAAGGCCATCACCAACGACGGCCACTCGAAGGTGGCGGTGATCGCGCTGAACAACGACTACGGCCAAGGGTTCGTGCCCTTCCTGCAACAAGGGTTGTCGAGTGCGGGCGCGAAGATCGTGACCACGGTGCCGATCGACCCGAAGGGCTCGTCGTTCGACGCCGACGTCGACAAGGCGCTGCGGTCGAACCCCGACTCGATCGTGATCGTGGCGTACCCCGACACGGGTGGTGCGGTGCTGAAGTCGCTGGCGCAAAAGGGCAAGGGCCCCAAGGTGCTGCCCACGTACGTGACCGACGGCTTGCAGTCGAACGACCTCTACAAGAACGTCGATCCCAACAACCCGGCGTCGGTGGCGGGCATCAAGGGGACCGCGGCGTCGGCCGCACCCGAAGGTGGCACGCCGGACTTCGCGTCGCAGCTCAAGGCGTTCGCGCCGGAGGTGACGTCACCGATCTACTCGGCACAGTCCTATGACTGCGTCACCATCGCCGCGCTGGCCGCCGAGAAGGCCAAGTCGAACGCCCCGTACGACATCGCCAAGAACTTCGCCGCAGTGACGTCGAAGAACGGCGAGAAGTGCACGTCGTTCAAGCAGTGCAAGGACCTCTTGGCGCAAGGAAAGACCATCAACTACGTCGGCGCGGCCGGCCAGCTCAACTTGAACAAGTACGGCGAGCCCAGCAAGGGCGACTACGAGCTGTACGAGTTCCAAGCCGACGGCACGTACAAGACACTGCAGCACGTCGCCGTCGGCTGACGAGGACCGCTGACGCCGACCGCCGGCCCCCTCCCGACCGTTCTGGGCTGAGAATTACGCGCTGGGACGCGTAGAAAGCAGCCCAGAACGGTGGGTCGGACGGGGGGACGGACGGTGGGTCGGGTCAGTCGCGGCGGCCCGCGGCGAGCGTGCCGAGGTAGAGCTGGACGACCTTGGGGTCGTCGAGCAGCTCCTGGCCGGTGCCGACCCGGGCGTTGCGTCCCTGGTCGAGTACGACAGCCTGGTCGCAGATCTGCAGGCAGCGCCGTGCGTTCTGCTCGACCATGACGATCGACACGCCCGCGTCGGCGATCTCCTTCACCCGCAGGAACACGTCGTCCTGGTTGATCGGGGAGAGGCCGGCCGAGGGCTCGTCGAGCAGCAACACCTCGGGCTCCATCATCAGGGCGCGACCCATCGCGACCATCTGACGCTGCCCGCCGCTCAACAGGCCGGCACGCTCGTGGCGGCGGTCGGAGAGGATGGGCCACAGCTCGGCCACTTCCGCCAGCCGTGCCGCGAACGCCTTCGGGCGCAGGTACACACCCATCCGGAGGTTCTCCTCGATGGTGAGCGAGGGAAACACGTTCTGCGTCTGCGGCACGTAACCGACGCCCAGGGCGACGAGGTCGTGAGCTTTGGCCCGGGCGATGTCATGGCCGCGGAACAACACGGTTCCGCTGCGGACCGGCACCAGCCCGAACAGCGCCTTGATGAGCGTGGACTTGCCCGCGCCGTTGGGGCCGATCACGCCGACCACTTCGTGCTCGTGCAGCGTGAGGGAGCAGCCGTGGAGGATGTCGACCCCGGGCAGGTAGCCGGCGACGATGTCGGTGGCCTCCAACAGCGCCTCGTGATGCGCCGGGCGCGGCTCGGCGGCGTCGCGCATCACACTCGCCCGCCGGCATCAGGATCGTCGTCGGCGGACGGCTCGTCGGGCCGCGCCTCGGGGGCGCGGCCGGTCCGGCCGTCGGGTTGCGACTCGGCTTCGAGCTGCTCGATCGACTCGTCGTGGTGCCGTCCGAGATACGCGGCGATGACGTCCTCGTTGCCCGCCACATCGCCCGGTCGGCCCTCCGCGATGATCGCACCCTCGGCCATCACGACGACCCAGTCGCTGATCGACATGATCACGTCCATGTCGTGCTCGACGAACATCACCGTGAGGCCGTCGTCGCGCAGCGCCTTGATGTGACCGAGCAGCGACTGGGTGAGCGCCGGGTTCACGCCGGCCATGGGTTCATCGAGCATCACCAGTTGCGGGCCGACCATCAACGCCCGAGCCAGTTCCAACAGCTTGCGCTGGCCGCCGGACAGGCCTCCCGACAGCTCGTCCGCCATGTGACCGAGGTTGAACCGCTCGAGCAGCTCTCGTGCCCGCGCCGCGTTGGCGCGCTCCTGGCCGCGCCACGATCCGGGCACCAGAGAGGACCAGAAGCGTTCGCCGCGCTGCCCGGGGGCCGCCAGCAGGAGGTTCTCCAGCACCGTCATCCGGTTGAGCGACTTGGTGAGCTGGAACGTGCGCACCATGCCGAGCTGTGCGAGGCGGTGCGGCCGAGCTCCGGTGACACCGCGGCCCCCGAACGACCAATGACCCTCATCGGAGTGGTCGAACCCCGTCAGCACGTTGAACAGCGTGGTCTTGCCGGCGCCGTTGGGTCCGATCAACGCGGTGATCAGGCCCTGCTGCACTTCGAGGTGGTCGACGTCGACCGCGAGCACTCCTCCGTAGCGGCGGCGGACGCCGTCGATCACCAGCACCGGGTCGGGCTTGGCGACGCCCGGCTCGGGCGCGATGCCGGCGAGCGCGACGTCAGTCATGGAGCATCATCTCCGCCTTGTCGCCGAAGATCCCCTGGGGTCGGAAGATCATCAACAGCATGAGCCCGAGACCGACGAGTGCGAAGCGGACCGCCGCGAGCGTGCCGGCATCGATCGGATGGTGCAGCACCGGGTCGAGCCAGCCCCAGAGGCCGGCGAAGTGGTGGCTGGTCACCGTGTTGAGGAGGCCTTCGCTGAACTCGAGCAGGAACCAGAACAGCATGGCGCCCACGATCGGACCGAGGATCCGGCCGGGCCCGCCCAGGATCACCACGGTGAACACGTAGAACGTGAAGCCGGCGACCCATTTCGTGGGGTCCGTGTAGTCGTCGTTCAGCGCGATGAGCATGCCCGACAGCGCGGCGATGGCGCCGCCGAGCACGAGGCTCTGGAGTTTGTAGGCAAAGACGTTCTTTCCGAGCGCGCGCGCCGCGTCTTCGTCCTCGCGGATGGCCCGCAGCACCCGGCCCCACGGGCTGCGCATCAACGCCCACACGAGCAGCGAGCTCGATGCCACGAGGCCCCAGCCGACGATCATCGTCCACAGCTCCGTGCTGGTGAACGAGAAGCGGCCCCAGCCGTAGCTGCCGGTCGACAACGGGTCGAGGCTTCGGTACGTCCCGTTGAACAAGTTGATGCCCTCGGCGGAGTTCGTGACGCTCTTGCTCGGTGCGGCGTTGGCCACGATGCGCAGCATCTCGGCGATGGCGATCGTCACCACCGCCAGGTAGTCGGCGCGCAGCCGGAGGGTCGTGAAGCCCACGAGCAGGCTGAGAGCGATCGACAGTCCGAAGCCCAGCGCCACGCCCGCCCACAGCGACCAGTGCCATTGGTGGACCGCGATGGCCACGCCGTAGGCGCCGAGGCCCATCGAGGCGACGTGACCGAAGTTCAACAGGCCCGTGTAGCCGAACTGCACGTTCAGGCCGACGGCCGACAGCGCGTACGTGGCCCCGTTCGATCCCACCGCGAACGTCAACGCGATCAGGAACACGCCCCACACGTCCATCAGTGCGCCCCTCGCCGGATCATCCGAACCGCTCCCGCTGGCTCAACAGCCCTTGTGGCCGGAACAACAGCACGACGACCAGCACTGCGAGCGGCACCGCGAACTGGTAGCTCGTGTCCAGCCAGTACGTGGCGACTTCCTGGACGATGCCGATGAACAGGCCGCCGAGGATCGCTCCGTAGGCGGAGCCGAGCCCGCCGAGCACCACCGCCGCGAACAGGGCGAGCAGCAGCAGCCAACCCATGTCGAACTTCACGTCCTGGGTCAGCCCGTACAGCATCCCGCCCAGGCCGGCCAGCGCCGAGCCGATGAACCAGACCCAGCGGATCACGACGTCGACGTCGATACCGGAGGCCTCGGCCAAGTCCCGGTTGTCGGCGACCGCCCGAATTGCGGTGCCCAGCCGGGAGTACTTGATCAGGGCGGTGACGGCGAGCAGCACGCCGGTGGCAACCACGATGATCGTCCAGTCCTTCGGCACCAGGGAGAAGGGGCCGATCCCGAACTCTCGTTGGACGGAGTACTGCCCGTACAGCCGGGCCGTGGGTCCGTAGAAGATCTGAAAGACGTTCCGCAACAGCACCGACAAGCCGATCGACACGACCATCATCGACAGCAAGGCGGCCCGCCGGCGGCGCAACGGCGCCCACAACACAACGTCGGTGGCGGTCCCGAACAAGGCCACCAGCAGCACGGCGATCAGCGCGGCGAGGCCGAGCCAGAGGTGCCCGAACCCCGGTGTCGTCGAGAGCAGGTACGTCAACAGGGCACCGAGCGTGACCAGCTCTCCGTGGGCGAAGTTGATCAACCCGGTGGCGCCGTAGACCATCGACAGCCCGCACGCCGCGACACCGATGACCAAGCCGAGCTTCACGCCGGTGCCGAGCAGCTTCAGCAACTCGGACAGCGTTCCAGGGCCGCTCGCCGCCTGGCCGAGCGGGAACAGTGCGCGGGTGCTCCCGAACGACGTGTCGACGGCCGGCAGGACGGTCTTGGACTTGTCGGTGAGGCCGAAGGGTTCAGGGAGGGTCGACACGTCGAGGACGACGCGGTACGTGGTGGCGTCCGGGACGTCGACTTGCCACTTGCCCTGACGGTCGGTGCGCACCGATCCGATCGGGGTGCCGTCGTGGCTCACCGTGATCCGGACGCCTTTGGCGAACTGCGCCCGCCCGTCGATCACTTGGCACAACTGGCCGAAGATCACCCGACCGGTGTCAGGTGTCGGCAGCGGCGGGCAGGTGGCGGCGGGTTCCCCGGTTGCGGCCGGCTGCGCACCGACGGGGATGCTCACGGCGGCCGGCTGCGCACCGACGGGGGTGCTCGCGCTGGCCAGCGCGACGGCGATCGCGACCGCGCCGAGCGCGGCCCGCAGCGTGGCCCCGATCAGCCTTCCCAGCTTCGCGTCGTCGCGGTCACCAGCCGCGTGCCCCGATGCACGTTGCACGATCGGGCGAGCTTATGGCGCCGCTCGGGCGCGGTGCCGTGACCTCGAGGGGGCCGACGGATCGGGTCGACGCTCGGAGGTCGGTCAGCCGGGGAGCGCGATCGACTTGTGCTCGAGGTAACCGCTCAGCCCCTCGGGGCCGAACTCCCGGCCGATGCCCGACGCCTTGTAGCCGCCGAACGGCGAGCTGATGTCCATCAGGTAGCCGTTGACGCCGTACGTGCCGGTGCGCACCTGCCGGGCGATGTCGATGCCATGGTCGACGTCGGCGGTCCACACGGTGCCGGCCAGGCCGTAGTCGGAGTCGTTGGCGATGCGGAGCGCGTCGGCTTCGTCGTCGTAGGGGATCGCCACCAGGACCGGGCCGAAGATCTCTTCCCGGGCGATGCGCATGTCGTTGTCGACGCCGGCGAAGATCGTCGGCTCGACGTACCAGCCCTTTTCGAGCCCTGCCGGGCGGCCGCCGCCGGTGACGGCCTTGGCGCCCTCGTCCTGGCCGATCTTGATGTAGCCCTCGACGCGCTCGCGCTGGCGGGCGGACACCAAGGGGCCGATCTCGGTCGTGGCGTCGAGTGGGTCACCGACCTTGAAGCCGTTGGCGAGGTCGGCGAGCGCTTCGACCACCTCGTCGTAGCGACTCCGCGACGCCAGGATCCGGGTCTGGGCAACGCAGGCCTGCCCGTTGTTCATGAACGACGCCATCTTGAGGCCCTCGGTGAGCTGGCCTAGGTCGGCGTCGTCGAGCACGATCGCCGCGGACTTGCCGCCGAGCTCGAGGCTGCAGCGCTTCAGGTTCTCACCGCACAGCGCCGCGATCTTGCGGCCCGCAGCAGTGGAGCCGGTGAACGCGATCTTGTCGACACCCGGGTGGGTCACGAGGTGCTCACCGACTTCGCGGCCCGCCGGCACGATGTTGATCGCGCCGGCTGGGATGCCGGCTTCATGGGCGATCTCGGCCATGAGGAACGCATCGAGCGGGGTCTCCGGAGCGGGTTTCAGGACCACCGCGCAACCGGCAACCAACGCCGGGGCGAGCTTCGACATGGTGGTGAACTGCGGGACGTTCCACGGCACGATCGCGCCGACCACGCCGACCGGCTCGTGGCGCACCAGCACGTTGCCCAGCATGCCCTGGCGCTCTTCCTCGAACGGGAACTCGCGTGCCAGGCCCACGAAGTAGTTCAACATCATGTACGGCATCGGCGCCTGGGCGAGCTGTGCGAACAGCAACGGCGACCCCATCTCGGTGCTGATGATGTTGGCCATGTCGTCGAGGCGGGTGGCGTAGAGGTTGGCGAACTTCTCCACCGCGTCGGCCCGTTCGGTGGGGGACAGGCGGGGCCACGGGCCTTCGTCGAACGCCTTGCGGGCCGCAGCCACCGCCGCGTCGATGTCGGCGGTGGTGCCGTCAGGCACCCGGCCCACCACTTCCTCGGTGGCAGGCGAGATGACCTCGATCGTGTCGCTGCCGGCGGGCGCGGCCCACTCGCCTCCGATGTAGAGCTTGTCGTACGCGTGCATGCGTCCCCCTGAGCGTTGCTGCGGTAGAGCTGACTGTAGTGGAACACGTTCCAGTTGCGGCAGGGCGCCGGCGGGGGTGACGGGGTGCTCGAGTCCCGAGCTCGGGGGCCGGCGGCGATCCGGCGGCCCTGGCAGCCCCGATGCGGCTCGGTGCGCGGGCTACCGTCGGCCCCGTGGCGCCGGAACCGTTGTCGTTCGACCCCATCGCGGAGGCGTGGCGACAATGGCGAGGTGCCTGGCCCGACGCAGCCGAGCACATGGCGGCGATCACGTCGATCATGCGGGCCCAGCAGCTCGTGTTGGCGGCCGTGGAGCGGGCGTTGCAGCCGTTCGATCTCACCTTCGCCAGCTACGAGGCGTTGCGGTTGCTGGCGTTCACGCGCCATGGCTCGTTGCCCATGGGCAAGATGGGGGAGCGGCTGATGGTGCACCCGGCGAGCGTGACCAACACCATCGACCGTCTCGCAGAACGCAGCCTGGTGGTGCGCGAGACCGACGAGGCGGACCGGCGTCGAACGCTGGCCGTCCTCACCGACGACGGGCGCAAGTTGGTGGAGGACGCCACGCTCGTGCTCAACGACACCCAGTTCGGCCTCGGCGCACTCGACGACGCCGCGGCCCGAGACCTGAGTCACCTCCTGCGTCAAGTCCGCGCCGACGCCGCGGACTTCGACCCCGCCACCTCCCCCGATCCCTGGCAAAAACCCCTGCTGTGAGCACTTGGCCACCTGGTGGGTGGTTGAGCGCGCACAGCAGGGTGGGTCAGGGGCGCCAGGGGGTGAGCGCGGGGGTGACGGGCTCCCAGGTGCCGGTCCGGGCGGCGCCGAGCCACACGCCGGCGCCGTACGCGATGTCGTCGGCGGTGGCGAGGGCGACGAACCGGGCGGGGTCGAGGGCGGGGCGGAGTGTCCACCAGTCCACGAGTGCCGGCACCACGGCCGCTGCCAGCGCCACTCGCCGGCCGCGGCCGGACAGGACCATGGTGGCCGCGGTGATCGGCAGCCACGCGCGGGTGAGTGATCGGGCGATCAACCGTCCCGCACCCACATGCCCTCGCGCGGTCAGGCGGGCAGCCTCGGCGATCGGGTGGACGAGACCGCGGTCGCGCAGGCGCCTGCCGAGGGCGACGGCCGTTCCACCGGCGATGGTGGCCCCCGCGACCGGATGTCCCGCCGCGGTCAGTGCCCACACGGCGGCGCTCCAGGGCGACACACCCAGCGGGGCGAGCATGCCGGTGTGGCGCGCGGCAAGGGGTGCCGCCGACGTGCCGTAGTCGACCCGCCGCCGCAGCCACGGGCCGAGGCGGGTCGGGTGGTCATGGCCGACCTCCGCCGCCGGCTCGTAGCGCACCCGATGCCCGGCCTCGTGAAGGCGCCACACCAAGTCGACGTCTTCGCCCACCTTCAGTTCCTCGTCGAACCCACCGGCCTCGTGGAGGTGGGTGGCGCGGCCGACGAAGGTGGTCGACGGCACGTACGGCACCCGTGACCGGGGCCGGACGGGTGCGGGGTCGGCCCCGAGATCGAGGGCCGAGCGCACGGCTTCGTAGCGAGCCACCGCGGTGCGCGACTCGCCGGCCCAGCTGGCCGCGCCGGTGCGGGTGTGGGGTCCAGCCTCGCGACCACGCACGCGCGGGGCGACCAAGGCCACCCGCTCGTCGGCGAAGTGGGGGAGCAGCGCCTCCAACCAACCCGGACGCACCTCGCACCCGGCATCCACGAACGCCATGAAAGGCGATTGGGCGGCGGCCAGCCCGGTGTTGCGTGCCGCGCCGGCGCCGCCGTTCACGGGTCGCCGCACCAACTGGATGTGCCACGGCCAGCCGGGAGCCCGGGCGCGGGTGGGTGACACCCGGCCGTCCACGTCGGAGGCTGGCGTGGTGACGCGCGGCGACACGGGTGGGGCGCCGGTCATGGCTGCGGTGCCGGCCACCACCTCGCGCACCGGGTCGGGGTCCGTGGAGGCGTCGTCCACCACCACCACCTCGGCCACGTCAGGACTGACCCGGGCCAGCGAGCGGAGCGTGGTCGCGAGCCCATCCGGGCGATCGAACACCGGGATCACCACCGCCACCTCGCCGGGCGAAGGGCCGTCCTCCGGCGAGCACACGGGCACGATCGCGCCGGAGTCGACCAACCGGTCGAGCAGCCCCTGCGCCGGTTCGCTCAGGGACTCGACCGCGATGGGTTCGCCACGCTCGGCCCGCCGCACCAGCGCAGCCCCCGCCGGGGTGAGACGCAGCAGCGACAACGGCGAGCCGCCGAGCAGCGCGGTGCCCCCGCCTCGGACGGGCAGGAGGCGTGTCGCCCGGTCGAGCACCCAGCGGCTCAGCGCCACGGAGGTCGGCTCGGCGGTGCCGGGGCAACGCTCGGGCGAGCGACCCGACGGGTCCGCCACCCAGCTCTCGCGACCGTTGCCCCGATGTGCCGGACAGACGGCTCCCCCCTCGCCGACACCGGCACCACGGGGGTTGCCGTGGTCACCGGGCGTCCATGCCCGCGTCGACGTCCGTCTTGCCGTCCGCCTCGTCGCGGGCGGCGTCGGGTTGCCGTATTCACCGGGCGTCCATGCCCGCGTCGACTGGGACGACGGCGCCGGTCATGCCGCTCCCGCCAGGTCCGCACAAGAAGGCGATCACGCCCGCGATCTCCTCGGGGCGCAAGAGCCGGGGCAACAGGTGGTGGGTCGCGAACTCCTCCGGCGAGTCGAGGCCGTAGACCGCCGCGCTCGCATCGAGGATCGGGCCCACCGTGGAGCCGGGGCAGACGACGTTCGCGCAGATGCCGTATGGGCCCAGCTCGGCCGCCATCGAGGTCACCAGTCCGACGAGCCCGTGCTTGGACGCCGAGTAGGCGGCCAGCATCGGCAGCCCTTTCACGCCCGCGGCGGACGACACGGCGATGAACCGGCCGCGGCGCGGCTCGGGCCGGGCGAGCATGGCCGGGACCGCGGCGCGCGCCAGTCGCCAGGCGCCAGTCAGGTTGACGTCCAGCTGCACGTGCCACGCGGCCTCGGTCGTCTCCCAGGCAGGGTGGCCGCCTCGCAACACGCCGGCGACCGGCACCGCGGCATCGAGGCCGCCGAACGTGTCGACCGCGGTCTTCACCGCTGCGTCGAGGCCGGCCTGGTCGCGCACGTCGGCCACCACGCCGATGCACCGGTCGCCGCCGTCGGCCACGACAGCTTCGAGGTCGGCCTGGTTGGCCAGGGGATAGCTGAGGACCGGGTCGTCTGCGCACGCGTCGGTGGCCACGACCGCCCACCCGCCGGCGAGCAGCGCTCGGACGGTGGCAGCGCCGATCCCGCGCGCGGCGCCGGTCACCAGTGCAACGGGCGGGTCGGACCTGCCGTCGTCGGAAGCCATGGGCACGTTTTAGGACGTGAACGGATGGGCCGGGAAGCCCGTCGCCGGCTCAGACGAGCCGCGGGGTGGCGCCGCCGGCGGCTTCCGCAGCGCGCTCTGCCGCCCGGCGGGCCAGGCGCTGGCCGGCCTTCCCGATGCGCTCGATGCGCTTGAGCACGCGGTCGCGGGCTTGCTCGGCCGCGTCGGTGAGGCCGGTGACCTTCTCGATGGCCCAGTGGCGCAACACGACCGGCACGAGCACCTGGTCGTGGTGCAAGAGGAAGTCGTAGATCCCCGCTCGGGCGATGGCGTTGGCGTGCTCGGTGAACGCCGGGATGCCGGTTCCGGGCATCTCGAAGTCGCGGACTTGGCGCTCGATCGACGCCAGCACGGTCGACGGGTCGATCTCGAGCGCGGTGGCCACGAGGTCGCGGTAGAAGAGGAAGTGCAGGTTCTCGTCGGCGGCGACCCGTGACATCACGGCCATGCCGGCCGGGTCGTCGAGCGCTTTGCCGGTGTTGCGGTGGGCGATGCGGGTGGCCAGCTCCTGCAAGGCCACGTAGACCAGTCCGTCGACCGGGTCGGCGGGCTCGGGCACGACACCCCGCGACACCTGCACCATCCGGGATCGCTCCAGCTCGACCGGGTCGAGCGCATCGGTGACCGTGAGGTAGTCGCGGATCACCATCGAGTGCCGACCTTCCTCGGCCGTCCACCGCCGCGCCCACTCGCCCCACGCCCCGTCGCGGCCGAACATCCGGTCGATGGTGTGGAAGTAGTACGGCAGGTTGTCCTCCGTGAGGAGGTTGACGAACAAGGCGCTGCGGACCCCGTCCGACATCGGGAACATGTCGGGCTTCCAGTCGCGATCCGCATCGTCGATGCCGCGCCCGGCCGCGCGGTCCCACGGGACCAGCTCGTGGGGGAACCACTCCTTGGCCATGTCGAGGTGGCGGTCGAGGAGTTCCTCGACCTTCGGGGTCAGCTCGGCGGCCAGCGCCGTGCTCGGAGAGGTCACGACGGAAGGGTAGTGCCCGAGCCGCCTGGTGGGCAGGTCGAGGCCTCATCGACCACCGCATCGACCACCGCATGGACCACGGCGGACAGGTCGGCCACCAGGGCGTCGAGGAGCGCTTCGCCCTCGCCAGGCGTCGCACCGGTGGGGTCCCCGAGCACGCCGTTCGGGGTCACGGCCGCGAGCCCGCCCTTGCGCAGGTCCGCGAGCAGCTCGCCGAGCGGTGCCGTGTTGCCCGCCTCGGCCAGGTCGGGGCGGACCGAGCGGGGCGCGAGGTGCAACAGGAGCGAGGTCTCGGTTCGCCCTGCGTGGGCGTCGCCTCCGGCGGGGCGAGGCGACCAGCCGGCGACGTTGCGGCCCTCGTGGCGGAGGCGGTCGACCGCCCGGCGGAGCGCTTCGACGTTGCCGCCGTGACCGTTCACGATCACCATGCCGGCGAAGTGGTCGGCCGACCGCCCCAACTCGACCAGCTGGGCCTCGAGGGCGATCTGACCAACCGACAAGGTGCCGGCGAACGCCGCGTGCTCGCCTGACGACCCGTACGCGATCGCCGGCGCGACGGCGATGGCATGGCCGCGGCGACGGAGGTCGTCGGCAGCCCGCTCGGCAACTGCCACGGCCACCCGGGTGTCGGTGTCGAGCGGTAAGTGCGGCCCGTGTTGCTCGACGCTGCCGAGCGGCACGAGCAGCACCGGGTGCGACGCGTCCAGGTCTGGGCTGCGGGCTTCCGCCAGGTGGCTCGGGGGGCTGGCGGCGCCCGCAGCGCGCCCGCCAGCCGTGTCGCCCCTGCCGACCCCGTCGGCCGCTGTGTCGCCCCCGTCGAGCTGGTCGAAGTCGAGGCCGCTGCCGAGGGTGGCGAAGCCGGCTTGCAGCAGCCCGGCGAGGTCGGCGTCCGGGTCGGCGAGCCATTGCTCGTACGCGGCCACCGACACCGCGAGCGACACGTGCCCGACGAGCTGGGGGATCGGCGCGAACGGGTCGGTGCCGAGGCGCCCGGCCACGAAGCGGGCGATCACGGCGCGCCAGTCGGCGTAGCGGAGGGTGCCGTGGGCTTGCAGCGCCGGGACCCGCAAGATCAGGGCCATGCGCTGGCGGTGCTCCGGTACGGCGCCGGCGGGCAGCGAGTTGAACCGCACGACGGCTCCCGCCACTGCGGCGAGCACCGGGGTCGAGGGCGGTGCGGCGCCCAGCCAGTGGTCCATCGACGCGAGCAGCTCGTCGAACGCGCCCCACACCACGTCGTTCTTGGAGGGGTAGTAGCGGAAGAACGTGCGGCGGGACACGCCGGCCGCGTCGGCGATGTCGTCGACGGTCGTGCGCTCAAACCCCTGGTCCGCGAACAGGTCGAGCGCGACGGCCTCCAGCTCGGCGCGGCTGGTGGCCGGCGGTCGCCCGCTGGGTGCGTTGGACTTTGACACTGAGTGTCAATATAGTCCGGCCATGGCAGACGCATGGTTCGAGACGGTGGCCGAAGCGCAGCGACGGGCGAAGAAGCGGCTGCCCGCGCCGGTGTACGGCGCGCTGCTGGCCGGCTCCGAAGCCGGCGTGTCGCGCGACGGCAACGTCGAGGCGTTCTCCCGCCTCGGCTTCGCGCCGGAAGTCGCCAACAAGCCGGCCACCCGCGACCAGGCCACCAACGTGATGGGCCAGCCGATCTCGATGCCGGTCATGATCTCGCCCACCGGTGTGCAGGCGGTCCACCCCGACGGCGAAGTGGCCGTGGCCCGCGCCGCTGCGGCGCGCGGCACCGCCATGGGGCTCAGCTCGTTCGCGAGCAAGCCGATCGAGGAAGTGGTCGAGGCCAACCCGCAGACGTTCTTCCAGATCTACTGGTGCGGCACCAAAGACCAGATGGCGCAACGGATCGCCCGCGCCCGCGCCGCAGGTGCGGCCGGCCTGATCGTCACGCTCGACTGGTCGTTCGCCAACGGCCGCGACTGGGGGAGCCCGTTCATCCCCGAGCACATCGACGTCGAGGCTGCCAAGCGCTACGCGGTGCCGGTGGCGCTGCGCCCTCGCTGGTTGCTCGACTGGGCAAAGACGAAGAAGCTGCCCGATCTGACCGTGCCCAACATGCAGCTCGACGGGCAGCCGGCCCCCACCTTCTTCGAGGCGTACGGCGAGTGGATGGGCACGCCGCCCGCCACGTGGGACGACCTCGCCTGGCTGCGTGCCGAGTGGGAGGGCCCGCTGATGATCAAGGGCGTCATCCGCGTCGACGACGCCCGGCGCGCCCGCGACCTCGGCGCCACCTGCATCTCGGTGTCGAACCACGGCGGCAACAACCTCGACACCACGCCCGCACCGATCCGTGCACTGGCGGCGATCAAGGCAGCCGTGGGCGACGACATCGAGATCGTCCTCGACGGCGGCGTGCGGCGCGGCGCCGACGCGGTCAAGGCAGTGGCCCTCGGCGCCCGAGCGGTGATGCTGGGTCGGGCGTACCTCTGGGGGCTGGCTGCCAACGGCCAAGCAGGCGTCGAGAACGTCCTCGACCTGTTGCGCAGCGGCATCGACGCCGTGCTGCTCGGCTTGTCGAAGCCGTCGATCGCGGACTTGACCCCCGCCGACATCGTCATCCCCGACGGCTTCCACGTCGCCCTCGGCACCAGCTGATCCTCACCACCGCCCCGCACCCATCCCCAAGCCCAAGATCCCGAGCCGGGGAGCGTGGTGGTGGCCCCAGTGGCCAGATCACCACCCCCGTTCGGTCATGCGAGGTGGCGCGGCGGCTTCAGGCAGGTGCGCGACGGGTGAAGGCGACGGGTTGCGGGCCGGCGCCGGCCGGCTTGGAGTGACCTGGGCCGGGCGACGGGACGGGCACCCCGTCGGCCACCAAGGCGGCGAGCGCGGCTTCGCCGTGGCCGTTCACGCACTCGGGGTCGGGTCCGTCGAGCGGCATGCCGTTGAAGAACTTGGCTGCCATGCAGCCGCCCTGGCAGGCGTCGTACTGGCCGCAGGACGAGCAGGCGCCCTCGGACTCCGGCTCGCGCAAGCTGAGGAACAGCTCCGACTCCCGCCACACCTTGGTGAACCCGCCCGGGTCGCGCACCGAGCCGGCGCGGAACTCGTCGTGCAACACGAACGGGCAGGCGTAGACGTCGCCGACCGGGTCGATCAGGCACACCACCCGTCCTGCGCCGCACAAGTTGAGGCCCGGCAGCGGCTCGCCGAGGGCCGACAAGTGGAAGAACGAGTCGCCGGTGAGCACGTGGGGACGGTCGAGCAGCCAGCGGTAGATCGTGCGCTGCTGGTCGTTGGTGGGGTGCAGCTCGTGCCAGGTGTCTGCGCCGCGACCGGACGGCCGCAAGCGGGTGACGCGCAGCTGCGCGCCGTACGACGCCGCCAACGCCTCGAAGTCGTCGAGCTGATCGACGTTGTGGCGGGTGACCACGATCGAGATCTTGAACGGTCCGAAGTCGGCCGCGGCCAAGTTGTCCATGGCGGTGCGGGCCATGGCGAACGAACCCTCGCCGCGCACGGCGTCGTTGACCCCGGCGGTCGCGCCGTCGATCGAGATCTGCACGTCGAGGTAGTCGGTGCCGGCGAGTCGGCGCGCCACCTCGGGCGTGATCCGGCTGCCGTTCGTGGAGAACTTCACGCCGACGTCGTTGGCAATGGCGTAGTCGACCAACTCGAAGAAGTCGCGCCGGATCGTGGGTTCGCCCCCGCCGACGTTGACGTAGAAGACCTGGATGCGTCGCAGCTCGTCGATCACCGCCTTCGCTTCGGTCGTGGTGAGCTCGCGGGGATCGCGGCGACCCGACGAGGACAGGCAGTGCACGCACGCCAAGTTGCACGCGTACGTGAGCTCCCACGTGAGGCAGATGGGCGCGTCGAGCCCACCCTTGAGGTCATGCGCCAAGCGCGCCGGGCCGGCGGCAGGGCGGCCGGTGGTCGGCTCGGGGGCAAGGTCAACGGGCACGGATCACCTCAGAGGACGCCAGATGGTCGAGGGCGGACAGGAACGACGGCCAGCGCGACTCGGCCACCGCAGCGGTGCGGAGGGCGTCGGCCACCGTCGGCGCCTCGGCGAGCCCCTCCACCACCCGGACCATGTCGGGCGAACGGAGGAACACCAGCCGGCGGTTGCCGTAGTGGTACGCGAGCGCACCGAACGGTTCGGGCCGGAGGGCGACTTGCGGGTCGAGCGCGAACGCGCGGTCGAGCGTGACGGTCATGGGTGGCGACGCCGCAGCGGGGAGCCAGCCTCGAGTGCCGGGCTCAGTAGACCCCGCACATGCCGTCGATCGAGATCTCCTCGACCAGGACCTCTTCGACGGCCTCGTCGGTGTCGTCGGTCGTGACCTGGTCGGCCGTCGTCGTGTCTGGGCTCACGTTGTTCCCCCTGAGGAGTGCCGTCATCGTGCGGAGCGTCGAACACGATCGCCCCGTCGACGTCGGACACTACCGGCCGCCGGCCTCGCGCCGGTACGAGCAGCGACGTGCGACGTGCCACAGGCTCGGGGCCTGAACGGCCGGTCAGATCTGCCCAGGTGGTCTGTCGGGTAGGTGAGGAGGGTGAGCTGGTGGTCAGGCTCGTCGTTCGGCGCCGCTGGCAGGGACGCACGACGAAGGCGTAGCCGAAGCAGCGGTCAGGACGGGGACGCCGTCCAGCGATGGCGAGGGCCGCCTGGGCCGCCCGCCAACTGCCAGACGCACCACTAGGATGCGGCGACAGGCGACGAACCGAAGGGGGCACGCAGGTGCAGACCGAAGCCGCAGTGTTGTGGGAGACCGGTGCTGACTGGAGCATCGAGACGGTCGAGCTCGACGATCCCAAGGCGGGTGAGGTGCGCGTGAAGCTCGCCGCCTCTGGCATGTGCCACTCCGACGAGCACCTCGTCACGGGCGACCTGCCCTTCGAGCTGCCGATCATCGGTGGCCACGAAGGCGCCGGTGTGGTCGAGGAGGTCGGCCCAGGCGTCACCAGCCTCCAAGTCGGCGACCACGTGGTGTTCGGGTTCATCCCCGCGTGCGGTCGCTGCCCGTCGTGCTCGACCGGTCACCAGAACTTGTGCGACCTCGGCCAGTT
Source organism: Acidimicrobiales bacterium (assembly GCA_035547835.1). Taxonomy (NCBI): domain Bacteria; kingdom Bacillati; phylum Actinomycetota; class Acidimicrobiia; order Acidimicrobiales; species Acidimicrobiales bacterium. Next base: position 37,134 of record DASZTW010000007.1, read on the forward strand.
CCTCGCCACCGGCAAGCAGATCGCCGACCTCACGAGCCGCCACCACGCCAACGACCGCGACCTCAACTTGATGTGCTGCCTCGGCACGTTCGCGAAGTACACGGTCGTCAACGAGGCGTCGTGTATCAAGATCGACGACGACATCCCGCTCGACAAGGCTTGCCTGGTCGGCTGCGGCGTCACCACCGGGTGGGGTTCCGCGGTCTACGCCGCGGGCGTCTCGCCGGGCGACAACGTGGCGGTGATCGGCGCGGGCGGCATCGGCATGAACGCCATCCAGGGCGCCAAGCTCGCCGGCGCGGAGCGGATCTTCGCCATCGACCCCGTCGAGTTCAAGCGGGAGCAGGCCCAGAAGTTCGGCGCCACCCACACCGGAACGACCGCGGCAGAGTCGTTCGACCTGGTCCAAGGCGAGACGTGGGGTCGCATGTGCGACAAGGTCATCGTCACGATGGGCGTCGGCGACGGCTCGCAGATGGCCGCGATCATGGGCCTCGTCGCCAAGCGCGGGCGGGCGATCATCACCAACATCACGCCGTGGACCGAGATGTCGGCGAGCCTCAGCATGCTCGACCTCACGCTCATGGAGAAGGGCCTGGTCGGATCGCTGTTCGGTTCGGCCAACCCGCGCTACGACATCCCGAAGCTGCTCGAGCTGTACCGCCAGGGTCAGCTCGACCTCGACGGGCTCGTCACCCGCACGTACAAGCTCGAAGACGTCAACCAGGGCTACGCCGACATGCGTGACGGCAAGAACATCCGTGGCGTCTTGATCTACGAGTGACGCAGCACCGTTGACCGACCTCCGTTCGCCCGGGCTCCGGGCCCGGCTCGCGAGCCGCGTCGTCGGCCGCGACCGCGAGGTCGAGCTGGTGCTCGCGGCGCTCGACGCCGGCCGCCACATCTTGCTCGAGGGCCCGCCCGGCACGGGCAAGTCCACGCTGTTGCGCGCGATCGCGATCGAGACGGGTGTGGGGTTCGAGTTCGTGGAGGGCAACGCCGAGCTGACCCCGGCGCGCCTGGTCGGCCACTTCGACCCCGCGCTGGTGCTCACCGAGGGCTACTCGCCCGACGTGTTCGTCGATGGTCCGCTCGTGGCGGCGTTGCGCAACGGCTCCCTGCTGTACGTCGAGGAGCTGAACCGTGTGCCCGAGGAGACGCTCAACGCGCTGATCACGGTGATGAGCGAGCGCGAGCTCCACGTCCCACGCCTCGGGGTGGTGCACGCCGCGCCGGGGTTCCGCCTGGTGGCAGCCATGAACCCGTTCGACGCGGTCGGCACCGCCCGCATCTCGTCCGCGGTCTACGACCGCACGTGCCGCCTCGTGGTCGACTACCAACCCGCGGCCGACGAAGCGCGGGTGGTGGCGTTCGCGCTCAGCGGTGAAGAGCCCGACGAGGCCCCGTCGCCGAGCCCGCTGCGGGCCGACGCGAACTGGCTGGCCAAGGTGGTCGAAGTCGTCCGGCGCACTCGCACGCATCCCGAAGTGCGGGTCGGGTCGTCGGTCCGTGGCGCGATCGACACGGCCATGGTCGCCACCTCGCTCGCGGCGTTGCGCGGTGGCACGCCGGCCGACCCCGCGCTCGGCCTCGACGCCGCGCTGGTGGCGTTGTCGGGCCGCATCCGGGTGCGTGAAGGCGTGGCGCGCCCCGCCGAGGACATCATCCGAGAGCTGTGGGCCGAAGTGTTCGACCCTGCCCGGCAGGGCCGGGACGAGGCGGGTGACGGCGAGGCGGCCGACGCGGGAAAAGCCGCGGCCCCGCACCGGGGCTGAAACCCCCTTCCGACGACGCCGACCGTGACCAGGAGCGCCAGGACGCGGTCGACGACGCGCAGCGGCGCACCGAGAGCCGCCGTGATCTGTCCCGCCGGCACGAGCGCTTCGAGCAGGTGTCCCCACAGACCGGCGCGCTCGACCAGGCCGCGTTCGACGAGCTGGCCACCGACGACCTCGACGCCGCGCTCGCCCTGTTGGCCGACCTGAGCGGCGCGACGGACCCCCGGCTTCGCGCCCTGGCCCGCCAACTCGCCGGACGCGTGGTGATCGACCTCGCAGCGCCCGTCAGCCGCGAGGGCCGCGGTTCAGCCGGCCGGCTGCGCACCACCCGCCTGCCCGACACCGGTGGCGACCTCGATCTCGACGCCAGCCTGGGCCCGCTCATCGAGGCGCGGGCCGGCGGGCGGCCGCCGTCGGTCGACGACCTGCGCGGCCGGTGGTGGGCGGAGCGGTCGTTGGCGTTGTGCCTTGTGGTCGACCGGTCGGGGTCGATGGGCGGTGAGCGCCTGGCGACCGCCGCGGTCGCCGCGGCCTGCTTGGCGCTGCGGGCACCTGACGACCACAGCGTCCTCGCATTCAGCGACCGCACGCTCGTGCTGCAACGCCAAGGCGGCCTGCGTTCGACCGACGAGGTGATCGGCGACCTGCTGTCGTTGCGTGGCCACGGCACCACCGACCTCGCCGGCGCGCTGCACGAGGCGACGGTCCAGCTCGCCCGCTCCCGAGCACATCGCCGCCTGGCCATCCTGCTCTCCGACGGGCGGCCGACCGCCGGCGACGATCCGATCGAGGCCGCCCGGTCGCTCACCGCCGTCGGCGAGCTCGCCGTCCTCGCCCCTCACGACGACGCGGAGGAGGCCCGGGCCCTGGCCGAGTCGGTCGGTGGTCGTTGCCAGCCCGTCACCGGCCCGTCGTCGGTTCCCGCCGCGCTCGCCGCCCTGTTCGCCCGCTGAGCGATCGAGCGGCAGTCTCGATGTGCGGTCGCGCCTTCCATCGTCTTGATCTGCAGCCGTACTGCGCGTGGAATCGGACCGCTGCGGTCACATTTCGCGCGCGGAACCGCTGACGCGCCGCGGTTCAGCGGCCGGGCCGACGTAAGAGGCGGAGCAGGTGGTGTCGCCGGGTGAGGCCCGCGACCGCGAGCCCGGCGGCCAACACGGCAACCGGGAGGTACGGCGTGCGCACGGCGCGCTGCCACCAGGCCCCGTTCGCCGAGAGGCTCGCGGTCGGCGTAGCCGGGCGCTCCCCGCTCGCCGGCGACGCCGCCTGGGTGGCGAGCGGTCTGCCGGCAAGGGCGTGCGCGGCGCTGACGGTGTTGGCGGCGGCAGCGGGCGTCAGGTCCATGCTGGTCGCCGTGAGTCGCGTCGAGACCGCATGCAACTGGTGACCGGGCTCGCCTGGCGCCGAGTCGGACCGTCCGGTTGGACCGACCGAACCGGGCCGGAGGGCGCCGACCCCGATCCCGCCCGATGAAGGGTCGCCGACGGTCGGTGGGGTGGCAACCGGGACAGAGCTGCCTTCGCCGGCTGCGAGCGTCTGGTGGACCACGGTGCGCACGACGTCGGCCACCAGCGTCGAGATCTGCACCGGTGCGGACGGGTTGTCGACGGTCACCGGGATGGCGCTGTGCACGTCGACCGTGGGGTCCTGCAGCACTTGGATCGTGCCGTCGGTCGAGTGGGTCGTGAACGTCGCGCCGCCGGCGACCAACGTGCCCGACGACGAGTTGCCCGCGGCGGCCTGCAATGTGGTCGTGATCAGCGACGCGATCGTGGCGTCGATGTGCACCGGCGCGACCGGGTTGGTGATGGTGATCGGCACTTGCTGCTGCAGCGACACGTGGGGCGCCTGCACGATCATCACCGAGCTGCTCGAGCGGTCCGTGACCGAGCCGTCGTTCACCCCGGTGGGCGAGCCGCCCGTGCTGGTGCCGTCGGTGATGGCCGTGCCGTTCGACTCGTTGGTGCCGACGGCCACCATCTGCGTGTCGACCACCCCGGCGATGAGGGCGTGGATGTCGACCGGGCCCTGCGGGTCGATGATGGTGATCGGGATCTCGAACACGACGGTGATGTCGGGCGTCTGGATCACGATCACGCGGTTGGTCGACTCGTTGCCCGTGGCGAGCGCGGTCCCGGCGCCGCCACCTGCCAGCGCGCCTTGGCCGTTCGAGGTGTTGGCGCCCACACCGACCACCCGGGTGATCACCACGCCGGCGATCACCGTGTTGATCGTCACCCGGCCGTCGGGGTGCACCAGCACGATGGGGATCGACTGCACCACGACCACATGCGGCGCCTGGCTCACGACGGCCACGTTGCGCGACGAGTTGCCGGTCACCACCGACGTGCCGCGCACTGCTCCGGCCTGGCTGCTGACGGTGACCGGCTGGGCGCTGGTGACCTGCACTTGCGAAGTGGTCTGGGCCTCGATGCCGGTGGTCACCGACGCCGAGCCGTCAGAGGTGTTGGTCGCCACCGCGGTGACGGTCGTCGTGACCGTGCCGCCGAGGGTGATGTTGATCGTGGTGTCGCCGGTGGCGCCGACGATCACGATCGGCTGTTGATCGACGACCGTCACGTCCACGGGCTGGGTTGCGACCGCGGTGTTGGACGAGTTGTTGCCGACCGACGAGTCGCCGGTGGTCGCCGGAGCCGAGCCCGTCGTGGCCGGTGTGTCCGAGCCGGTCGTGGCCGGGTCGGTGGTGGCCGGAGGCTCGGCGCCGGTGGTCGGAGACGCCGGGTCGGTTGCCACGATGGTGGCCGGGGCGGCTTCGCTGGCGGCGGTCGATGCCGGGGTGCCGGGGGCGCTCACGGCCGGCCCGGGCGCGGTGTCCGGGCCTGGCGACATCGTCGAGGTTGGGCCGGCCACCTCGATGCCCCCGATGGCACCGCCTTCGGTGCGGTCGACGACGTTGGACGAGACCGAGGCCGATTCGGGTCCCGCTGAGGGATCGGCCGGCGCGGGGCTCGTGGCCGGAGCCGTCGCGGGCGGAGCCGTCGCACGTGCGTGGGTTGCCCGAACGGCGACCCTGCGGACGGTGGGATCGGCGGACCGCGCGGCGCTCGGGCGTGCCACCCGACCGCCGGCAGCCGGCGATGTGGCGGCCGACGACCCGGTCGGGCTCGGTGGGGCAGTGGCCGCGTGCGACGCAGCAGCCGTGGCCACCAGGCCGACGGCGCCGCCTGCGCCGGTCAGGATCGCGGCTCGGATGGCCCGCACAAGCAGCTGGCCGCTGTAGCTGTTGGACGAGCCCGCGGCCCGCGTTGGGTGGTGTGGCACCCGAAAGCCCCTCTGTTGGTCACCGCTGACGCCGCCCGGCGCCGTGTCCGTGTCCGCTCACGGAACGTGCTCGAAGCTACCACCTACCGGGTCAACACTGTCCGCGGTGAGAGGCCCGTCGTGCGTCGCCGCCGTGGCGGTCGACACCCGGACCGCCGGGGTCCTCGTCGGTAGCCTGCGGGTGTGCCGGAGCCCGCGGATCCGTCGACGTCGATCGCGACCAGCCCGTCGGGTGGCTACCCGGCGCACTGGGAAGCCGATGTCGTCTTGTCCGACGGCGGCACCATGCACGTCCGCCCGATCCGGCCAGACGACGGCGAGCGGCTCGAGGCGTTCCACGCCCGCCAGTCGCCCGAGAGCATCTACTTCCGCTACTTCAGCCCACGTCCGCGGCTGACGCCCCGCGACATCGAGCGGCTCACGCACCTCGACTACGCCGACCGCATGGCGTTCGTCGGCCTCATCGGCGACGAGCTGGTGGGTATCGCCCGCTACGACCGGCTGCCCACCCAGTCCGTGGCCGAGGTCGCCTTCTTCACCGACGACCGCCACGCCGGCCGCGGCATGGCCACCGTCCTGCTCGAGTACCTCGCGGCAGCGGCACGTGAGGTCGGCATCGCCGGGTTCACCGCCACCGTGTTGCCGAACAACCGCAAGATGCTCGGCGTCTTCCACCAAGTGGGTTTCGAGACCAAGAGCCGGTTCGCCGACGGCGTGATCGAAGTCGAGCTCGGCATCGAACCGACCCCCGAGGCACTGGCCAAGATCGAAGAGCGCGCCCGACTCGCATACGCGCGCTCGGTTCGGCGCATCTTGCGGCCGCACTCGATCGCGGTCGTGGGCGCGTCCCGGACGCCCGGCACGATCGGCAACGAGCTGGTGCGCCGCATCGTGCTCGGCGGATTCCACGGCCCGGTGTATCCCGTGAACCCGCACGCGTCGTACGTGGCGAGCGTGCGTGCCCATCGCACGGTGAGCGACGTGCCCGACGAGGTCGACGTGGCCGTGATCTGCGTGCCGGCCGAGGCCGTGCTCGACGTGGTCCGTGACTGCGCCCGCAAGCGGGTGCAAGGCCTGGTGGTGATCAGCGCCGGCTTCGCCGAGACGGGCCCGGCCGGCGCGGACCTCGAGCGCCAGGTGGTCGAGCTCGCGCATCGTCACGGCATGCGTCTCGTGGGGCCGAACTCGATGGGATTCGTGAACACCGACCCCGATGTGCAGCTCGGCGCCACATACCTCGGCCACCTTCCGAAGCGCGGCCGGATCGGGTTCTCCTCGCAGTCCGGCACCCTCGGCGCAGCGGTGCTCAGCCACCTCCGCCAACTCGACCTCGGCATCTCCACGTTCGTGTCGGTCGGCAACCGGCCCGACGTGTCGGGCAACGACCTCTTGCAGTACTGGGAAGACGACCCCGAGACCGACCTCGTGCTGCTGTACCTCGAGAACTTCGGCAACCCGCGCAACTTCGCCCGCATCTGCCGCCGCATGTGCCGATCGAAGCCGGTGATCGCCGTCAAGAGTGGCCGGGGGATGTCGCGCGGGCCCGGCGCGCGCGAGGCCGCAACCGACGACGACTGGCCCGCCGAGGCTTCCATCGACGCGATGCTGCGACAGACCGGCGTGATCCGGGTCGACACGTTGGAGCAGCTGTTCGACGTCACTCGAGTCCTCACGCATCAGCCGGTCCCCAACGGCCGACGGGTGGCGCTCATCTCCAACTCGTGGGGGCCGGCGGTCCTGGCGGCCGACGCGTGCGTGGGCGCGGGTCTGCAGCTCGCCGACCTGGCGCCCGAGACCAGCGCCCGGATGCGAGCGCGGGTCGAGGGCTTGTCAGGCGGGCCGGCGAACCGCGCCGCGAACCCGGTCGACCTCGGCTACGCCGCCGGTCCGGACGACTTCCAGGCCGCGGTCGCCGCGGTGCTCGACGACCCGGGGGTCGACGCGGTGCTGGTGGTGCACGCACCCCCGGTGCCCGAGGGCAGCGAGGCGGTGCACGCGGCGTTGGCCGACGTGGCGGCGACCGGCGACATCCCGGTGGTTGCCACGTTCCTGGCGTTGGGGGAGCGCCTCGTCCAGCACCCGGTTCGCTGCCTCCCGGTGTTCGAGTTCCCCGAGGCCGCTGCGCAGGCGCTGGGGCGCGTCGCCGCCTATGGCCAGTGGCGGGCGCAGGACCCCGGCGCAGTGCCCGAGTACGACGACGTCGACCACGATGCGGTGCAACGGCTGGTCGACCGCGCGTTGGCCGACGCCCCGGCGGGCGCCTGGCTCGACGCCGCGACGGCGCGGGCGGTGCTCGACGCGGCCGGTGTGGCGGGTGTGCGCCAGACCGCGGTGCGCGGCGCCGACGAGGCCGTGGCGGCGGCAGCCGAAGTCGGTTACCCGATCGCGTTGAAGGCCACGGGTCTGCCTCGCCTCGCGAAGACCGAGGCGGGTGGCGTGGCGATCGATGTGCACGACGATGACGAAGTGCGCCAGGCCTTCGGGCGGATGGTCGAACTGCTCGGCACGGCCATGGAGCCGGCGCTCGTGCAGCAGATGGCCCCGCCGGGGGTCGACTGCCTGGTCGAGGTCCACCAGCACCCCTCGCTGGGCGCGGTCATCCGCTTCGGTCTCGGCGGGGTGAGCGCTCGCGGTCTCGACACGGCCATGCAGGTCCTGCCGCTCACCGACGCCGATGCCCGACGCCTGGTGGCCATGTCACCGGTCGCTGCGCTGATCGCCGAGCAAGGCCCGCAGGCCGCAGCGGCGATGGCCGAAGCGCTGCTGCGTGTCGCCGCCATCGCGCAGGAGCGGCCGGAGCTGGCCGTGATCCGCTGCAACCCGGTGATCGTGTCGGGCGAAGGAGCGTTCGTGACCGACGCCCGGGTGCGCGTGGCCCCTTGGCGGGTGCCGCGCGATCCGGTGAGCCCGTACCGGCGCCTCGAAGCCCAGCCACTACCCGAGACCTGATGGCCGGCGGCGTGCCGGCTACCGAGGCAGACCGAGCACCCGCTCACCCAAGATGTTGCGCAGGATCTGCGTCGTGCCGCCCATGATCGTGTAGGCGCTCGCATAGACGAGGTTGCGCGACACCCGCGCCGGCAACCCGGGCTCGGCGAGGGTCGCGGCAGGGCCGAGCACCCGCCCGCAGAACGTCGCCACTCGTTGCTCGTACTCGGTGCAGAAGGTCTTGGTCGCAGCCGAAAACGAGCGGGGTGCCTGACCGACGACCTCGCGGTACACGAGCAGCCGACCGATCTGGTAGCCGGTCTCCAGCGCGGCGATCTCTTGGCGAACCAGCGGGTCGTCGCCGTCGGCCAGCGCCAGGCAGTCCAGATACAGCCGCCGGTTCGACACCAGCCGGTCGATGCCCCCGCGCTCGTGTTCCATCTGGCGCATCACTTGGCGGAAGCTGCCGTTCGGCTCGCCGATCAGGTGGTCGGCCGGCACGCGCACGTCGGTGTAGACCACCTCGCAGAAGTGGCGGTTGCCGGTGGCGTCGACGATCGGGCGCACTTCCACGCCGGGGCTGTGCAGGTCGACCACGAACTCCGACAGCCCCTGGTGGGGCGGTGCATCGGGATCGGTTCGGCAGATGAGGTAGCAGTAGTCGGCCAGCGCGGCGCCGCTGGTCCACACTTTGGCGCCGTTCACCACCCAGGTGTCGCCGTCGCGCACCGCTCGGGTGCGCAGCGACGCGACATCGGATCCCGCGTCGGGCTCGCTCATGCCGATCGCCCACATGTCGGTGCCGGCGAGGATCCCCGGCAGCCATCGCTGCTGCTGCTCGTCGGTGCCGAACTGCAACAACGTGGGGCCGATCTGGCGATCGGCGAACCACGCCGCGGCCACCGGAGCGCCTTCGCCGATGAGCGCTTCGAAGATCAGCGCCCGCTCGATCGGCGGCCGCCCACCCCCGCCGGCCGAGGTGGGCCACGTCAGCCCGAGCCAACGGCGTGCGGCGAGCTGGCGAGCGAACTCCTCGTCGTGGCCGACCATCCAGGCGTCTTCGCGCATGTCGAGGCGCGCGCCGACTTCGCGGCCCAACGCGGTGGCCTCGGCTTGCAGATCAGCCAACGCGGGGTCGACGGCGAAGTCCATCGCTCCTTCTTAGTCGCCGCCCGGTTGGCGTCCCGACACGGCATCTCCGAAACTGCAGCACGTGGACTTCGCGTCGATCATGAACCTCGAACCGCACGGCCCGGACACGTATGTCGGTGTCGGGCCGCAGTACCCGTGGGGCGGGCTGTACGGCGGCCAGATCGTGTCGCAGGCCCTGCGTGCCGCCACGCTCGCCGTCGAGCCCGAGTTCGAGGTGCACTCGCTGCACGCTTACTTCATCCGCCGAGGCGACCACGACGAGCCCACCCGGTTCGAGGTCGAGCGGGTGCGCAACGGCCGGTCGTTCGTGACGCGGCGCGTGGTCGCCCGCCAGGCCGTGGGTGCGATCTTGTCGATGTCGGCCTCGTTCCAACGGCCCGAGCCGGGTGCCGAGGTGCAGACGGCCGTGCTGCCCGACGTGCCCTTGCCCGACCAGCTCGACGACAGCGAGAGCTGGAGCACGATGTTCAGCCGCCGGTTCGTCACGCGCTCCACGTGGTCGGGGGAGGCCGAGTCCGAGGCAGGGCGGCGGCTCGGCCCGGGACGGGCGGCGGCATGGTTGCGCAACACCGAGCCCGTTGCGGACGAACCCGGCCTGCAGTCATGCGCCCTTGCCTACTTGTCCGACGACATCCCCACCGACGCGGTGGTCGCGCAACACCCGGACCGGCTGAAGGGCGAGGAGCACGACTGGTGGAGCGCCAGCCTCGACCACGCGATCTGGTTCCACCGACCGTTGCGCGCCGACGAATGGCATCTCTACGACTTCACCTGTCACGGGCTGCTCAGCTCGCGGGGGCTGGCCGTCGGCCACGTGTTCACCCTCGGCGGGTCGCACGTGGCGACGATCGCTCAAGAAGTGCTGCTCCGCCGGCCACCGAAGGCCTGAGGCGGCTGCTGTGCGTGCGATCGTGCTGAACGGCGTGGGCGGGACCGATGTGTTGGAGTTGGCCGACGTCGCCGACCCCGAGCCTGGCCCCGAGGAGATCCTCGTCGACGTGGTGGCCACCGCGTTGAACCGGGCCGACCTCATCCAACGCCGCGGGTTCTATCCCGACCCCGACCGCCAACGGCTGCTGGCAGCGCTCGAGCGAACCCCAGGTGTCGCGCCGCCGCCGGAGATCCTCGGCATGGAGTTCGCCGGCCGGGTCGCCGCCCTCGGCCGGCGTGCCACCGCGTGGCAGGTGGGCGACGAGGTCATGGGCATCGTGGCCGGCGGCGCGTACGCCGAGCGGCTGTGCGTCCACGAGCGCCAGGCGATCGCCGTGCCAGCCGGCGTCGCAGTTGCCGACGCGGCCGCGATCCCCGAGGTGTTCATCACGGCGTTCGACGCGCTGGTGCTCCAAGGCGGCCTCGGTTCGGGCGGTTGGGCGTTGGTGCACGCGGGTGCGTCCGGCGTCGGCACCGCGGCGATCCAGATCGCCGGAGCGGTGGGCGCGCGCGTGGCGGTCACCACTTCGACGGGAAAGGTCGACGCGTGCAGGTCGCTCGGGGCCGACCTCGTGGTCGACTACAAGGTCGACGACTTCGTGGCAGCGGTCGCCACGGCGGTGCCCGGCGGCGTCGACGTGGTCCTCGACGTGATCGGTGGCGACTACCTCGACCGCAACCTCGACGTGATCCGCGTGGGTGCCACGATCGTGCAGGTCGGCGTCATGGGCGGTGGTCGCACCGAGGTGACACTGGGCAAGTTCCTCCCCAAGCGCGCCCATCTGGTGGGAACCGTGCTGCGGGGCCGCCCGCTCGAGGAGAAGATCGCGGTCTCGCAGCGGTTCGCCGCCGCCATGGGCCCCCGGTTCGCGGACGGCACGCTGCGCCCGGTGATCGATCAGCGGTTCGCACTTGAACAGGTCGCGGCCGCGCATGAGCGGATGGAAGCCAACGAGAACGTCGGCAAGTTGGTGCTCGACATCCAGCCGTGAGCCAGCGGGTTGCGCGGGTCGCAGCGGGGCCGGACGTCAGCCGGTCGGGGTGAGTGCGACCGTGGGCAGTGGCTGCGTACGGCCCCGGCGGCGACCGTAGAGCCAGATACCGAGGCCGCACAGCACGCCGAACAACATGCCGCCCACGTGGGCCTGCCACGCGACGGTGTCGTCGCCGTAGAAGAACTGCGACGCGAAGAACAAGCCCAGCACCGCCCACGCAGGGACGTACGCGACTTGGGCGCCGGGCGTCTGCAGCACGCTCAGCAGTCGCCGTCGTGGTTGGAGCACCACGGCTACGCCCATGATCGCCGCGATGGCGCCGGACGCGCCGAGCCCGGGTCCGGTCGAGTGGTAGTGCGCGTAGCAGAACGTGAACGTGGCGATCATGCCGCCAACGAGGTAGATGGCCAGGAAGGCGAGCGGTCCGAGTCGGTCTTCGATCAACCGTCCGAAGATCCACAGGTAGAGCATGTTGCCGGCGATGTGCAGCAGGTTCGCGTGGAGCCACATCGAGAAGAAGACCGACAGCCAGACGTTCTTGCCGTGCTCGTCGGCGTAGAAGGGGAGCGTGCCGTCGCACTCTTTGGCGCCTTGTTCCACGGTCTCGCCCGAGGTGACCTCGCACGGGATCGCCGTCCACCGGTAGACGAACCGGTTGGCCTCGAGCACCGCGGTGCGGTCACCGCTACGCGTCGTGTCGAGGGTTGGCCGCTGGAAGGCGGACGACTGCAGCACCAGGAACACGAAGATGCAGATGCCGATCAGACACGCGGTCACGATCGGGAACCTGCGCGTCGGCGCGGGGTCGAGGAACGGCGTGGCCATGGCTCAGAAGCGCTCGACGGGCGCCGTGGGTGGGACGGGGAGCCGACTCACCCGGTCACTCAGCGCGGGGTGGGCGACCACCACGGTGCGGCCGGCGAGGTCGTGCGGGCCGCGTTGCTCGTCGGCCACCTTGGTCCACAGCGCCAGCACCGGCAGGAAGGGCGTGAACATGCCGAGGCCGAGCACGAACGCTCGCAACGTGGACCGCCACCACCCCGGCGGCCGTCCGGTGCGGCGATCGACGATCACGAGACCCAAGGCGGTGTGGCCCGAGGTCGTGCCCGAGCGGTGCACGCGAATGGTCTCGTCAACCGTGAAGACGACGATCCATGCCAGGGTCAGCCAGACGAACGCGGCCAACGTCTGCCAGATCGTGACGAACAGCAGCGCCGAGCCGACCAGGTAGGCGAGCAGGAAGGGTGCGTGCTCGAGGCGTTGCGCGCGGGCCCGACGTCGCTCGGCGAAGGTCGCCAGCAAGCCGAGGTCGATCCACGTGCGGGCATGGCGCAGGTCGATCCACTGGTCGAGGTCGTCTTGGGTGACGATCCGAGGCCGGCGCTTGGCCTCCACCACGTACGTGCGCGCGGCACGGTCGTGGCCGCCGCGGTAATGCAGCGACGAGCTGGTCGACACGAGCAGGTACACGCCGAGGAGGATCCCCGGACCGGCGCCCGCGAAGAATCCGAGTGCGACGCTCGCCACGGCCGCACCACGCCGGGCCGCAGCGGACCAGGTGATCGGTCCGGTGCGGCCGACCGGTACGACCTCGAGACCGACCAGGCGCTTGCCGAGGGTGGCGCCGCCGGCCGCGACGCAGATCGTCTCGTACGCGAACACGAGAGCGAACGCGATCACGCCCGACAGCAGGGGGCGCCCGGCCGGCCCGTTCACGGCGACGATGATCGTGGCGGTACCTTCGAGCACCAGGTCGATCGCCCGCGCGCCGATGCGCTGGCGGATGTTGGCTTCAGGGCCGGTCGGCAGGCTGGCGATCAGCGCGGCGCGGGGGTCGTGAAAGACGTTCGAGCCCCAACCGTTCGAACCCCAGCCGTTGCCGCCCCACCCGCGCGCCCCGGGGGGCGCCACACCAGCGGGCGACCCGGCAGGTCCCCAGCCACCACTCGCCAAGGTCGGGCCCCCTGGTTCGGTCGCGGTTGCCGCTCAGCGGGCGCTGATCGGCGTGTACGGGCGCTCGCCCTGCCCGACGTACAGCTGCCGGGGTCGGGCGATCTTCTGGTCCTGCTCCAGCAGCTCTTTCCAGTGCGCCAACCAGCCCGACACCCGCGGGATGGCGAACAGCACCGTGAACATCTCCATCGGGAAGCCCATCGCCTGGTAGATGAGCCCCGAGTAGAAGTCGACGTTCGGATACAGCTTCCGGCTGACGAAGTATTCGTCGCTCAGCGCGGTCTCCTCGAGCTTCAAGGCGATGTCGAGCAGCGGGTTCTTCCCGGTGACTTCGAACACCTGGTAGGCGATGTCCTTGATGATCTTCGCCCGGGGGTCGTAGTTCTTGTACACGCGGTGGCCGAAGCCCTGGAGGCGACCGTTGCCGGCCTTCACGCCGTCGATGAACGCGGGGACCGCGTCGAGTGAGCCGATGTCGCCGAGCATGCGGATGACCGCTTCGTTGGCGCCGCCGTGGCGGGGTCCGTACAGCGCGGCTGCGGCGCCGGCGGCCGACACGTAGGGGTCGGCGTGGGAGGAGCCGATGACGCGCATGGCGGCGGTGCCGCAGTTCTGCTCGTGGTCGGCATGGAGGATGAACAACACGTCGAGCGCCCGCGACAGGACTGGGTCCGCTTCGTAGTGGGGCTCGGCGACCTTCCACATCATGGACAGGAAGTTCGTGGCGAACGGCAGCGTGTTGTCGGGGTAGACGAACGGCTGGCCGACGCTGAAGCGGTGCGCGCCGGCGGCGATCGTGGGGAGCTTGGCGATCAGCCGGACGATCTGCTTGTCACGAACGTCCTCGTCGAAGATCTGCTTGGCTTCGGGATAGAACGTCGACAGCGCGGCCAGTGCCGACACCAACATCCCCATGGGGTGGGCGTCGTGATGGAAGCCCTCCATGAAGCGCTTGCGCACGTTCTCGTGGATGAACGTGTGGTACGTGATGTCGTGCACCCACTGCTCGTAGGCCTGCTCGGTGGGAAGCTCGCCGTGCACGAGGAGGTAGGCGACCTCGAGATACGTCGACTGCTCGGCGAGCTGTTCGATCGGGTAGCCGCGGTAGCGCAAGATGCCGTTGTCACCGTCGATCTCGGTGATCGAGCTGCTCGTACACGCCGTCTGCGTGAAGCCGGGGTCGTAGAACCAGGTGTTGCCGACGAGCTTGCGCACCGCGGCGGCGTCGATCCCACCGTTCTCGATGGGCACTTCGATCGTCTCGCCTGTGCGGTTGTCGGTGATGGTTACGCTCTCGGCCAACGTTGCTCCCGTAGCCCTCGTGTGTCGGTGATGTACCCGCAACCGTGGCGGTCAGGGGCAAGACGTGCAAGCCGAGCGTACCGGTACGAGCCGTTCGTCGGGAACGGTGGCGGTGTGCCCGCGCTCCGCGTCATGGCTCGTGGGTGAGGTGCAGGCCGGGCAGGCGGCCGATCTCGGAGCGCACCACTCGGACCAGCACTTCCCGCAGGGCCCGTGCCGGCGCGGACAGGATCGCCCTCCGTCGCTGCACGATCCCGGCCGAGCGGGGCGCGACATCCTCCAGTGAGGCCGACCAGACCGCGGCGTCGGGGCGGAACGCGCTCGCCGGGAGCACCGAGGGGCCGACGCCCTCGAACGTGAGCGAGGCCACCAGGCGCATGCCGTCGACTTCGGCGAGCGGCTGCAAGGTCACCCCCGCGCGCGCGGCCTCGATGTCGAGCTCGTCGCGAAACGACGTGCCGGGCGGCTCGAGGATCAGCGGGAACTCCGCCAAGTCGCCGAGCGTGAGGTGCTCTCGGCCATGGAGGGGGTGGTCGCGCGGGCACACCAGCATGCGGTCCTCGTCGAACAGCGGCTCGGTGACGAGGTCGGGGTCGTCGACCGGGAGGTTGACCAACGCCAGATCGAGGGCGCCCGACGCCACTTGGGGGAGCAGCGACGTGGTGCTGGCGTCGACCAGGACCATGCGGACGTTGGGGTGCGCCGCGTCCATGGTCTCGAGCAGCAGGGGAGCGAGCCAGCGGCCGGTCGTGCTGATGATGCCGAAGCGGACCGTGCCGGAGATCTCATCGAACGCCGAGGCGACATCGGCCGCGAGCGCATCGAGCTCGGCCTGGACGATCCGGGCGCGGGCCACCACGATCTCGCCGACCTCCGTGAGCGTGCCCGTGGCGCGATCGACCAGGGAGGCGCGCAGTTCCTTCTCGAGCCGGGCGATGTGGGTGGAGACGTTGGACTGGACGGTGTGCAGGGCGCGGGCGGCGGCGGAGAACGAGCCGTGGTCGGCAACGGCGGTGAGCGCCGCGAGCTGTCGAAGGTCCATCGCTGTTCATGATGCCACCTATCGCCACAAACTGTTAGACAGATTGTGCAGCAGCCCGCATACTGGGAGGCACAACACAAAACGCCGAGGAGATGCCGGTTCCCCCGCTGGCCCCTCGAGCGCCGGTCGAGGGGTTCCCCCACCCCGAAGACCCGAGAAGCGGCCGGTTCCCCCACCGGCCGCTTCGTTTGTTTTCGTCGCACCTTCCCGGCGGTCGAACCCGGTGGACGAGGGTACGGTTCCGTTCGTGGCCAGCGAAGCGAACAGCGCGGCGTTCTTCGACCTCGACCGCACCTTGCTGCGTGGGGCGTCGGGCCCGGTGATCTCCGAGGCGCTTCGCGCGGTGGGGGTGGTCAGCGGCAAGTCGGTGCCGGGTGAGCAGCTGCTGTACCGGGTGTTCGACGCGGTGGGAGAGACGTTGCCGGCGATGGTCGTGACCCGGCAGCTGGCCCGCGCCGCCAATGGCTGGGACCGAGCGTCCGTCCAAGAGGCCGGCCGGAAGGCCGCGGAGCACCTGGTCGACCAAGTGCCCACCTTCGCCAAGATGGCGATCGCCCAGCACCAGGCCGCCGGCCGCCGGGTGGTCATGGCGACGACCACGCCGTATGACCTGGTGAAGCCGCTGGCCGACGCGCTCGGCCTCGACGACGTGATCGCCACGCGCTACACGGAATCGGGCGGGCGTTACACGGGCGGCATCGTCGGCAACTTCGTGTGGGGCACGGGGAAGTTGGCCTCGGTACGGGACTGGTCCGCCGACCACGGCGTGTCGATGGCGGACAGCTGGGCGTACAGCGACTCCGTGTTCGACGTCCCGCTCCTGTCGGCCGTCGGCCGCGCAGTCGCCGTGAACCCCGACCCGCGACTCACGCTCGTCGCCTTGGCGCGCCGCTGGCCGATCCAGCACTTCGACGTGCCCGAAGGGGTGGTGAAGGTCGGCCCGATCGAGACCCAGCGCGTGCTCCAGCTCTTCGCCCAGCCGGCGCTGTTCCCTTGGGTGCGCTTCGACATCGACGGCGTCGAGCACATCCCGCGCGAAGGCCCGGCGATCGTGGTCGCCAACCATCGGAGCTACTTCGACCCGCTGGCGATCGGCTTCGCGATGGCGCGGGCAAAGCGGTCGGTGCGGTTCCTCGGCAAGAAGGAAGTGTTCGACGCGCCGGTCGTGGGCCAGCTCGCTGCCGCCATCGGCGGGATCGCGGTCGACCGAGGGTCGGGTTCTGACGAGCCCCTCGCTGCGGCTGCTCGGGCGCTCGAGGGCGGCGAGATCGTGGTGATCTTGCCGCAGGGCACCATCCCCCGGGGCCGGGCGTTCTTCGAGCCGGAGCTCGAGGGGCGGTGGGGGGCGGCGCGCTTGGCGGCGCTGTCGGAGGTGCCCGTGATCCCGATGGGGCTGTGGAACACCGAGGCGGTATGGCCGAGGAGCAGCCGCACGCCCAACGTGCTGGCCCTCGCCAACCCCCCCACGGTTCGGGTTCGAGTGGGCCCATCGGTCGACGTGAAGCACCGCTCCCCCGACGCCGACACCAAGCGGATGATGAAAGCGATCTCCGCCCTGTTGCCCGCCGAGGCGCGCCAGCGGCACGAGCCCACCCCTGAGGAGCTCGCCCGCACCTTCCCGCCCGGCTACAAGGGCGACCCCGACGCCGAAGTCGGCCGCCGCCCCGGCACGGACTGAGAGCCCGCCCCGGTACCGCCGCCGCCCGCGTGGGCACACCCGTTCTCCACGGCTGGGCGACGATCCCACCGTTCCGGTCGCATTTCCGCCCAACCTCAGAGTTCCTGCGGGGTCAGACCTCGGCGGCGCCGGCGTCGACGGGGATGGTCGCGGCAGTCACCCACTTGGCCTCGTCGGACAGCAACCACAGCACGGCGTCGCTGATGTCGTCGGGCTCGACCGACCCGATCGGCAACATGTTGCCGAACGACCGGGTGAAGCCCGGGTAGGCGTCGAACGCCGCACGAAGGTCCGGGTCGCGCCCCATCGGCGTGCGGACCGCGGTCGGGTGGATCGTGTTCACCCGGATCGAATGCTCCGCCACCTCGTTCGCCAACGTGCGGGCCATGCCGACGAGCGCCCACTTGGTGGCGCCGTAGTGGCCGAGGAGGGGTAGGCCCTTCAGGCCGGCGCCGGAGCTGGTGAGCACGATCGAGCCGCCGTTGCCCGCTTCGATCATCGCCGGCACCGTGGCGCGCAGGGTGTGCCACACGCCGGTGAGGTTGACATCGATCATCTCGCGCCACTGCTCGGGCGACAGATCCCACAGCCGCCCGTACGAGCAGATCGCGGCGTTGGCCACGACCCCGTCGAGGCGACCGAACGTCGAGGACGTCTCGGCAACCAGGTCATCGAGCGCAGCGGCCGAACGGACGTCGCCGACGTGGGCGATGGCGCGGCGCCCGGTGGCTTCCACTTCGGCCACGGTCTCGGCCAGATCGTCCGGCGTCGCCGCCTCGTAGCCGGTGGTCTCGAACCCGGCGCACGCGTCGATGAGCGCCACATCGGCTCCCTCGCGTGCCAGGCGAACGGCGTGCGCCCGGCCTTGGCCGCGGGCGGCGCCGGTGATCAAGACGACCCGGTCCGTGAAGCGGTCCGGGCGGTTGCGTGGGTGTGATGGGGATCCGTCGGTCATCGCAGGCCGACGGTAGTGCGAAGGCGTGGTTCACGATCACGCCCGGCACAATGGGTCGGTCCGGCGTGGTGGGGTGGCGCGGCGGACGTTGTCGTTGCGAAGGAGACCACTGTGGCCGAGACACCCGCCCGCGAGACCGCTGACTTCTGGTTCGACCCGATGTGCCCATGGGCGTGGATGACCTCCCGCTGGATGCTGGAGGTGGAGAAGGTCCGCGACGTCGACACGCACTTCCACGTGATGAGCCTCGCGGTGCTGAACGAGGGGCGGGACGACCTGCCCGAGCAGTACAAGGACCTGATGAAGCGGGCGTGGGGGCCGGTCCGCGTGTGCATCGCGGCAGAGCAGGCCAAAGGACTCGGCATCCTCGAGCCGCTCTACACGGCGCTGGGCACCCGCATCCACCCCGGCCAACGTAAGGATCTCGAAGCGGTGATCGCCGAGGCGCTCGCCGAGGTCGGCCTCCCGCCCGAGCTGGCCGACGCGGCCACCTCCACCGAGTTCGACAAGGCGCTCCGCGCCTCGCACGAGGACGGCATGAGCCGGGTGGGGCTCGACGTGGGCACGCCGGTGATCTCCGTGAGCGGCGTGGGATTCTTTGGTCCCGTCGTCACCCCCGCGCCCAAAGGCGAGGCAGCCGGAAGGCTGTGGGACGGCGTGTTGCTCGTCGCGGGTACGCCTGGCTTCTACGAGCTCAAGCGCACCCGCGATTCCCGCCCGATCTTCGACTGACCGAGCGGCCGACGACCCGCCGGCTCAGCCGGCCTGCAGTTCCTGGCGGATCACGTTCAGCGCGCTCCCCGCGCGGAACCACTTGACCTGCTCGTCGGAGAAGGTGTGGTTGGCCTCGAAGTCGACCGTCGAGCCATCGGCCTTGACGATCTGGCACTGCACGGGCCTGCCGGGGGCCAGCTCGGCCAGGCCGAGGAACGAGAGCTTGTCGCCTTCGTCGATCTGGTCGTAGGTGGCCGGGTCGGCGAACGTCAGGGGCAACATGCCTTGCTTCTTCAGGTTCGTCTCGTGGATGCGCGCGAACGACCGAACCAGGACCACCAGGCCACCCCGGAACCGTGGCTCCATCGCTGCGTGCTCGCGCGAGGAGCCCTCGCCGTAGTTCTCGTCACCCACGACACACCACGCGACGCCCGCTTCGTGGAGGCGCTTGGCGATGTCGGGGAACGGCCTGGTCTCGCCGTCGAGCGGGTCCTTGCCTTCACCGGCCGCACCGGTGAAGGAGTTGATCGCCCCGTTCAACAAGTTGCCCGAGATGTTCTCGAGGTGACCGCGGTACTTCAGCCACGGACCGGCCGGCGAGATGTGGTCGGTGGTGCACTTGCCCTTGGCCTTGACCAGCACGGGCAGCGCCACATAGTCGTTGCCGTCCCACGGCGCGAACGGGGCAAGGAGCTGCAAGCGGTCGGAGGTCGGCGAGACCTCGACGGTGATGGCGGACCCGTCGGCCGGCGGCGCTTCGAACGTGTTGGAGCCGGGGTCGAAGCCCTGCTCGGGGAACATCTCGCCGACCGGCTCGTCGAGGCGGACTTCCTCACCGCTCTCCGTCGTCAGCGCGTCGGAGGTCGGGTCGAAGTCGAGCGTGCCGGCCAGCGCCAACGCGATCACCGTGTCGGGCGAGGTGACGAAGGCGAACGTGTTCGCAGAGCCGTCGTTGCGCTTGGGGAAGTTGCGGTTGTAGCTGTTGACGATCGTGTTCTTGGTGTTCGGGTCCATGTCCGGCCGGGCCCACTGGCCGATGCACGGCCCGCACGCGTTGGCGAGCACTTCGCCGCCGATCGACTCCAAGTCGGCGAGCAGCCCGTCGCGCTCGATCGTTGCTCGCACCTGTTCGGAGCCCGGTGTGATCAGCAGCTTCGTCTTGGCTCGCAGACCTTTGGCGGACGCTTGACGGGCGATGGACGCCGCCCGCGTGATGTCCTCATAGCTCGAGTTCGTGCAGGACCCGATCAGTGCAGCCGAGATCTCGACGGGCCAGCCCTCGCGCTCGGCGTCGTCGGCCACCTCTGCCAGCGAGTGCGCCAAGTCGGGGGAGTGAGGCCCGTTGATGAGCGGCTTGAGCTGGTCGAGGTCGATTTCGATGACCTGGTCGTAGAAGTCGGCCGGGCGCTCGTAGACCTCGGAGTCGGGTCGCAGGTCGGCGCGGACCGCGTCGGCAGCGGCGGCGATCTCCTCGCGGCGGGTGGCCCGCAAGTAGTCGGCCATGTTGTCGTCGTACGCGAACAGCGAGCAGGTGGCGCCGATCTCGGCCCCCATGTTGCAGATCGTGCCCTTGCCGGTGGCCGAGATGGACTCCGCGCCGGGACCGAAGTACTCGACGATCGCGCCGGTGCCGCCCTTGACGGTGAGGATGCGCGCGACTTCCAAGATGATGTCTTTCGGCGCGCTCCAACCCGAGAGGCGCCCCGTCAGGTGGACGCCGATGACCTTGGGGAAGCGGACGTTGAACGGGAAACCGGTCATCACGTCGACCGCGTCGGCCCCACCGACGCCGATCGCGACCATGCCGAGCCCGCCGGCGTTGGGCGTGTGGGAGTCGGTGCCGATCATCATCCCGCCGGGGAAGGCGTACTGCTCGAGCACGACCTGGTGGATGATGCCGCTGCCCGGCCCCCAAAAGCCGATGCCGTACTTGGCCGAGACGGAGCGGAGGAAGTCGTAGACCTCGCGGTTGGTGTCGATGGCCACGCCGAGGTCGATCTGCGCGCCGACCTTCGCTTGGATCAGGTGGTCGCAGTGGACAGTGGTGGGCACCGCGGTCTCGGGCAGTCCCGCGGTCATGAACTGCAGCAGCGCCATCTGGGCGGTGGCGTCCTGCATGGCGATGCGGTCCGGCGCGAAGTCGGTGTAGTCGACCCCCCGGTCGAGCCCGCCGGTTGCGGGATCGGTGAGATGGTTGACGAGGATCTTCTCGGTCAGCGTCAACGGTCGGCCCACCCGCTTGCGTCCCTGCTCGACCCGCTCGGGGAGACGGTCGTAGACCCCGTTCACGAGCTCGATGGGGGTGCTGGCGGATACAGCCATGGCGGTCACCTCTCGACGGTTGGGCAAGTTCTCGTCGCGATCACTTGCGGACGGCGCCATTGTAGACAAGTGTCATACAAGTGCGCACCATCCGATACCGAGAAATCGCGGACGACCTCCGTGGGCGCCTGGCGGGTGGGGAGTTCGCGTCGGGCGGATTGCTGCCCTCGGAGGCCGAGCTCGCGGCAGCGTACCGGGCGAGCCGGGTGACCATTCGCCGTGCGCTCGAAGAGCTTCGGACCGAGGGTCTGGTGGGCGCGCGCCAGGGCTTCGGGTGGTTCGCGGCCGGTGCCCCGCTCCGACAGCGACTCGCCCGGTTGGGCACGATCGAGGACCAGCTCACCGAACGAGGCCTTCACTCCGCACGCCGGATCCTGTCGTTCCACGTGGTCGACCCGCCGGCCGACGTCGCCGCAGTGCTCGGGCCGGGAAAGGTCCTCGAAGTGGTCCGGCTCAACTTGGCTGACAGCCATCCGTTTGCCCGTGTCACGGTGTGGTGCCCCCGTTCGCTGGCGAAGGGGATGACGCAGGAGCAGCTGGCCGAGCAGACGTTCTACGACCTGCTGCCCGCCGTCGCAGGGCGGCAGCTCGGTGACGCGGTGCAGACCATCGCTGCGGCCGCCGCGGACCCGACCGACGCCGAGCTGCTCGAAGTCCCGGTGGGCTCGCCGGTGCTCGTCTGCCGGCGGGTCACCTCCGACGCCGAAGGAGTCCCCGTGCTCGTCGCGGTCCACGTCTTTCCCGGCCTGCGCACCGAATTCGTGGCCGACTTGGCGCGTCCCGAGGCCTCGATCGCGCCGAGCGGCCTGCGCCTGGTCGACTGACCACCGCGGCGGACGCTTGGTGGTGTGCCTGGTGGGTGAGGAGGTGGTCATGGCGAGTCATTCGGTGCCGCTGGCCAGGACGCACGACGAAGGCGCAGCCGTGGCTGCGGTGAGGAGGAGGACGTCGCCCAGCGGGGCCGGGGGCCGCGAGGACCGCCCCGCCACTTGCCAGACGCACCACTAGGGTGCCGCCGATGCGCGAGGTGCGGGGGGTCACCGTGGTCGTGGTCCTGACGTTGGGTCTGTTGCTCGTCGTGGGTTGCAGCAGCGGCCCGAAGTCGTCGCATGACCGGAGCCAGGTCCAGTCGGTGTTGCGCCAGGCCGGCTACCCCGCCGCCACGGCCAAGTGCGCCACCGACCGCGTCTTCGCCGCGCTGACCGACGGGGAGCTTCGCCAGTTGATGCGCCAGGGCGACAGCCCGACCGCCTCGGTGAGCCCGACGCTTCGCCAGAAGGTCATGACGGCGATCCGCGGCTGCGTCGACGCGTCGACGTCTTCGACCTCGTCGTCGGTCGCATCGTCGACCACGTCCGCGCCGTCTTCCTCCGGGTGATGCCCGGGGCGGGCCGCCCGGGGGTTTCGATCCGGGGCCCGATGGGCAGTTCGCCGCCCGTCCGCCGGGGCCGAGTACCCTCTCCGTCCCGCCTACACCTGGGGAGATCCCTGTGAAGAAGCTTCTCGTCACGCTCGTCGCGCTGTTGGCGCTGGCGGCACCCATCGCGGCCTGCAGCAGCGGCGGCGGCAACATCAGCCGCTCGAAAGCGCTCAGCGAGCTGGAGAAGAAGGCGTCGTCGCCGCTCCAGAAGAAGGTCGCCGAGTGCATCGTCTCCAAGGTGTACGACAGCGGCAAGTTCTCCGATTCGGAGATCCAAAAGATCGTCAAGGCGGACAACGAGTCCGACGTCGGCACGGACCTCGCCAAGCGCTTCGAGGACGACGCCGTGACGCCTTGCGCCAGCGAGGTCACGGGCAGCACCAGCAGTTGAGCGAAGACGGGCGGCCGTCGGGTCGCCCGCCGCTCACACGGTCGGTGTTCCGGCGGGGGGCCGGCGGCGTCTAGCGTCGTCCCGGTCCGCCGCCGGCCGATCGTCGGCGACGGAGCACCAGATCCCAAGGAGCCCCATGTCGTTGCGCAAGCTGGTCGTCGCTCTCGTTGCCACGGGCTGCCTCGTGATGCTCGGCGGCTGCACCGGGACCAAGAGCGGCCCGATCAGCCAGAAGGACTTCGCCAAGCAGTACCGCAGCCACCAGGGCGTGAGCAGCAAATGGGCCGATTGCATGGCCACCCAGCTGTTCCAGAACAAGAACCACTCGCTGCGGCTCACGACCGCCGAGCGCAAGGCGTTCAACGCCACCAACCCCAAGGCATCGCTGAGCAAGACGATCGCTCCGAAGGCCGAAAAGGCGGGCGAGGCGTGCAGGGCCAAGGGCCTCACTCCCTGACCGGGCGGCGCGTCGTCGCAGCTGCCGTGGCCGCGGTGGCGGCCCTCACCGTCGGCGTGGGCTGCAGCAGTTCGTCGAAGCCGTCGCGGTCGGAGCTCGTCGTAGCCCTCCGCAACCGTTACGGCCTGAGCCAGTCCCAAGCCACGTGCGCGGCCGACGTGCTGTTCACCCGCTTCTCGTCGCATGACCTCGACAAGATCCGCGATGCCAGCAACCAGGCCGTGCTGCCGAAGTCGCTGCAGGATCGCTACGGCGCCGCGCTCGACCAGATCGAGCGTCGCTGCCGCTGAGCGCGGCGGCTCGCGCGAAAGTGGTCCGATGCGTGCCGTTCGGGGGATTCGTGCCGTGGTGGTGGGACTGGCGTCGATGATGACGCTCGCCCTCGTGTCGGGCGGTGCACTGGCAGGCTGCTCGAAGTCGATCCCCGCATCGCGGAATCCGCAGGCCACGTCCACAGTCGCGCCTGGCGAGCTCACGCCGATCTCCAAGAACGGCCTCGTCGACAAGCTCCAGCAGTTCGGTGGCCTCGACGAGACGTACGCGACGTGTGCCGCCGATGCCGTGTGGCCGACGTTGACGGCCTCCGAGAAGAAGGGGCTGAACCAGCCCAACCCGCCCGACGCGCTGACGACCACGATCCTCGACCGCCTCCAGGACGTCGCCACCCACTGCTGATACCCCTCGTGCTGTGAGCACTTGGCCACCTGGGAGGTGGCCAAGTGCTCACAGCTGGAGGGTCAGTCGAGGTCGGGCCAGGTGCGCGACGGGGCCCGGTCGGCGGGGCGGCCGAGGGGGGTGCGGTCGCCGAGCTCCCAAGCGCGTCGCCACGAGCTGGTGGCGGGCCCGGCCATCGCCGGGGTCGACGAGTCGTGCGCGCGGCGCCGGGCGGTCCACCAGTCGGTGCGCGCCTCGTCACCCAGGGCCGCCACCGCGGCTTCGATGCGCACGCTGAAGCGGCGCGAGTCCTCGCCGTCGGCGAGCTCCAAGGGCGCGCCGAACGTGACCACCGTCTGGCCCCGCTTGAGTCGGGTGGCCCCTTTTGGCAACAGCCGATCGACGCCGAGCAGGTGGACCGGCACCACCGCCACGTCGCACCGCTGGGCGAGGTAGGCGGCGCCGGGTTTGAACTCCTGGCCCCATCCGTCGGGGCTGCGACCGCCCTCGGGGAAGATCACCATGTTCCACCCGTCGCCGAGCAGCTCGGCGGCCTGGTCGGCGGAGCGTCGGCCGATCTTGACCCGCTCGAACGGAATGGCGTTCAGCGCCAAGGCCGACGCGGCCGAGGTGGCCCGGTTGGCGAAGAAGTAGTCGGCAGCGGCCACCACGAAGGCCTTGTGGCGGAACCGCGACGGCAAGGCGCTGAGCAGGATTGCGGTGTCGAGGTGGCTGTGGTGGTTGGCAGCGAAGATCACCGGTCCGTCGACGTGGAGCAGCCGGTCGAGGCCGCGTACTTCCGGGTCGGCGACGGCGCGCATGGCGGGACGCGTGACGCCTTCGAGCAGCGCAGCGCGCGCGGCGCGGGCGGCTGGGCGGCGGGCCCACTCGGTCTCGTAGTCTCCACCGACCTTGCGCGTGCTCGGGGGCGGCTCCACCCCGAGGGGCACGGTCGGCGCGCGCAGTGGGAAGTCGAGACGGCCGACCAGCCGGCTCAGGCTCGGACGGCTCCGGGCGCTCAAGAGAGCAAGCGCGGTGCGGGCCCGGTCGACCACCTGCTTGTCGAGCGGTGCAGACGCACCGGCCGGGCGTCCACGGCGCAGCTCGTCGGCCATCAGCTGACCTCGGCGACCACGAGGGGCGGGTTGTGGAAGTGGGAGATGGTCGGCGACGGACCCACGACGTCGCTCGCCATCTCGAGCGCGTCGGCCAGCGTGCTGGCGGGCCGGAACCCGAGGCGCCGCACGGACCGAGCCTCGCCGCCGACGATGATCACCTGGCTCAGGTACTGCAGGGCGTGGCTGCCCCAGTACCACATGTAGAACGGGTGCACCCCGTGATACGCGTAGCTCGTGCGGTACAGGTGGCGGTACCACTCGTCTTCGGCGTAGCTCTTCTCGAACCGCTGCTCGATCTCGATCGGGTCGGTGGTCTCGGCCAGGACCTGCTCGAAGAAGTCGATGTAGCTCGGGTGGTGGACCGGGTGGAACTCCCAGGGCGTGGGGTGGGTCATGATCAACACCCCGCCCTGACGCACGAGTGGCTTGCCCCGGTACATGTTGAAGAAGTACCCGAGCCCGAGGCACATCACGAGGATCGGGTTCATCACCGAGTTGACGTTGTACGGGCAGATGTAGGGCAGCCCCATGGTCAGCACGTCGGTCTGACCCTCGACGTGCACCAACTGCTCGGACCACACCTGCTCGAGCGTGCGAGCGTGCACCGCGTCGACGTCGCCGGCTTGCACCGACGTGAGCGCGTAAGGCGCCCGCCAACCCTGGAAGATCTTGCGGGCAGCCTTGGCCGGCATGCGGTCGAGGCCGGCCTTCATGGTCATGAAGGTCGCGCGGTCGCGCCACGTCCACTCCCATTCACGCTTCTGGAGCATCGACAGGGGGGAGTCGGTGCCGAACGTGTCGTTGTTGACCGTGGTCTCGATCTGGAAGATCTTCGGTCCGTTGCGCTTGAGCACTTCACCCATGCGCCAGTTCGAGTGGTGCAGCTCTGACTTGTGCCGATCCATGAACGAGGTGCTGTGCTGCATGGTGCGGACGTTGTGGTGGTGGCGCAGGCTCCGGTAGCTCGCCAGCCCGGTGGCCGTGCTCTTCCAGCCGCCGTCCATCGCCACCAAGTTCAGGTTGACGTATACGACGAGATCGCTTTCCGCGGCCCGACGGTTGATCTCGACTTCCTCGCCCTGGTCGGTTTCGCCGAGGAAGGCGAGGTTGTCGGCGTCCTCGGCGTCGTGGTTGTACAGGGCGCCGCGGGGCGCGAACGCGTCGTACACCCGGTCGCCGACTGCGTGGCGCAGTTCGGCCTCCGTCATGCGACGGTGCAGCGCGAGCGCGGCGATCAGGTGGACGTCGTCGACGCCCGCGGCGGCCGCCGCGTCGAGGACCGCCTCGATCACCCGCTGGCGGATGTCGGGCGCCCGCATCTGCGGCAGCGGGAGGGAGATGTCGTCGAAGCAGATCGTGAGCTTCATGCCCGGGCGGAGCAACGCCGACAGCGGCTCGGAGTCGAGTGGATGCTCGAGGGCGTGGCGGATCGCGGCGTCGGGGTCCCGGATGCCCTCGTGGGGTTCACCGGGGTAGATGACCCGGCTGCGATCGGCGGGCAGCTTCTCGAGGCGGAACTGCTCGCCGTGGTGGAACAGGATCGGCGGCGTCGACTTGTCGACCTCGAGGACGAATCCGGGGCGAGGCATCAGCGCACCCCCCGCCGGCAACGGGGAGCGGGGGCGGGGTGGGACCGGGACTGGGACTGGGAGTGCGGGTCGCAGATGGAGGGCACGGGCGTCATGGGTGTTGGCGCTCCTTTTCGGCACGCAGGTCGAAGGCGACCTTCACGGCGCCGCGCCGGCCGGCGTTGGCCGCGTGTTCGATGGCGTCGCGGTAACGGGACAGGGGATAGGTGGCCGACACGAGACGGCCGAGGTCGGCATCGCGGACCACGTCGATGGCCGTGACGAAGTCGTCGCGGGTGTACGCGTAGCAACCCCGCAAGGAGGTCTCGCGGTGCCACAGCGGAGTGAGGTCGATGCCGATGTGGCCCGGCATGCCGACGAGGATGACGTCGCGCCCGGGCGCCACGACTTGCAGGGCCTGGGCAACGGAATCGGCCGACCCGACGCAGTCGGCCACGCAGTCGACGCCACTGGTCAGTTGGCCCGCGGCGGGGTCGGACGACCCGAGCACGAACGATCCCGTGAGCGACCGGACGGTTCGGGCCAGCTCCCCAGGGGCCACGGTGTGGTCGGCGCCCAGCTCGCCGGCGAGGCGACGCTGGTGCGGGTGTTTGGCCGTGACCACCACCGGCCCGGCGACGTCGCCCCGGTGGCGGAGTGCCGCCACGGTGAGGAGCCCGAGCGTGCCCGAACCGAGCACCGCCACCGAACGGGCACCGGTCTCGGCGACGGCCCGCGCGGCCCGCACGGCGCACGCGGTCGGCTCGATCATCACCGCCGCCTCGTCGGTGAGATCGTCGGGCACTGACAGAACCTGGGAGGGGTGGGCGACCAGGCGGGTGCCCCAGCCGCCGCCGGTCTCCGCGCAGAACCCGGTCTGCAGGCCGGCATCGAGGTGGCCGAACGCGAGGCGCTCACAGTGGTTGACCCGGTCCGCCGCGCAAGCGGCACAGACCGGTGTGAGCCCGCGGGCTTCGCACGTCAGCACCGGGATCAGCACCACGCGGGAGTCGTCGTCGAGGTCGCCGACCACCTCGTGGCCCGGCGTGAACGGGAACGAGACGATCGGTTCGAAGTAAGGCGACGACTTGCCGTCGATCGTGGCGAGGTCGCTGCCACAGATGCCTGCGAGACGGGGGCGCACGGTCACCCACTCCTCGCTCGGGAGCGCGGGAACGTCGAGATCGGTGGCCAACCGCAACGGGCCGGCGGTCGCACCGCGGCCCGGGACGATCGAGCCGGCGGCTCGTGCGGCCGCGTACCGGGCGGGTTTGCGCTCGAACTGCAGGGCCTTCACGACGCACCTCGAGCCCGGCGCCCTGCGGCGGAGGTGCGCGCGCTGCCGCCGCCCGATCGTGCGGCGCGGGCCGTGCGTCGAGTGTGACCGGCCGCCTTCTCGAGCAGCGGGGTCCCGATGGCGGCCGTGAGGCGGCTGAGAAAGTCGTCGGCCTCGTGCTCGCCGCGTCGGGCGAGCGGCAACGCCGGTGCCGGACCGCCAGGCGTACGGCTCCACTGCTCGACCAACCACCCGCGCTTGCGGGCGATCGCGGACAACCGCGTCTCGGGGTTCACGGCCACGGGGAACCCGACTGCGTCGAGCATGGGGAGGTCGCTGGCGGAGTCGGCGTAGGCCACTGCTTCTCGCAGCGACAGCCCTTCGGCGTCGGCGTAGTCGAAGAGCACTTGCGCCCGGCTCTCGCCAGTGGGTGGCGCGTCGGTGACCCGACCGGTGTAGCGCTCCACCCCGTCGCGCTCCTCGGTCGACATCCGAGCGCACACGATGTCGTCGAACAGCGGGCGCAACGGGGCGACCACGAAGTCGAGTGCGCCGGTGATCAGCACGGTGCGGTGGCCCAGGGCCCGGTGCTCGCGCACGCGGCGGATGCCGGCCGGGAAGGCCTTGGTGAGGATGAGCTGGTTGAACAGTTCGACCGAGTCGACGGCGAGCTGGTCGACCGGCGCGTCCTCGTAGCGACGGTAGAAGTGGCGCAGGAAGTCGGAGCGGTCACGCCGGTCGAGCTTCAACAAGCCGGGCGCATCGGCGATCAGCTTCGCCGCGAACGTCCGCTTGTCACCGGGGTCGAGATGACGGCTCGCCAACCACGCGTAGCTGGTGACGACGTTCGACGCGATCAAGGTGTTCTCGAGGTCGAACGCGGCCAGGTGGCGCTCGGGGGACAGCACTTGGCGCCGCAACCGCTCAGGTCGGCTCTCGCCTTTCGCCCGGTGGGCGGTGGTCCGCACCCGCGAGTGCTCCACGACCGACGGCAAGTGGATCTCACGCGCGTAGTGGTCCCAGTCGATCACCCGTGGGTCGAAGCAGAACGCGGCCTGGTCGTCGGCCGGCAACTGGTCCCACAACCCGAGCAGCCGGTCTACGCCGTACAGCGCCTCGCACTCGGTGTACGCGCCGTACAGCTCGACGTAGGCCAGGGCTCGTGCGGCGAGGTCCTTGCGCTCCTCGATGCGCGCCGACCATTCAGCTTGGCGACCCCGCAACGGCAGCGCATGGAGCAGCTTCTCGGCTCGCTCCATCAGGTCGTGGCCTCGCTGGAGCTGCGCTTGGACCTGCCCGCGGCCCGGGAAGCTCCACTCGCCGACCACGATCGGTTGGCCGTTGCTGTCGTACACGGGGTTCTCGGTGAACCAGTTGCGCACCAGGTCGAACAGCCGCTGGTAGCCGAGCGGGTTCGCGGTGCCCGACGCCACTTGGTAGATCGACGGGTGCGGCAGTTGGGGCTCGGGGCCTTTCGCCGCGACGCCGATGATCGCGGCGACCACCAGATCGACCGGGATCACGTCGACCACGCCCTCGGGAATGCCGGGGAACTCCTTCAGCAGTCCCCGGGCGTACGAGACGATGACCGGCTCGGCCATGCGGAAGCCGCGGATCCAGCCGGGCCGCGGCTCGGCCCACGACGACTCGATGATCGATGGGCGGACGGTGCTGACCGGGATGTCGCCCCGGTTCTCGGCCAGCGCAACTTCGCCGAGCGCCTTGGTGTACGCGTACGCGTCGGGCCAGCCGACCGACGCCGCACGGACCCTTCCCGCCTCGACCATCTCGGCGCGGACCCACGCCGTGCGGAGCTGCTCGCTCTTGTCGGCCAGCAACGGTGCCCCGGCCGCGCCCAGCTCGCGGCGAGCTTCGGCCATGAACTCCTTGAGCTTGTCGGGGGTGCGGCTGGCGGCTTCGCGGTCCGCCCGCACGCGCCGGGCTGCATCGACTTCCTTGCGCCAGTCGAGGTCGACCCAGAACGGGCTGGCGTTGACCATCGCCTCGGGCGCGGCGCCGCGCCGGTTACCAGCCACGTAACAGGTGGAGACAGCGATGAGGTGCGGCGCGACGGCGAGGTCATGGAGCGTCTGGGCGATCCGCGTAGGGCCGAGGAGGTTGACTTCGATCGCGCTGTCGAGCGGCGCATCGAACGACACGGTGGCGGCCGAGTGCACGACGATGTCGCAGCTCGCCAAGAGCTCGCGGCCGCGGTCGTCGAGACCGAGCCCGTCGCTGCCGACGTCGCCGGCCACGACCTGCACCCGGCGTGCCACCAACTCGTCGAAGGCCTTCGCACCCCCCACCTCGTCGCGCGCGCGGTCGAAGCAGTCGTTGCGGAAGATCTCGCGTCTGGCCCGCTGGTCGACCGTCCGCATCCGGCCGGGTCGCACCAACAGCGCGATCTCGCAGTCGGGCACCGAGCGCAGCAGCCGCTCCACGAGCGCGGTTCCGAGGAACCCGGTGGCGCCCGTGATGAACAAGCGCTTGCCGGCCAGCGATCCGTTGATCGAGAGCGGCGCGGCCACGGCGGAAGGTGCGGCGTCGGGGTCCGTCATCGGGGCATCACCGCGCGCACGGTAGCACGTCCTCTACCATTTGGTAGAGATGGTGGCTGTGGATCGAACGAACGGCGAGGCGAACGACGAGCCGAGCACCGCGGAGCGGGTGCTCGACGCGGCGCTGTCGAGCTTCGCGGCCAGAGGCTTCAACGGCACCTCGCTCGACGACCTCGCGGCCGACCTCGGGATCCGCAAGCAGACGATCCTCTACTACCACCGCACCAAGGATGCGCTGCTCGACGCCGTGGTCGACCGCGTGGTCAACCAGCTCGTCGACGCGTTCGATCAGGCCATCGCGGCAGGTCCTGCCGATCCCGATGGCCGGGTGACCGTGGTGGTCGACACGATCTTCCGGCTCGGGAGCCGCCGGCCCGAAGTCCTGGCGCTGTTGTGGCAAGTGGCGCGCCTGGGCGACCCCGCCGCCGGTCGACTCGCGGTGCGGGTCGAGCCGGTGTTCGAGCACCTCGTCGCCTACCTCGCCGGGCCGGCTCCTGCGGCTGGTGGCCGTGCACGTGGCGGACGGTCGGTCGCAGAGGAGAGCGCTGCGGTGCGCCGGTCGGTGCTGGCCGCGAGCGCACGGGTGCTCGCGTTGGCAATGGAATCGGAGCTGCGGCGCCAGCTCGGCATCGCACCCGACCTGGCGTGGCTGCGCCGTCGTCGCGCCGACCTCATCGACGAGCTCACCACTCGATCGGGCCGATCTGCGTGACTCGTCGGCGCGCCCGCGCGGGCCACCTCAGCGCTTGGTCGAGAAGTGGGAGCGTCGTTCGTGGCGGGCGAGCGCGAGCCCGACCAGGCGGTCGATGAGCTCCGCGTACGGCACGCCCGTGGCTTCCCACAGCTTGGGGTACATCGACTGAGGTGTGAAGCCGGGGATCGTGTTGATCTCGTTCAGCAGCCAGCCGCGCCCGTCTGCTTCGTAGAAGAAGTCGACGCGGGCCATGCCGCTTGCCCGCAACGAGACGAAGGCGCGGACCGCGAGGGCGCGCACTTCGTCGGCCGCGGCGTCCGGGAGCTCGGCCGGGATGCGCAGCTGTGCGCGGTCGTGCAGGTACTTGTCGTCGTAGTCGTAGAACTCGGCGCCCGGCACGATCTCACCGGGCACCGACGCTTGCGGATCCAGGTCACCGAGCACGCCGACCTCGATCTCGCGCCCGGCGACGGCTTCTTCGATGACGAGGACTTCGTCGTAGCTCAACGCCGAGTCGATGGCCGTGGCGAGCTCCGCAGCGTCGTGCGCCTTGCTGATCCCCACTGACGACCCGAGGTTCGCCGGTTTGACGAACAGCGGGAACCCGAGCTCGGCGGCCGCTCGGACGGCCAAGTCGGCGGGGTTCCCGTGACTGCCCCCTGCCCGGTACTCGATCCAGCGACACTGCGGAAGGCCAGCCTGGGCGGCCACGACCTTGGCCATCGCCTTGTCCATGCCGACGGCGGAGCCGAGGACACCGGTGCCCACGTACGGCACGTCGGCGAGCTCGAGGAGCCCTTGTACCGTGCCGTCCTCGCCGTGCGGGCCGTGCAGCAACGGCAACACGACCACTGGCAGGTCCGGGTCGGGGGAGCGCAGCGCCGGGATCGGGTCGACATCGGTTCCGGCCGGCTCGAGGCGGTCGGGGAGCGCGGCCGTGCCCTCCCCGAGCGTCGCGGCCGCGTCGTCGTCTCGCACCCACGTGCCGTCGCGCGTGATGCCGATCGGAGCGAGGTCGTAGCGGTCGCGATCGGCGGCGGCCAGGACGTGCGCGGCGGTCACGCACGACACCTCGTGCTCGGCCGAGACCCCGCCGAACAGCACGACGAGACGGACTCGGCGGGGGAGCTCAGGCATGGGGAAAGTGTAGGGAGGGTCGCAGCGCCGGCCGGGCATGCAAGGCCGACCGGAGGTGCGGCGGTACCGTTGTGCGGGTGCGGTTCACGACCGAGGAGCTGGCGTCGGCGACGGGCGGGCGGGTCCACGGGCGATCTGCCGAGGTGGACGGCGTCTCGATCGATTCCCGCACCGTGCAGGCGGGCCAGCTGTTCGTGCCGATCGTCGCCGACCGCGACGGCCACGAGTTCTTGGTCCCAGCGGTCGCCAACGGCGCCACCGCGGTGCTCACCTCGCGCCCGGCGTCCGACCTCGGCGACACCGGCGACGCAACGGCGATCGAGGTTTCCGACACGTCGGCGGCGTTGCTCGACATCGGGCGTGCGGCCCGCGACCGGCTGCCGGAGCGCGTCGTCGGGGTGACCGGATCGGTTGGCAAGACCTCGACCAAGGACCTGCTGGCGGCCGTCTTGTCGTCGACGATGGTCACCGCCGCCAGCGAACGATCCTTCAACAACGAGCTCGGGCTCCCCATCACGCTGTCCGGTGCGCGCCCCGACACCGAGGCCGTCGTGGTCGAGATGGGCGCCCGGTGCGAGGGCCACATCGCGCTGCTGTGCGAGATCGCCCGGCCGACCGTTGGTGTCGTGACCCGGGTCGACGGCGTGCACTTGGAGATGTTCGGCGACCTCGAAGCGGTGGCGAGGGCCAAAGGCGAGCTCGTAGAGGCGCTCCCCGCCGGCGGGCTTGCCGTGCTCAACGCCGATCAGGACGCGGTGGCCGGCATGGCCAAGCGCACCGAAGCCGACGTCCTCACGTTCGGTGTGCACGGCGGCGCGGATGTCGTGGCCGAGGACGTCCAGCTCGACGCCGGCCTCCGGGCGCGCTTCGCCTTGCGCACGCCGTGGGGGAGCGCGCCAGTGGTCCTCGCGGTGCGCGGCGCGCACCAGGTGGCCAACGCGCTGGCCGCGGCGGCCGCGGCGATCCCGTCGGGCGTACCTCTCGAATCCGTGGCGTCGGCGCTCGGCCGCGCCGGCATCTCGGGTCTGCGGATGCAGCTCGAGCGGACTCCGTCGGGTGCAGCCGTGCTCAACGACTCCTACAACGCCAACCCCACCTCGATGGCCGCCGCCCTCGATGCGCTCGCCGAACTGCCCGGTCCTCGGCGCACCGCCGTCCTCGGCGTGATGGCCGAGCTCGGTCCCGACGCCGCACAGGCCCACCGCAGCATCGGGGTGCGGGCGGCAACGCTGGGCATCCGTCTCGTGGCGGTCGGCGCACCCGACTACGGCCCCGACGCGACCCACGTGGGCACGGTCGACGAAGCCGTCGAGGCCGTCGGTCCGATCCGCGAAGGCGACGCGGTCCTGGTCAAGGGCAGCCGTGTGGCCGCGCTCGAACGGGTGGCGGCCGCGCTGGTCACCGGGAGCTGACCGACCCACCGTCGGCGCAAGGCAGGGGCGGCGATCGGCCGGGTCAGCCGTCGGGCCTCAGCGCAATGGATCGATCAACACACCGGGATTCAACACACCGGTCGGGTCGAGCGCACCTTTCGCTGCCCGCAGCGCCGCAGCGAAGGGGTCCGGGCGCTGCTCGTCATACCAGCGCCGGTGGTCGCGCCCGACTGCGTGGTGGTGGGTGATCGTGCCGCCACCGGCGAGGACCGCGTCCGAGGCGGCCGCTTTGATGTCGTCCCACTGGTCGACGAGCGAGCCCCAGCGCCCTGGCGCGTACACGGTGAAGTACGGCGCGGCACCATCGGGATAGACGTGGGTGAAGCGGCACGACACGACGCCCCCGCCGCACACGTCCTGCAGGGCCGCGGCGGTCGCGGACATGACCGCTTGGTGGAGGTCGCCGAAGCGGTCCCAGGTGATGGCGGTCTCGAACGTGTCGACCACGAGTCCCAGCGAGGCCAGCGCGTCGCGGGTGTACGGCGCCCGCAGGAAGCTGTTGCGCCACTCGCCCGCGGCGCCCTCACGGCTGGCCGTGGCATCGTCTTCGCGCGGCGCGCCAGGCGCGCCCGCGTCGGAGTACCGGACCGGCTCGGGCAGCAACCCGCCGTGGTCGCGGCACAGTTCGACGGCTCGTGTCATCGCTGGTTCGACGGGATGGTCAGCCGACTCGAAGCCGAGCACCAGCAGCGCGCCG
Organism: Acidimicrobiales bacterium; assembly: GCA_035547835.1. NCBI lineage: Bacteria > Bacillati > Actinomycetota > Acidimicrobiia > Acidimicrobiales > Acidimicrobiales bacterium. The sequence continues at coordinate 71,568 of DASZTW010000007.1, forward strand.
ACCCCGGTGGTGCCGGCCGACAGCGCCGCCTCGGTGCCGTCGAGCAGCCGGCAGTTCGTCGGGAACAAGGCGGCCTGCGCCAACGAGCGAACTGCCTCGACACCACGCTCGAGCGCGGCGAACGTGACCGACGTGCCGGCCCGCCAGCGGGGCCGGTCCTGCAGTCGCATCCAAGCCTCGGTGATGATCCCGAGCGAGCCCTCGGAGCCGATGAACATGCGGTCCGGCGACGGCCCCGCTCCTGAGCCGGGCAGGCGCCTCGACTCACTGATGCCCGAAGGGGTGACGACGCGTAACGACTCGGTGAGGTCGTCGATGTGCGTGTACACGGTCGCGAAGTGGCCCCCCGCGCGGGTGGCGAGCCATCCCCCCAAGGTCGATCGCTCGAACGACTGCGGGAAGTGCCGCAACGTGAGGTCGTGAGGGCGGAGCTGGTCTTCGAGGTGAGGGCCCAGCGTGCCCGCCTGGATCCTCGCAGCACGACTGGTCCGGTCGATCTCCAGCACCCGGTCCATCGTGGTGAGGTCGATGCTCACTGCGCCCCGGTAGCCGTCGCCGACATCGGCCTCCACGCCGCCGACGACCGATGACCCGCCGCCGTAGGGAATGGCCGCGATGCCGTCAGCCGCGCACCAGTCGAGCAGGTCGACCACTTCGGCTTCTGTCGTCGGCCGGGCCACGAGGTCCGGTGGGTGCGCTAGGCGTCCCTCCAAGTTGCGGACCACATCTCGGAACGCCTTGCCGTGCGTGTGGCCGGCGCGGCTGTTGGGATCATCTGCGCACAGGTGGGCGAGCGCGTCGGGTGCGGTCACGCGAGGTGGCCGGAGCCCGAGCGTCGCAGGGTCGGGTGGGTCATGTGGTTCGAGCGTCGCCTGGCCGTCGCCGAACAGCCCCGTGACCGATGCGGCGAGCTTGTCGCGCTGTGCAGTGGTCAGCGCCGCGTCCTCGTAGCCCCAACCCCACCAGGAAGGAACGCGGCCGGCCATGGCGCTCACCCTACGCACCTCCCGGGAGCCCTGCGGCGAGGCTGCGCGCCCCGAGCAGCCGCTCGCCGCCAGGCGTATCGTCACGGCATGACCATCGACTTCCGCAACGAGACCGTTGGCGAGCTCGCGTCCCGGGTGCAGTCCGGCGACGTGTCCGCTCGCGAGCTCACGGAAGCCGCGCTGGCGCGCATCGATGAGTTGAACCCCACCATCAACGCGTTCGTCGCCGTCGACGCCGATCTCGCGCTGCGCGACGCCGACGATCTCGACCGGCGGCGAGCTGCGGGTGACGATGTCGGTCCGCTCGCCGGCATCCCGATCGGCGTCAAGGACCTGGAGGACGCGGCGGGGTTCCGCACCACCCATGGATCGCTGGTGCACGCCAACGACCCGGTCGCCGTTTCCGACTCCGTGCTGGTGGAACGCATGCGGCAGTCGGGCTGCATCATCATCGGCAAGACCAACACCCCTGAGCACGGTCACAAGGCCGACTCGACCAACCTCGTCTTCGGCTCCACCCGCAACCCGTGGAACACCGATTTCTCCGCCGGCGGGTCGAGCGGCGGGAGCGCGGCGGCCGTTGCGGCCGGCATGGTCCCGCTGTGCACGGCGAGCGACGGCGGCGGCTCGATCCGGATCCCCTCAGCAGTCAACGGCCTGGTCGGGCTCAAACCCTCGATCGGCCGCGTTCCGGGGGGAGGCCCGACGCCGACGAGCTGGGCGGACCTGTCGACCAAGGGCGTGGCGGTGCAGCGCGCCGAAGACCTCGCGCTCGTGCTCGACGCGGTCATCGGTCCCGATCCGACCGACCTCCGTTCGCTGCCGATGCCCGAACAGTCGTGGGTCGACGCCGTCGCCACCTTGCACACGCCTCGTCGGGCGCTGTGGTCGCCCACGTTGGGTTACGGCACGGTCGACCGCGAAGTCGCCGAGTTGTGCCAGGCCGCGGTCGACAAGCTGGCTGCCGAAGGCACCGAGATCATCGAAGTGCCGGTCGTGTTCGACGAGGACCCGGTCATGCCGTGGTTGAACCTCGCCATGATCGGCAGCCTCGCGGCTTTGCGCTCGCTGCGTGACGACGGCCGGTGGGAGCAACTCGATCCGGGCCATGTCGCTCTGATGGAGATGTGCGAATCGCACGCCACGGCCGCTGACGTCATCGACGCCACTCGGGTCGCGCACGTGTTGAACTTGCGCCTGGTCGAGCTGTTCCACCAGGCGCCGCTGCTGCTCGCGCCGACGGTGGCAGGGCAGCCGGGCGCGCCGGGGAGCGAGGGCACGATCAACGGCCAAGTCACCCCGAGCTGGGTGGCGTTCACGTACCCGTTCAACCTGACACGCTCGCCGGCCGGCACCGTGCCCGTCGGCCGCACCGAGTCGGGCGTTCCCGTCGGTCTCCAGGTGATCGGGCCCCAACACGGCGACGCGGTGGTGCTGCGCATGCTCGCCGTGCTCGAGCGGGTCATCGCCTTTGACGAGCGCGCTCCGCTGAGCTGACGCGAGATGTCGGGTTTGGCGGACCGATGGGAGCTGGTCGGAGAGGGCCTCGTCGCGTTCGCCCGCGCCCGCAGCCTCACCTGGCCGCTGCCCGAGGGCATGACCCGCGCTCCTGGGCCCGCCATGGTCACCGCGCTGCGCTACACCGACTCGACGGTCGGGCCGTTCCTCGAACTGGCCGTGGCGCTGCCGGCGAGGATCGGCGGTCACTTCGGTTGGTGCCGCACGTTGGTGGTGGTCGACCGCGGCGAGGTCCGCAACGCACTTCGCGCACACTGGGGCCTGCCTTGCGCAGTGGGCACGTTGCGGTGGCTCGCCCGCGAAGAATCGCGCGAGCTGGTGTGGGAGGAGCGCGACCTCGTCGTGCGAGGCCGCGGGCGGGGCCCGGTGGTCCCTTGGATGGCACCCCAGCCGCTGTTCCTCGAGCGCAACCGCGAACCGGTGATCGCCCCGGGCCGGGCCCGGGGGACCCTGAAGGTGGCGCGGGTCACGGTCCACACCTATCCGGGCGACGACCTTGCCGCGCTGGCCGGCGGCCACCCCGGTGCGGTGCTGCGGGGCCTCCACCACGTGCGTGGCCCGGCACGGGTCGTGCGGACCGCGCCGGTGCTGGCCCCCCGTGCCGCCGGTTCGCCCGAACCGGTGCTGTTCGATCCCGTCCGCTTCGAGCGGTTCAGCCACGAGCCGGTCCGCTGCGACGTCGTTGGCTCGAACCTGCGATGACGGCTCGATCCCGGTTCCGGGTGGCTTCCCGCTTGCGGTAGCGTTCGTCGTCCCAGGGCGTGTAGCTCAGTTGGTCAGAGCGCTCGCCTCACACGCGAGAGGTCACAGGTTCAAGTCCTGTCACGCCCACTCCTGGCCCCGTCACCCGCGGGTACCTCACGACCCGAGCTTGGCTTCCGGTCGGGTCGGCTCGAACAGCTCCACGGGGTTGCCCGAGGGATCTTCGACGAGGATCTGCTTGCCGCCCACGCCGGTCACGATCTCGTTGCGGAACCGTGCGCCCTTCGCTCGCAGGTCGGCCACGAGGGCTGCCAGGTCGGCGACCTCGAGAGAGAAGCGGTTCCAACCGCCAGGGGCCGGCACGGAGCCGTCTGGCATCGCTTGGCCGCCGCCGGGTCCGCCGCCCGGCGCGCTCAACACCAGGCGGAGATCACCCGCGGAGAGCATGGCGAACGTGGGGGCGGGGTGCATGTCTTCGTGGAAGCCGAGCATTCCGCAGTAGAACGCGATCGCCTCGTCGACATCGTTCACGATGTAACGCACGCTGACCGTGGCCATGATGACCTCCTCGTGTCGCACCGCCTTCGGCAAGGTAGCGCGGGCGCGGGCGGGCGCACCGGCGACCGTCACGCCGGGTACGTGGCGACCTCGGTGGCCTTGACCGAAACCCAGACGTGGCGTCCGGGGGTGATGTCGAGCTCGGCGCCCGACGCGGCGGTGATCTCCGCGACGATCGTGGGTGATCCCGCCACCCGGACGCGCAGGCGCCCGGCGAGTGGTTCGACGGTGTCGACCACGCCCGCCCAGCAGTTGCGGCTCGACCCGGCGGGTCGCTCGAGGCTGATGGTCACCGCGTTGGGTGACACCACCGCCAGAAGCGGTGTGGCCGGGGCCTCGGCGGTGCCCAGCACCAGCGCGGCGCCCCCGCCCACGTCCAAGCTGGCGCCGTCGGCGGTCGTGGTGCCGGCGTAGAGGTTGGTGCCGGCCAGCGACGCGACCCACGGCGTGCGCGGCCGGGCAGTGACCTCGCTCGGCGTGCCTTGCTGCACGACTCGACCGTCCTCGAGGACCACGACCCGGTCCGCGAGCACCGCGGCATCGACAGGGTCATGGGTGATGACGATGCGCACGCCGGCGAAGTCGCCGAGCTCCCGCGCGAGGTCGTGGCGCACGTCGTGGCGCGTCGTGGTGTCGAGCGCGGCAAGCGGTTCGTCGAGCAACAGCAGCTCCGGCTCAATCGCGAGGGCTCGGGCCAGCGCGACCCGCTGTGCCTGGCCGCCCGACAGCTCGGCCGGGGCCGCGTGGGCATGGTCGGCAAGGCCCAGCCGCTCGAGCCACCCGCCTGCGGCGCGCCGGGCGGCGGCCCGCGACGCACCCCTCGAGCGAAGGCCGAACGCCACGTTGTCGAGCGCGCTCAGGTGTGGGAAGAGGAGGTACTCCTGGAACACGACACCGATCGGTCGGTGCTCAGGCGCCACGAACCGTGCTCGGTTGGTGTCGGCCAACACGAGATCGCCGAGCGTGACGCGGCCTTCGCTGAGGGGCACGAGTCCTGCGAGCGACTGCAGCAACGTCGTCTTGCCGGCTCCGTTGGGCCCCATCAGCGCCACGGTTGTGCCTGCGTCGACACGCAAGGCCGCGTCGAGCTCGAAGCCGTCGCGGCGGACCCGCAGCTGTGCGTCGAGTGTCATCGGGCGGTCAGCCAGCGGTCGCGCAGCGCCACGAGCACGAGGAACGACACGCCGAGCAGCACGATGCTCAACGTGATCGCCGAGTCCCGTTCGGTGCCCTGCAGCTTCAAGAACACGAACAACGGCAGCGTCTGGGTCGTGCCGGGAAGGTTGCCGGCGAACGTGATCGTGGCGCCGAACTCGCCCAGCGCTCGCGCCCAGCACAGGACGGAGCCCGCGACCAGCGACGGGCGCACCAGCGGCAACGTGACGCGCCAGAACACCCGCGAGCGCGACGCGCCCAGGGTGCGGGCGGCGTGCTCGAGACGATGGTCGACCGACGCGAACGCCGCTTCGAGCGTGATCACCATGAACGGCATCGCCACGAACGTCTCGGCGGCGACCGCGCCGGCGGTGGTGTACGGCAAGTGCACGCCGAGCTGGTCGAACGGCTTCCCGACGAGGCCTCGACGCCCGAAGGCCAACAGCAGCGCCACGCCACCCACGACCGGCGGCAGCACCATCGGCATGGTCGTGATGGCCCGCACCACCCGCTTTCCCGGGTAGTCGACGTTGGCCTGCAGCCATGCGAGCGGCACGCCGAGCACGAGCGCCACGCCGGTGGCCGACAGCGACGTCTCGAGCGACAGCAGCAGCGCTTTGCGAGCGTCGGGGCTCGTGAGACGGCTCCACGACCCGTGCCACGGTGCCCGCCAGACGAGCCCGAGCAGCGGCAGGGCGAACAGCGCGGCCGCGAGCACGCCCGGCACGAGCACCCACAGGGGTGGCACCGTGCGGCGCGAGGTCGCGCCCGTCCGCGTCGTCACGGGCGCCGGCGCCTACGGCTCCGCCGGCCGCTCGACCACGACGTTGGTGGCCTTCACGACCGCAGTGGCCACGACGCCGGGCGTGAGCTCGAGCTCGTCAGCCGCCTCGCGCGTCATGAGCGAGACCACGCGGTGAGAACCGGCCTGGATCTCGACCTGCGCCGTGACCTTGTCCTTCACCACACGCGTGACGATCCCTTGGAAACGGTTCCGTGCCGAGCGGCCGACCACGACTTCCGGATCGTGATCGACTTCGTCCGCGGCGGTGACGGCGAAGGCGGCGAGCGACGCCCCGTCGACGAGCCGATGGCCGCCGTGTGGTCGCTGCGATGCTATCTTGCCGTCGTCGACCCAGCGGCGGAGCGTGTCGACGCTCACGCCGAGCAGCTTGGCGGCTTGGCCCATCCGATATGACGGCATTGGCGGGTCCTCTCGACTCCGGTGGCGGTGGGGTGGGACGTGGGTGGTCGGCGGCGGGCGCTCCAGGTCACGAGGCGGGCAGGAACCCCCGCGCGGTCAAGGCGCGCTGGCCCGAGCCGTGCACGATCGCGTCGACGAAAGCGGCGGCTGCGGCACGGTGCTTGGTGGCTTTCACGATGGCGATCGGGTACGTGGCGATGGCGTTCTGCGCCGCGGGGATCGCGACGCCTTGGCCCTCGGAGCCGGCGGCCTTCACGTCGGTGACGTAGACGACGGTGGCGTCGGCCTCGCCGGTCACCACCTTGGTGACCGCGGCCTTCACGTCGGGCTCGAGCGATTTGGGGTGCGGCGTGAGGCTGGCGGCGCGGAAGATCTGTGTGGCGTACTTGCCGGCGGGGACGGTCTCGTCGCACAGCACCAGCGTGAGGTCCGACTTCGTGAGGTCGGCGAGAGCCTTGACGTGCTTCGGGTTGCCAGGTGCCACGAGGATCTCGAGCTTGTTGCGCGCGAACGTGACGGGCGGCTCCACCAGGCCCTCCTGCACCAGCGTGTGCATCGTGGAGGTGTTGGCGGTGGCGATGACGTCGGCGGGCGCGCCGTTGGCGATCTGGGTCACGAGCTCGCCCGACCCGGCGAAGCTGTACGTGATCGACAGACCCGGGTCGGACGTGGCGAGGGTGGCCTTCTCGTCGCCGAAGGCTTCCGTCAGCGACGCCGCGGCAAACACCGTCACGTTGCCGTGCGCGGTGACGGCGGAGGCAGACGTGGTGCTGTTGCCCGCGGTGGCGCCGGTCGACCCGTTGGAGTTGCCGCAGCCCGCGACGACCGCGACGACCACGGCGAGCATGGCGAGCAGAGAGACGGCGGTGGCGCGGGTGCGGCGCATGGCGCTCCAGGGGGAGGTCGGCGTGGCGGTGCCAACGAACCCTAGCGAGCGTGCAAGGTTTACCCGCTCGAAACCCGCGATGTGCGAGGCACAAGACGTCAGATGGCGTGCACCACCAACCCGCTTCGGCGCGTGGAATGCGACCGTGGCGGTGGGATTTGACGCGCGAAAGGGTGGGTGTGGCGGGGGGTCAGCGGCGGGCGTAGGCCCAACCGGGGCCGCGCAACACGTAGGACAGGCGGTCGTGCCAGGTGGTCGAGCGGCTGACGTCGCGCACGATGTCGGCGTACTCGTGGGTGGCGATGCGCAAGGGGTTGAACGTGTTGATGTTCTTCGTGAGGCCGTAGATGACCGGGTCGTCGGCACGCTCGCGCTGGAAGGTGCCGAACAGGCGGTCCCAGATGATCAAGATCCCGCCGTGGTTGCGGTCGATGTAGCGGCTGTTGGAGCCGTGGTGCACCCGGTGGTGCGACGGCGAGTTGAGCGCTTCCTCGGCGGGACCGATCTTGCGGATCGCGTCGGTGTGCACCCAGTACTGGTACAGCAAGTTCACCCCGCGGGCCTGTTCCACGAGGCGGGGGCGGACGCCGAGGCGGCACATCAGGCCCTGGGGCACGAACACGCCGAGCACGTCGGCGACGGGCTGGCGCAGTGCCGTGGACAGGTTGTAACGCTCGCTCGAGTGGTGCACCACGTGGATCGCCCACAGCGCCCGCACTTCGTGCATGAGGCGGTGGTTCCAGTAGTAGATGAGATCCCAGCCGATGATGGCGACCGCCCACGCGGCCACACCCTCGCCGAGGTCGCGTCCGCCGTTGCGCTTCCACATCGCAGCGGGGCGGTTGTGCACCGCCGCACCGGTCGACGCGGCGAGCGCCCCCGCGGCGATCGTGACCGGGCCACCGACTCGGGCCAACTTGCGAGCCCAGGCTGCGACGCGGCGACGTCGGGCGGCGCGCGGGCCCGGCGCGGACTCGGTTGGCACCAGCGCAGCGAGCGTCGGCGGCGCGTCGCTGTGGGTCGCCGTCAGGCCAGCAGCTGAGGTGGGCTCGACACGTGCGTGATCGGCGGCACGCCGGTCGAGCGTGGCCAGGCGATCGGCCACGGTGGTGATGACGGCCGCGCCCACGGCGGTGCGCACCAACACCTTCGGGAAGCGACCGCTGCCCGGTGCGACGAGTCGCACCAACGCGCCCGCGGCGAACGGCGCGACGAGGCTCGCGGTGCCCATCGTGAGGCTCGCGATGGTGTCGGACCGCTCGTAGTCCGACGGCTGGGCGCCTTCGCGGCGCGCCCGACGTGCCAGCACGCGGCGTTCTACGGCCATCGAGCCGAAGTAGAACGGTGTGGCGGCAACCGTCAGATCCATCGTCACCCCCGTCCACGTGGCCGGCCGCTGGCGCCATTGTGGCGCGGACCGCTTTGGTCGGGCACATCTACGCCACCGAGGAGGGCCTCATGCCCCTGCAACTCGTCCCGCTCTGTGAGATCGACATCACGCTCGGCACGCCGATCGTGATCGGCGAGGGTCCGGCCGGGATGCGGATGGTGCTGGAGGTCGGCTCGGCGACGATGACCGGCGACCGGATCTCGGGCCACCACCACGGCTCGGCGTCCGCCGACTGGGTGACCGTGATCGACGGCGTGGGGGCGGTCGACGTGCGCGCCACGCTCGAGACCGATGACGGCGCGCTGGTGCTGGTGCAGTACCGAGGCCGCACCAACCTCGCCAGCGGCGAGGCGTCCGCCCCGATCTACGTGGCGCCGACGTTCGAGACGGGCGCGGAGCAGTACCGGTGGCTCAACCTGGTGCAGGCAGTGGGCGTCGGCCACCTCGACGGCACGGCGCTCCACTACGAGTGGTTCGAGGTGCGCGAACCCTGAGTCAGGCGGCTGTGCCCAGCAGCTTGGTGGTCAGGCGGCCGCCGTCGCCGAACAGTTGCTCGCGCCACTCGGCGAGCAGCTCGGTGTTGTCGCGATCGCTGGGGTGGAAGCCGGGCACCGAGTAGGCGAGCAGCCCTCGCAGGACCCGCATGCTGATGAACGGCGATCGGCCGACGGATCGCAGGCTCGCCCACCAGCGCCGGCGGTCGCGGCGCGCCGGGTCACGCCGCACCGAGATCGTCGTCCAGGCCACGACCGCCGGGATGAACGCGGCGGTGACCACTTGCATGGTGACGATGCGCATCGCCTCGGTGCCGCCGAGGGCCTTGTAGACGTCGAACGCCACGGACTTGTGCTCGGACTCCTCGACGGCGTGCCACAGGAACAGCGAGCGCACCTCGTCGTCATCGAACAGCGCGCGTGCGTCGGGGTCGCTCAGCAGCACCTCGGCCAGCAGCGCCGTGTAGTGCTCGAAGGCCGAGGTCACGGCCAGCTGCACCTTCTTCGGAAGGTGCTCGGTTGCGCGCTGCGCATCCTGCTCGAGCAGCCGGTCGATGGTGTCGGTGGGGTAGCCGAGCTGGGCGAGCCGCTCGTTGAACTCGCGGTGGTGGTTGCCGTGGGTGGCTTCCTGGCCGATGAACCCGGCGACCTGGCGCTTCAGGTCGGGATCGGTGATCTCGTCGCGCACGTTGCGCACCGAGCGGACGAAGAAGTCCTCCCCGGCGGGGAACAGCGCGGACAGCACCGCGATGATGTGGCCCCAGAGCAGGTTCTCGTCCGCCATGTAGTGCCGAGGGAGATCGGCCGGGATCTCGAATGCGATCCGCCGTGCCTTGACCGTCGTGTCGCCCAACGCGCTGCTCCTGTCCGGGGGATGCGGTGCTGTTACCGATGGTAACACGCGGCGCGGTGCGGAGGAAGGATCAGCGGAGATGAGCCTCAGTGGTACAGCACCGGCGTCGACGGTTGGCAGTCCATCTTCAGCGGCCACACGGTGGCGCCCGCGAGGTTCATGCCGAGCAGCTGCGCCAACGGCGTGACCACGTACTGGTCGACGAGGCCGAGAGCCTGGTTGACCAGCGGCATGATGGCCCCTTGGAGCAGGCTGAAGGTGATCGGGAGGCTGGCGTTCAACAAGGTCACGCTTCCGCCTTGCAACTGCAGAAGGTTCTTGAGACCGAGCGGGCTCGAGCCGAACGAGCCGCTTCCCGGGCTGAACGACGTGTACTGGTTCGGTCCAGGGCCGAGCGCATTGAACGTGAGCGGACTCGAAGTGCCGTTGGCTTTCGCTCCGGCTGTGAAGTCGACGCCCGCGAGCACCCCGGAGCCAAGCGTGATGTCGAAGTGGATCGGCGCGTTCACGGTGGCGGCGCTCAGCTCCGATGGTGTGAGCACCAACCGCTTGTTCGTGCAGTCGATGTGCTGGGTCACGGTGGCTTTCGCGCCCGTGACCGTGATGGGCACCGAGCCGTTGATGCCGATGGTCAATGACTTGAGCACCGGACCGAGCAGGCAGCCGAGCACCTGGAACAGCCCACCGAGCAGCGTCGCCAAGAGACTCTGCTCGGCCGGCGGGATGTTGCAGGCGTTCACCGAGTTCGCGCTCGAGAGGTTGAGGTTCGGTGTGACCGTGAGCTGGAGCTGCTTGGTGGTGACCGACGCGCCTTCGTTCGGGCCGCCGATGCGAGGCGCCTCGGTGACGGTGAGCCCGACTCCGACGCTGGTGAGGCCGGGAATGCTCAGGCCGGTGTTCGGCACGTTGATGAAGTGGTCGCTGTCGGCGAGGAACACGCTGCTGAGCAGGAGCTGCCCGAGGTTGAGGGAGACGTCGGCGGCCGGCACACTGCCGCCGGCATCGACGCCGAGGATGTCGCCGAGACGGATCTTCGGCGCGGTGGGGGCGAGCGACAGCAGCCCGTTGAGCGCCGTCAGGGCTGCGCTGTCCCCGCTGCCGGCCTGGACCGCGCCGATCGATGCGACGACGAGGTCGTGCATCGACACCATCGTGTCGAGGAGTTGGTCGGGGGAACCGACGGTGACGGGCAAGTAGGTCTGCAGCGCGCCGACGGTGACGCTCGTCCTGACGACGCCGGAGTAGCTGAGGGCGGCGGCGCCCGGCAGGACCTGGTTGAGCAACTGGCCGAGCACCTTGTCGGTGTTGGGGTCGAGGCTCGCCAGGAAGGAACCCACCCTGAACCACGCTTGCGCTGGGCCCTGCGCCGTCACCGCCGATCGCGACGTGGCGCGTGACGCGGTCGAGAAGAAGTACTTGACGGTGTCCTGCGCCGTCACCCGGACGGCGGTGGGCGGGTCGGACGGACCTCCGGGGTAGCTGCTCGACGGGATGAAGCAGGTCGTGCCGTCGGCGCTGGTCGTACTGGTGTCGCAGTACTGGTTCGGTGCCGCACCGATGTGGCCAACGGAGATCGTGACCACCGGGCCCTTCGGATACGTCGCCCCCGGCGGGAAGTCGTCTCGGTCATAGCACCAGATCGAGTCGTTCGGCGACGCGGTCTGCGGCGGCGCGGCGCGCTGGCATTGGAATGTGGGCGACGTCAGCCCGTTGCGCTGCGCGCTTGCCTGGGCGGCGGCGATCCAGTTCGCGTCGGTGACGAGCTGGGCGGACTTCGTGTTGGGTGTGATGTACCGCAACATGTCGAGCGCCATGTCGTCCGCCGTCTTTTGCAGGTCGCGTCGCTTGGCCGACAACGTGCCGATGTCGATGGTGAGCGACGTGGCGACAATCAGCACGACCATCGAGAACGCCGCCATCAACAACACGGCGCCGCCTTCGCGCCGCGTCCGCTCGGTGGGAAACCGGGAGCGGATCCCGGAGCCCGCACGCACGATCGCGCGCTTCATGGGTTCATCTGCACGACGGCCGTCGAGTGGATGTGCCTTGGCAGCACGTTGTCCAACAGCGGCAGCGACGGGAGGATCGGGTGGCTCGCGTAGTCGTACGTCACCGTGACGGTGGCGCACTTGGCGCTGGCGTTGCCTTGGCACGCCGCGACCGAGATGTTGCAGGTCATGCCCGATGACGTGCAGGTCTTGCTCCAGCCGCTGATCGGCCGGTTGGCGGCGAGAAGGGCCGTCGAGGTCACCAGCGCAGTCGAAGCGTTGCCCGACACCGGTGCGACCGCACGGGCACCCTCCGCGGCGGACTGGGTGACGGCTTGCTTGAAGCTGAGGATGACGCCGAAGTACAGGATCCCGAACAGGATCAACAGGAGCGGGCCGACCACGATGGCGAACTCGACGAGGCTGGCTCCTCGCTCGCCCTCGTCGCGGTGGGCCGCACGGAGCCGGGCCCAACGACTTGCTGGTCGCGACCTTCGGCGCACCGCTTGCTCCTCTCGACAGCCCCGATCCGGCGCAGGTACGCCGGTACGAGTTCCTCGTCGGAGCGAATCGACGCGTGTTGAGCCGTTGCGGGCGATTTCGCGTGGATCGAATCCTCGTGCTGTGAGCAGTTGGCGACCTGCCAGGTGGTCAAGTGCTCACAGCTGGGTCCTATCGCAGGGTGGGGTCCGCACCGTCGCGGTCGGGACGGTCGGCGTCGGGACGGTTGGCGTCGGGACGGTTGGCGTCGGGACGGCGGGGGCGCGCGGCACGCAGGGTGGCGGCGCAACGCTGCATCAGCGGATGTGCCGCGAGGTCCTCCAGCGGTACCGGGAGCGGGAGCGACCAGTTCGCGCGTTGGGTGGCCACGGTGCCCGGCAGGTTGGGACGCGCCGTCGCGCCCAGCGCGTCATCGAGGCTCAGCGCGACGAGCGCGGCGGGCGACCCGGCCAACGCTCGCACGATGTCGCCGATCACCTCAGCGGTCGGTGGCTCACCGGTCACCTTGGGTGCGGGCGACGCCCCGGTGCGGTGTTGTGCGGCGGTCGACCCGGAGGTTGACGGGCCCGGCGGGACCGGTTCGCCGGCGGTCGACCCGGAGGTTGACGGGCCCGGCGGGACCGGTTCGCCGGCGGGCGACCCGGAGGTTGACGGGCCCGGCTGGACCGGTTCCCCGGATGGCACTTCGGTCGTGCGGTCCGAGGCAGCGGCGACGAGGAGGCGACGTCGCATGGCGGCTGCCGCGGCTTCATCCAGGGGCACGCCAGCGGCGAGCACGTCGGCGGCGTCTGCACCGCTGAGCAGCCCGGCGACCGTGGGCAAGTCGTGGGTGCTGACCGATGCCATGCACGACTCGGGGTACTCGGCGGGCAGGCCGTCCTCGAACCACACCAGGCGGGTTCCCAGCACACCTCGATCCGCGAGCAGCTCGCGCACACCAGGCTCGACGGTGCCGAGGTCCTCGCCCACCAGCAAGGTGGCGGTGCGGGCGGCTTCGAGCAGCACGACGTCGAGCAGCTCGGTGCCGGGGAAGCGGACATAGCCGCCCGCGTCCGGTGTCGCCTCCGGCGGCACCCAGAACAAGCGGAACAGCCCCATCACGTGGTCGATCCTGAGGGCAGCGGCCCGTGCGCACACCGCCCGCACCACCTCGACGAGCGGCCGGTAGTGGGCGGCGCGCAGCGCCCACGGGATGAACGGCGCGACACCCCAGTCCTGACCGAGCGGCCCGAGCGCGTCGGGCGGAGCACCGATGCGCACCCCCTCGGCCAGCACGTGCTGCCAGCGCCAGCTGTCAGCACCGCCGGGGTCGACGCCGACGGGGAGGTCGGCCATCACCTGCAGCTCGGCCGTGGCGGCCGCGAGCTGCCGGTCGAGCAGCCATTGCACCCACGTCCAGAACTCCACGCGGTCGGCCGTGGCGGGCTCGGTGACGGCCGTGGTCGCGCCGGGCCCGGTTGGGTCGCGCAGCGGAGTCGGCCACCGGCGCCAATCGTGTCCGTGCGCCTCGGTCAAGGCGCGGTGGCGGGCATAGTCGACCAGGCCGTCACCTTCGGCCTCGCGCCACCGCCGGAACGCGGGGTCGGTCCGGGCCGCGCTCCGGTGGAGCATCCACAGCTGCTCCAGCGCGGCTCGCTTCAGCGACCAGATGCGGTCGCGGTCGATGACCGGTCCGCTGGTGAGGGCGCGGCCGGCGGCGGCGAGACGCGGTAGGTCAGGGAGTTGGTGCGCGCCCGGGATGTCCTCGATGCGGAGCCAGAGCGGGTGGAGCCAACGGCGGCTCGACGGGAAGTAGGGCGACGCTTCGCAGACCGGCTCGGTGCGTGCGTCGAACACGGGGTTGACGAGCGTGAGCGACGCACCCGACGCGCGAGCGAACCGGCCGAACGCGGCGAGGTCGCCCAAGTCGCCGATGCCCCAGCTGTGGCTCGAGCGCAGCGCGTAGAGCTGGGCCGACCACAGCCACGCGCGCAGGTCGGGCGGCAGCGTGGCACGAGACGGGTGGACCGCCAAGGTGGTGGTGGGCCCGCCGTCGGGCCGGCGCAGCTGGTGCCAGCCGATCGGGAGGTCGGGCGGGAGTGAGGCGACGCTGCCGAGTTCGGTGCCGTCCTCGAGCAGCAGTTCGCGCCGGCCGGGGAGCCGCCGTGTGTCACCGGCGACGACGAACTCCAGGGGTGGGCCGGTGGGTGGCTGGTCGCCGTCGGATCCCATCGCGGCGCGCAGCGCAGATCGGCTGGCCGTCCCGAGCGGTCGCCATGTTCCTGCGACGTCGGTGTAGCCGTCGTCGATCCCCCACACATCGGTCGCCATCGCCTGTCTCCGGGTGGCTTGCTGGCGTCAGCCGTTCGGGTGGTCGGGCCCGCGGTTGGCGTGTTCGGACACGAACCGGTGGGCGGCGCGGACGTCGACCGAGCTGCAGGTCTGCTTGTACAGCCACGAGGTCAGCACCACCCGACCGTCGCGGAGGTCGGGGTTCGGCGCAACAACCACTTTGGTGCCGGCGAGCGAACGCACCGTGGTGAGCGAACGATCCGAGAGCGCCCGGTACTGCACCAGGACGTTGCCGCCTTCGAGGAGCCCGACCTGGACGGGTTTGGGGATCGCGCTCGTCTGGACCCCGTGGATCGGCGGCGACGGCTGATGGGGCCCCGACGTCGGTGGATCTGTGAGATAGGTGGGGGTCGGCGCGTTCGGCAGCACGTGTTGGATCGAGCGCGGATCGAGCACTTCGCGCTGCACCGGACCGCATGCAGCGGTGGCGTCCGCACCCCCACCCTTGGCGCCGCACCCGGCGGTCGCGACGAGGCACAGTCCGGCGAACGAAGCGGCCGCGAGCACGCCGCTGATCCGCCGTCGTCCAGTCGCCATGCGCACAGTGTCGCAGGGGGGCGCTGCCTAGACTGCGCGAAGCAGCAACGTCGCCGCGTCCCAGGGGAGACCCCGGGAGAAAGGGGCAAGGGTGCCCACCCGAGTCGTCATCGCCGAGGACGAAGCCATCATCCGGCTCGACCTCAAGGAGACCCTCGAGGAAGAGGGCTACGAGGTGGTCGGCGAGACGGGTCGAGGCGACGAAGCGGTGCAGCTCGTGCGGGATCTGAGTCCCGACATCGCGATCCTCGACATCAAGATGCCCGGCCTCGACGGATTGTCGGCCGCTCGGGAGATCGCCGGCGAGCGCCGCGCCGCGGTGCTGATCCTCACGGCATTCAGCCAGCGCGACCTGATCGAACGAGCCCGCGACGCGGGCGCGCTCGCGTACCTGGTCAAGCCGTTCCAGCGCGCCGACCTGCTGCCCGCGCTCGAGGTGGCCCTCGCTCGCTTCCACGACATCAAGGCCTTGCACGATCAGGCCACGTCGCTGGAGAAGAAGCTGGAGACCCGCAAGGTGGTCGACCGGGCCAAGGGCCATCTGATGGACGAAGGCCACATGACCGAGCAGGCCGCGTTCGGCTTCATCCAGAAGACCGCGATGCGAGAGCGGCGGGCGATGATCGAGGTGGCCAACGACGTGCTCGACGGCACGATCGCGGTGCCTACCGAGTCCACGCACTCCTGAGCAGCCACCCGCCGGCCGCTGCGGTCGCCCATCCCCGACGTTCCCCGCGGATCCCGGATCCCGCTGTCGGCTCGTCGCTTTAGCATCGGTCGGGTGACGCTTCTCCTCATCGACGGCAACTCGCTCACGTACCGGGCGTTCTTCGCCCTCCCGTCCGATCTCGCCACCGCCGGCGGCCAGGTCACGAACGCGGTGTTCGGGTTCACGTCGATGCTGATCAACCTGTTGCGCGACCACACACCCGACGGGATCGTCGTGGCCTTCGACCGGCCCGAGCCCACCTTCCGCCACGAGCGGGTCGCCACGTACAAGGGCAACCGCCAAGAGACCCCCGACTTGCTGGTGCAGCAGTTCGGCCTGGTCCGCCAAGTGATCGGCGCATTGAACATCCCGACGGTGGAAGCGGCCGGGTACGAGGCCGACGACATCATCGCCACGTTGGCCACCCAGGGCCGCGACAAGGGCCGCGACGTGATCGTCGTGACCGGCGACCGCGACGCCTACCAACTGGTCGAGGACCCCCACATCAGGGTGCTGTACAACCGGCGGGGTGTGTCGGACTACGTGTTGTACGACGAGGCCGGCATCGCCGAGCGCACCGGTGTGAAGCCGGCCGACTACGTGCAGTACGCCGCCTTGCGGGGCGACACGTCCGACAACCTGCCCGGCGTGCCCGGGGTGGGGGAGAAGACCGCCGCCAAGCTGATCAACTCCTACGGCGGCCTCGACGGCATCTTCGAGCACCTCGACGAGCAGACGCCGAAGCTGCGCCAGAATCTCGCCGACCACGAAGCGCAGGCCCGGGTCAACGCCGAGCTGATGGTGCTGTTGCGCGACGTGCCGCTCGACATCGGGCCCGATGACCTCACGTGGTCGCCCGACTTCGACGTCGAGGAAGTCCGGCGGCTGTTCGACTTCCTCGAGTTCCGCACGTTGTACGAACGGCTGGCCGAGGCCGTCGACACCGACTTGGGCGCGGCGCCTGGCGGGCTCGAGGTGATCGAAGCCGAGCTCACCCGATGGGACGACGCCGCGGCCGCAGTCGCGGGCCTCGACGCGCTGGCGGCCCGGGGCGGGTCGTCGGGCGATGAGCTCGCACCGGTGGCGGTCGCCGCGGCCTGGGAGGGTGCGCCCGTCCGTACCGCCCTCGAAGGGATCGCGCTGGTGACCGATCCCGTCGGCGCGGACGTGGCCTGGCTCCCCGCGGAGCTGCTGGGCGACGGCGGCGTCCGCCAGGCACTGGGCGCAGCGCTGGTCGGTCGGCGCTTCGCCGCACATGGCGCCAAGCCGCTGATGCGCGAGCTGCTGCGCGCTGGCCTGGCGGCTGACGGCCTGCACCTCGACACGCAGATCGCCGCCTACCTCGTCGATCCGGCCGAGGCACGTTACGTGCTGGAGGAGCTGCTCGGGCGCTACGCGCGCCTCGAGCTGCCGGCCGGCGACACCCCGCCTGAGGGCCAGCTCGATCTCGACGGCGGCACGGGCGTCGACGTGGCCCAGGTGACCGCGCGCCAGGCCCTGGCCGTCGACCGCCTGGTCGAGCCGATCAACGAGGTGCTCGTCCGCGACGGCCTCGACACCCTGAACCGTGAGATCGAGGTGCCGTTGGTGGGTGTGCTGGCGCGCATGGAGGACATTGGCGTGGGCGTCGACGCGGGCGAGCTCCGGCGCCTCAACGAGTACCTGATCGAGGAGACCCGCGCGCTCACTGCGGCAGTGCACGCCGCCGCCGGTCACGAGTTCAACGTGAACTCCACCCCGCAGTTGCGGGAGATCCTGTTCGACCAGCTCGGCCTCACCCCCACGAAGAAGACCAAGACCGGTTATTCCACCGATGCAGCCAGCCTCGAGAAGCTGGTGGGCGAGCACCCGATCGTCGAGCACCTCTTGCGCTACCGCGAAGTCGAGAAGCTGCGGTCGACGTACGGCGAAGGGCTGCTCGCCGAAGTCGACCCGGCGGACGGGCGCATCCACGCGACGTTCAACCAGACCGTGGCCCGCACCGGCCGCCTGTCGTCCGACGCGCCGAACCTGCACAACATCCCGGTGCGGTCGGAGGAAGGGCGGGCGTTCCGCAAGGCGTTCGTGCCGGCCGAGGGTCGTGAGCTGCTGGTGGCCGACTACAACCAGATCGAGCTGCGCTGCATCGCCCACCTCGCCGAGGATCCGGGGCTGATCGCTGCGTTCGAGGCGGGCGACGACATCCACAACGCCACCGCGTCGCGCGTGTTCGGCGTCGACCCGTCCGAGGTCACCATCGAGCAGCGGTCGAAAGCGAAGATGGTGTCGTACGGCCTCGCGTACGGCATGGAGTCCTACGGGCTGAGCCAGCGGCTCGGCATCCCGGTGGAGGAGGCCTCGGAGATCCTGAACGCCTACTTCTCCGCGTTCCCGGCGGTGAAGGCCTACATGGAGCAGACGGTCAAGGAAGCCCGCGAGCGCGGCTACACCGAGACGTTGTTCGGTCGCCGCCGGCCGATCCCCGAGCTGTTGAGCGACAACTACCGCATCCGCCAGGCCGGCGAGCGCCAAGCCATGAACGCCGGCATCCAAGGACTCGCCGCCGACATCTTCAAAGTGGCACTGGTGCGCCTCGACGACGAGCTCACTGCGGGTGGCTTCGCGAGTCGCCTCACGTTGCAGGTGCACGACGAGGTCCTCCTCGAGGTCGTCCTCGACGAGCACGACACGATGGTCAGCCTGGTCGAGCGCGTCCTGTGCGGCGCCGCCGACCTGCGCGTCCCCCTCGAGGTGAACCTCGCCTTCGGCGCCAACTGGGCCGACGCCAAGTCCTGAGCGCCACGCGCGGAACGGGTGGGGTGCCGCCGCAACGATCCTTCTGCGCGTGGGAGGTGACCGCCGGGGTGGGATTTCACGCGCGGGACGGGTGGGTGCGAACGGGTGGGTGCGAACAGGTGGGATGGAATGGGTGGGTCGAGGGTGGGGTGGGCGCGCGAGGGTGGGGGTGTGACCGATCGCGACCACTGGTTCGAGGACGTGGCCGACCACCTCGGGGCCGCCTACCTCCGCTACTCGTTCACGAAGGGCACCGAGCAGGAAGTCGGGTTCTTGGTCGACGCGTTGGGCCTCGAGCCGGGGATGTCGGTGCTCGACGTCGGCTGCGGGCCAGGTCGCCACGCGCTGGCGTTGGCTCGCCGGGGGATCGACGTGACCGGGATCGACATCAGCCAGCGCTTCGTCGACTTGGCCAACGAAGCCGCCGAGGTCATGACGGCCGGCAATCCGCCCTCCGACGCCGACGCATCCGGTGCTGAGGCCGGTGTCGAGGCCGGCCGGGCGACGTTCGAACGACGAGACGCCCGCCACCTCGACTACGACAGCGACTTCGACGCGGCCATCTCGTTGTGCCAGGGGGCGTTCGGCCTCGCCGGAGGTCCCGCGGCGTCGAGCCTCGATCCCGACGTGAGCGTGCTGGCCGGGATCGCGCGGGCGGTGCGTCCCGGGGGCATGGTGGCCCTCAGCGCCTTCTCTGCCTACTTCCAGGTGCGCTTCCTCGAGTCGACCGACGACTTCGACGCGGCGTCGGGGGTGAACCACGAACGCACCACGATCCGCTCCGAAGAGGGCGTGGACACCGAGACCGAGTTGTGGACCACCTGCTTCACGCCTCGGGAGCTGCGCCTGCTGTGCGCTTCGGTCGGCCTCACCGTGCGCGACCTCTGGTCGGTGTCGACGGGTCGCTATGCCGAGCAGCCCGCCGACATCGATCACCCCGAGTTCCTGGTGGTGGCGAGCCGCGGGTGATCCACCAACTGGTCCTCAGGCCGGCGGCCGATGGGTCCGTCTGGAAAGCGATCATCGCGCCGGTGCCGCGTTGGGCGGCGGAAGCTGGGTTGCGAAGCGCCCAGTGATGCGGGTCTCGCCGCCGGTGTGCGCAGTGGCCACGGTCGCGCAATCGCACCCTGTGGCCTTCCGTTGTGGCCGGCGCCAAGCCCGCTCGGGCCAGGGCCGGGTCGCTCGGGCGTTCACCGATAGATGGTGTGGGTCACCATCATGCGGGGCCGGTCGGCGGTGTTGGCCGATGCGCAGTGCAGCAGCCAAGGGTGCAGGAGGACGACATCGCCGGCGCTGCCCGTCAGTTCTCGTACACGAACCCGGATGCCGTCGATCTCGGCGTCGTCGAGCATGAATCGCCGGATGCGCTCAACGGGGTCGTTCGCCTCGGCGGCGGTGAACAGCTCCGCGAACCAGCTGTGGTCTCCCAGCAGTTGCTTGACCACGGCGGAGCGCCCATTCAGGCCGGGAGCGTGGTGACGATCCGCCGGCTGGGGCCTTTCCGCCCGCCTCAGGTGGGGTGGTAGCTTGTCGGGTCCGTGCGTGCCCGTTTGGCGCGCCCACGTCCCTGTCCCCGAATCCCTGTCCGCCGAAAGAGATCCCGTGTCCGACTCGACTGCCACCGTAAACCCCGACGCCCCGACCGACGATTACGTCCCCCGCCAGATCACTGCCGACGACCTCGACGTCTCCTTCGAGGAAGCCATCGACGGCACCATGGTGAACGTCGAGGACGGCCAGATCGTCGAAGGCACGGTGGTCCGGGTCGATCGTGACGAGGTGCTGCTCGACATCGGCTTCAAGTCCGAGGGTGTGATCCCGGCCAAGGAGCTGTCGATCCGCAACGACGTCGACCCGTCGGAGATCGTCAAGCTCGGCGACGCGGTCGAGGCCCTGGTCCTCACCAAGGAAGACAAAGACGGCCGGCTGATCCTGTCGAAGAAGCGTGCGCAGTACGAGCGGGCGTGGGGCGACATCGAGAAGATCAAGGAAGACGACGGGGTGGTGCGAGGGCCCGTCATCGAGGTGGTCAAGGGCGGCCTCATCCTCGACATCGGCCTGCGAGGATTCCTGCCGGCATCGCTCGTGGAGCTGCGCCGGGTGCGCGACCTGCAGCCGTACGTCGGCCGCACACTCGAAGCCAAGATCATCGAGCTCGACAAGAACCGCAACAACGTCGTGCTCAGCCGCCGCGCGTGGCTCGAGGAGACCCAGCGCGAGCAGCGCGAGGAGTTCCTCGAGAACCTGAAGCCCGGCGAGATCCGCAACGGTGTCGTCAGTTCCGTCGTGAACTTCGGCGCGTTCGTCGACCTCGGCGGGATGGACGGGCTCATCCACGTTTCGGAGCTGTCGTGGAAGCACGTCGACCACCCCGGGTCGGTTGTGGCAGTCGGCGACGAGGTCACCGTGCAGGTGCTCGACGTCGATCTCGACCGTGAGCGCATCAGCTTGTCGCTCAAGGCCACCCAGCAGGACCCGTGGCAGGAGTTCGCCGGCAGCCACCGCGTGGGCGAGTTGGTGTACGGCCGGGTCACCAAGCTGGTGCCGTTCGGTGCCTTCGTGCAGGTGGGCGACGGTATCGAGGGGCTCGTGCACATCTCGGAGATGTCGGCGCACCACGTCGAGCTGCCCGAGCAGGTCGTCACGCCGGGCGAGGAGCTGTGGGTCAAGATCATCGACCTCGACCTCCAGCGCCGCCGCATCAGCTTGTCGATCAAGCAGGCTGCCGAAGGCGGCGTTGTGGCTGCCGAGTACCAGGAGCACTTCGGCGAGCACGCCTACGACGACGAGGGCAACTACATCGGCGGCGGCACTGACCCCGACGCCGAGCAGGCCTGGGCCGAGTACTACGCCGACCAGGGCGGCGAGGCTGGCGAAGGCGCGCCTGCCGCTGAAGCGCCGGCTGCTGACGTCGCGGAGGCGCCAGCTGCCGAGGCCGCGCCGGCCGAGTCCGAGGCGGCTCCCGAAGCGGTCGCTGAGGAGGCCCCCGCCGCCGAGCCCGAGGCACCCACCGAAGGCTGAAGCACCCCGCCGGGCGATCCCGGCGGCCAGGTCCGCTCGGCTCGACGTCTGCGCTCGTGGCGCTGGAGCGTCACCGCTTCGGGACGAACACGACCCAGTCTCTGTCGTGGTACGCCACGCGCCAGTCGTTCGACGCCTTCAACAAGTCGGTGAGCGGCGAGCTGCGCTTCCAGAGGATCGCGTCGGGGTGCCACCTCGTGATGACCTCACGCCAGCCGGGCTTCACGTTGAGCAGGATGTCGTGCTCGCGGTTCATCTCGTTGGAGTACATGTCGAAGCGGTCGTCGAAGAACACGTTGGCGTTGGTGCCGAATCGGTACTCCCAGTAGTTCCCGACGATGTCGCGAGCGATCACGCGGTGGCCGGGACCGATCAAGTCGTGCTGTTGGAGGTACGCCGTCGCCCGGACGGGGTAGGCGCTGAAGTCCCACGACGGCTGGCGCAGCGAGCTGACACCAGCCAGGACGGCGATGGCCACGAGACCGGCCGCGGCCAGGCGCAGTGTGGGCGAGCGCCGTTCGCCGGCGAGCGAGCCGAGGTCGGACAGCCCGTCGGCAAGCACGGGCACGAGGACCACGCTGGCCACGACGATGTTGCGTGCCCCGAGGAGCGCGCAGGCGACGAACGCGGCGGTCAGCAGGCCGTTTCGGTACGACGGTCGACGTGCCACGCACACGATGGCGATCACCGCGGCGACCAGGAAGGCCCGCTGGTCGGTCGCGACGAACTTCGGCGCCTGCCACTCGACCACGTTCGCCAACACCTTGGTACGACGCACGAGGTCGATGGGGAACGTGAGGGCCGACAAGCCGAGCGGGCCGACCGCCCCGAGAACGGCGCCGCCGACCGACCACGCGATGCACCGCACGGTGTGCGTGGTCGGCAGGTGGTCAGCGCGACTGCCGACGAACCAGACGGCGAGCAACACGAGGCCCAGGGGCCAGGAACCGTGGCAGTTGACGCACAGCCAGAACAGGGGAAGGAGCCAGAACGGTCGGCGGTCCTCGCGGAGGATGACCAGGGTGACGGCCAGGAAGATCAGCCCGAACATGTAGGGCCGGCTCGCCCACAAGCCGGCGCCGACCACGAGGGTGAACCCCGCGATCAGCACCCGGGGGACGAGAGTCTTGGCGTCGCGTGTGAGGCGCCAGACGAGCGCCATGAGCGCCGCGGTCAGGGCTCCGCAGAGCAGCCGGATGGCGGTGGCGCCGGCGATCTTCTCGGCGGTGGCGTACAGGATGGCGGGGATCCAGCTCTGCGCCACCCACGGTGACCCGTGCGCGGTGAACGAGTACGGGTCGGTGTGCGGGAAGTGGCCGCCGAGGATGAGGCGTCCGGTGGCGAGATGGGTGAGGAAGCTGTTGTCGCTCAGCGCGCGTGCGCCCACGAGGAAGGCGACGACCATGAAGGCGATGCCCGCCACGGCGGACAGGGGGACGCCACCGCGTGCAGGACTTCGGGTCGGGGCTGTCCCGGTGGTGTCGATGTCGTCCGCCGGTGGGCCCGAGGTGGCCGCCTTCGTGGCTGTCGAGGGGCTTGCTGATGTTGGTGCCATCTGCATGCCTCTCTCGTCGGCCGTGGCAGAGGTGACAAAAGGGATGTGGGGGAAGTGCATCGGAAAACGTGAAGAGGGGGCGGGCCGAAGCCCGCCCCCTCTCACCCACCGAGTGGGTTGATCAGCCGATGGTGCTGCCGACCGTGCTCAGGCGCTTGCTGGCATTGGTGCCGACGAGCTGCATGGCGACGATCGCCGCCACCGCGATGAGGGCCACGAGGAGCACGTACTCCACCAGCGACGCGCCACGCTCGGTCTGACCGAAGCGGGCACGCAGGAACATGGCGACGTTCTCGTACAGGTTGACCATTGGATTGCCTCCGGGGTTCGCGGCCCCCAGCAGGGAAGCCGTGTGTCTTGTCCCGTATCCATCGGTGCCCGGGCGACGACCTGAATGGGTCTGATGGCCCATTTGTCGATGGCCCCCTCAGCAGGCCCGGCCGCCCGCGTCTCGGGGGTTGCGGCGTACCCGCGCGGCTCAGGTGAGGCGCACGATGCCGCTGCGCACGGCTTGCAGCACCGCTTGGGTGCGGTCGCGGGCGTCGAGCTTGGCGTAGATCGACGCCAGGTGGTTCTTAACCGTCTTTTGGCTGATGTACAGCTGCGCGGCGATCTCGGGGGTCGAGCATCCGTCGGCCACGAGCTGCAGCACCTCAATCTCTCGGGGGCTGACCGCGCACGGGGCCTCGGGTGGCTCGGGCGCGAGCTGCTGCGCCTGCTCGAGCATCGAGGCAGCGATGGCCGGGCTGAGGTGCGTCTCGCCGCTGGCGGCCTGGCGGATGGCGCAGGCGATGTCGTCGATCGAGCAGTCCTTCACCAGATAACCCGTGGCACCGGCGCGCATGGCGTCGACCACGATCGTGTCGGCCGTGTGCATGCTCAGCACCAGGATCGGCAGCTGTGGATGCACCCGCCGGATGCGACGCGTGGCTTCCACGCCGTCGACCACGGGCATGGTCACATCCATGAGGACGACATCGGGGCTGGCGGCGTCGCAGGCGTCGACCGCCTCACGCCCGTTGCCGGCCTCGGCCACCACCTCGAAGCCCTCGGCCTGGAGCGAGCGGCGCAGGCCCTCTCGGAGCATGCGGTGATCGTCGGCCAGGAGCAGTCGAGTTCCCACGTGGTTCCATCGGCAGGCGGGCCGGCTCGTTGAGCGGCGCCCGGTCAGGTCGGGCGCAGGTGGAGGCGCAGCACTTGGCGGCCGTCGAACGCCTTCGAGACCGTGAGCTCGGCGCCGAGCGCGTCGGCCCGGTCCTGCAACGTGGCGACCTCCATTGCGTCGCCACGGCGGCGGCCTTGTTCGGCAAAGCCGTCGTGAGCGAGCTCCAGCTCGGCCGCGCGCCCGTCCGTCCACCAGCGCACGGCGATCGATGACGCGTTCCAACGTCGCTCGGCCGCGAGCACGGCTTCTTGGCCGATGCGCCACAGCTCGTGTTCGACGCGGCGAGGTAGCCGTCCGTTGGCGTCGCCCTCGAACGCCACCTTCACCTCGCCTCGCTCGGTGACCCGGGCGCAGCAGCGTGCCAGGGCGGCCCCCACGTCGATTTCGTCGCTCACGTCGCTCTTGAGGTCGAACAGTGTCTCGCGCACCTCGCTCAGCGCGGTGCGCAGGTCGCCTCGCAAGCGGGTGAGCTCTTGGCTGAGGGCCGTGTCGTCGACGCCGCGGGTGACGCGTTCGAGCTCGAAGCCGAGGTAGGCGAGCGTCTGTCCCACGCCGTCGTGCAGGTCGTGCGCGATCCGCGTGCGCTCCTCGTCGGCGCCGACGAGGCGCAGGCGGGCGAACCAGCGAGCGTTGTCGATGCCAAGCCCTGCCGGCTCACTGAGGCCCCTCGCGAGCTCGAGTGCCCGATCCGCCTTGGCAGGTTCCTCGTCGTCGAACTCGATGGCGAGCAGGCCGACCAGCTCGTTTCGGGCCAGGAGCGGCGCGTACACGCCGCATCTGGCTTGGGAGCGCAGACCCGCGGGGGGACCGGTGCCCTCGGAGCCGAGGTCCACCCTGACGGGCGCGAGGCGGTGCAGCGCCCGCGCCGGCCCGCTGCGCAGCACGGTGGAGTCGAGCACGTCGCCGTCGATGCCCTCGAAGCGCCCGACGCGCCACTCGGAGGGCTCGCCGAGCTGGTTGCGCAACATGATGGCGGCCGCGTCGTAGCGCAAGTGGTCGCGCAAGGTGCGGATGGTCTGGTCGAGCACGCCGTCGAGGTCGAGCTCGGCGGGGAGGGCTTGCGCGACACGGTGGAGCGACGAGAGCAGCACGTTGGCATCGGTGAGCTGCTGCACCCACAGCATCGCCTCGGACTTGTTCGACTCCGCGTCGCCGATCACGCGGCGGGCATAGCCGGCGACGCCGGCCACCATCACGACCTCGAGGCTCCACTGCCGCGCTGCGGTGAACGACCACGTCACGTCGAACCAGCCAGCCCAGCTCGCTGCCGAGATCACCGCCGCCACGGCGATGGCTGTGGGGATGCCTTCACGCAGACCTCTGGCGAAGCCGGCGATGGCCACCACGCCGAGGAGCGGGAACACGTACGGCGAGTCCCAGCCTCCGGTGGCGAGGACCGCTGCCACGTGGATGGCGAGCGAGCCGGCGACGGCCACCAGGTCGATCGCGCGTCCACGCCCGTGCAACGGGGCGAGGATCCGGGCGGCGTGCACGACGACCAGACCGAGGCCGACCAGCGCGAGCCGCCAGTGGTCGTTGGAGGCTGCAGGTGCAGCGATGGCGGCGGCGAACGCGAGGCACGCCAGGCGAATCGCCGTGACCGCGGCCCGGAAGCGGCTCAGGCTGTCGTCGGTTCGATCGGCGGCGGCCAGGGTGGTCACCGGCGTCAGCCGAACATGTGGGTCAGGCCGTGCCAGGCGGGCCCGAGGATCACCACGAACAGCGCCGGGAAGATGCACATGATCAGGGGGAAGATGATCTTCACGGGCAGCTTGCCGGCCTTTTCCCGTGCTCGCGACTGGCGCTTCTTGCGCATCTCGACCGCCTGGGTCTTGAGCACTTGGCCGACGGGCATGCCGAGCGCGTCTGCCTGCGTCATCGCGACGACGAAGTTGGACAGCTCCGGGACCCGGGTGCGCCGGCGCATGTTCTGCAGCGCTTCGCGCCGCGTCAGGCCGAGGCTCATCTCCTGGAGCATGCGGGCGAACTCGTGCGAGAGGGGCGAGCTGAAGTGGTCGCACACGATCGCGACGGCACCTTCGAAGCCGAGCCCGGCCTCGACGCTGATCGCCAGCAGGTCGATGGTGTCGGGGAGCTCGTCGCGCATCGACTCCTGGCGCTCGTCGGCCTTGCGGCTGACGACCACCCGTGGGTACAGCGCGCCGAGCAGGGGCAGCCCGATCACGGCGCACATGGCGATGTTGTCCTTGGCGACGCCGGTGCCGGCGAGCACGAGCCCGATCACGAGCCCGACCCCAGCGAGCAGCAGCTGGGCGGTGATGACCTCCTCGGGTCGCCACGTGCCCGCCAGCCCGGCGTACGCGAGCTGGCGTCGAACGGTGTCGCGGTAGTTCGACGGCATCACCCGCGACAGCAGCCCGACGATCGACGACCCGAGCGGGCGCAGCACCCGTTGCAGGAACGGCGTGGTCAGCAGGCGTTCGAACTCGTCGGTCGGGCCGGTGAACGGCTCCTCGTCAAGGCTCCGCAGGTAGCTCTCGAGGTCGGCGTCGACCGGCACACGGCTGTCGACCACGCCGACGGCGACGGCGGTCCCGCCCGCCGCGACCACGGCGCAACCGAGCATCAGGAGGGGATCCATTGGCAGCCTCTCAGACCTTGATCTTCGACATCTTCTGGATGAGAGCGACGCCGGCGGCGACCGACCCTGCGGCTGCGCCGAGCCAGAAGTAGCCCCAGCCCTTCAACATCGGGTTGATGTAGCCGGGCGAGGTCACTTGCACGGCGAAGAAGACGAACACGGGCAGCCCGCCGACGATCCACGCCGAGAGCCGGCCCTCGGCGGTCAGCACGCTGACCTCCCGGCGGACCTCCTCACGGGCACGCATGAACTCGGCGAGCGTGTCGAGGAGGTCGGCGAGGGCGCCGCCCACTTCCTGCTGGATGCGGATCGCCTGCACCATCCAGCGGGCGTCTTCCACGCCAACCCGTTCGGCCATGCGATCGAGCGCGTCGACGAGCGGGTCGCCGAGCTGGGTCTCCGACACGACTCGGGCGAACTCGCTGGCGAGGGGCTCGTCGGCCTCTTCGCACATGATCTGGATGCTGCGCAGGAACGTGTGGCCGGCGGCGAGCGAGGCGGCGATGAGCGACAGCGCATCGGGGAGCTGGGCCTCGAACGCCTTGCGGCGTTGGTTGACCTTGTACTCGAGGAAGCCGTGGCTGCCGAGCGGCGAGGCGGCGAGCACGAGGAGCCCCATCCACCAGTGGCTGGTGATGGCCATGACCAGCGCGCCCGCGATCACGCCGATCGAGCCGACGATGACCACGTACTCGCCGGGCTTCATCGGGATCCGTGCACGCTGGAGCTTCATGCGGAGCGAGCCCTTGGCGTCAACTTGCTGCACGATGCGCTCGGCGAAGCCGACCGTGCCCTCCACCACGGGGCTGTGGTTCTCGGTCACGTCCTGCACGTCGACGTCGCTCTCGCCGTGGGGGAGGTCGAGGACCGTGGCCAACCAGTCGTCTTGGCGCTCGGAGCGCCGGACGAGGCCGGCGGCCAGCAGCGTCAGGCCCCCGAGGACACCGACGACGGCAGCGATCAGTTGCGAGCTCATCGCAGGCGCTCCTGCTCCACCAGCGCGCGAGGTGTCGGCGGCTTGGTGCGTCGGCTCGGCACCGACGGCGGCGCCGGCACCGGTGGACGCAGGGCGCTGAGCGGCAGCTCGATGCCCTGCTCCTTGAGCTTTTCGAGGAACTTCGGGCGCAGACCGGTGGCGACGAGCTCCGCGCCGGGAGTGTCGCCGCGCCGGTTGCGATCGTGGTGCAGCGAGAACAGGTCCTGCAGCAAGATGACCTCGCCTTCGAGGCCTTGCACCTCGGTCACCGCCGTGACCACACGTCGGCCGTCGGGCATGCGGTCGACCTGCATGATGATGTCGACCGCCGATGCGATCTGCTCGCGGATGGCCCGTACGGGCAAGTCGAACCCGGCCATCAACACCATGGTCTCCAGACGCGAGATCGCGTCACGGGTGGAGTTGGCGTGGACGGTGGTCATCGAGCCCTCGTGGCCGGTGTTCATGGCCTGGAGCATGTCGAGCGCCTCCGCGCCGCGAACCTCACCCACGATGATGCGGTCGGGGCGCATGCGGAGGGCGTTGCGCACCAGGTCGCGGATGGCGACCTGGCCGCGCCCTTCCACGTTGGGTGGCCGTGCCTCGAGGTTGATCACGTGCTCCTGCTGGAGCTGGAGCTCGGCGGAGTCCTCGATGGTGAGGATCCGCTCGCTCTCGGGGATGAAGGAGGACAGCACGTTCAAGTTGGTGGTCTTGCCGGTGCCCGTACCACCCGAGACCAAGATGTTGAGCTTGCCTCGCACGCACGCCTCGAGCACCTGCACCAGGCCGAGCGTGTACGTGCCAAAGTTGATGAGGTCCTTGGCCGTGTAAGGGTCGGTGGCGAACTTCCGGATCGTGAGCACCGATCCGTGGATCGCCAGCGGCGGGATGATGGCGTTGACGCGGGAGCCGTCGGGGAGGCGAGCGTCGACCATGGGTGATCCCTCGTCGACGCGGCGGCCGACGGCCGACACGATCTTTTCGATCACTTGGCGGTACTGCGCGTCGTCGGCGAACCGCACGCCGGTGTGCTCGAGCTTGCCGCCGCGCTCGACCCAGATGTCGTTGTGGGCGTTGCACATGACTTCGGTGACGCTCTCGTCGTGCAGCAGCGCGTCGAGCGGGCCGTAGCCGAGCGTGTCGGCGAGCATCTCCTGCACGAACTTGCGCCGCTCGACGGTCGTGACCTCGACGTCTTCGCGGTCGAGGATGCGGCCCAGCTCCTCGACGAGCTCGCTCTCCACCTGTTCGGGTGACAGCGACGCCATGCGGGGGGCGAGCTCTTCGAGCACGAGGTCCCGCACTTGGCGCTTCGTGGCCTCCCACGAGGCGTCGCGGCCGGTCCGCGCGGTGCCCGGCCTGGCACCTCCGCCGGCGTCGGTCGCGGCCTTGCCCGACGTCTTCGCCGCGCCGGCCCGCAGGGTCCCCGCCGGACTCCGGTTGGAGGACCTCGTGCCCTCGGTGGGAGCCGGGCCCTCCTCCTCGATGGCGGCGAGCTTCTCAGAGAGCTTCATCGCAATGTCCTCTTCTCAGGGGTTCGCATCGTCTGGATGGGCAGCGGGCGCGTCAACGGTTGCGTCGGAAGCGCTTGCGCTTGGTGGGCGCGGCTTCGGCATCGATCTGTGCCTGCGCCTCTGGGGGAAGCAGACGCTTGAGGCCGCCGACCATGAGGCGGCTGACCTCCGAGTCGGGCGAGCTCGCCATCACGGGCATGCCGACGTTGATCGATCGGCTCACCTCTTTGGCGTAGGGGAGGACTGCGTCGAACCCCTTCGGAAAGATGCGGCTCACCTGTTCGACGTCGATGCCCACGTCGGTCTCGGCCTTGTTGAGCAGCAGGCGGACGTTGTCGCTGGAGATCTTGAGCCGCTCGAGCGTCGACAGGAACACGCTCATGTTGCGCACGCTGGGGAGGTCGAGCGTGGCCATGCTGTACAGCTCGTCGGACAGGTCGAAGGCCGCGAGCACGACCTCCGACAGCGCGGGGGGCGTGTCGACGATGATCCAGTCGTAGTGGTCGCGTGCCGCTTCGAGCACCCGGGTGACTTCCGGCGGCGAGATCCGATCGGCTTCAGAGGGGTCACGGGGCGCGGCCAGGACGTGGATGCCGGTCTCGTGGGTCACCGTGTAGTCCTCGACCTGCTCGTCGATGCGGAGCTCGCCGGCGGCCTCGCCGTCCAGCAGGTCGGAGATCGTGTACTTCGGTCGCAGCCGCAGCGCCGTCGACACCTCACCGAACTGGAGGTCGAGGTCCAAGATGCAGACCTTGCTCTGGGTGTGGTGCACGAGGAAGTACGCGAGGTTGGTGGCGAAGAACGTCTTGCCGCAGCCCCCCGTGGCCGACGTGATCGTGATGATCCTGCCGGGCTGGCGGGGAACCGCGGCGGCGGCCGACGGGTTGCTGTCGGCGGCGACGACGGGTGCAGCCACCACGGCCGGGGGCGGCGGTTCCTGCAGCCGCGAGACGAGCGAGATGGCGAGCGCCCGCTCGATGGCGACGAGCAGATCCTTGTCCTCGGACGGGAGCTGCACGAGGTCGACAGCACCGGCCTGCACGATCTCGCGGATCGTGGCGTCAGGCCGGCGGCTGAACGCCAGCACCACCGGCATCTCGGGGAGCTCTTCGCGGATCACCCGGAGGCGGGTCAGGCCGCCGCGGGTGCTGAGGCCGGGGCCGGCGATCAGCACGTCGAACGGGCCGTCGTCCGTGAGGACGTCGCCCACGTTGGCCGGTTGGGTGCAGGCCACCACCTCGGGCGCAGGCTGGAGGTCTTCGGCGACCGTCGTCACCTGCGCCGCGAGGGTCTCACCCTTGTCGAGGACGAGGAGTCGTGGAGTTCGCATCTGTCCGCTCAACCCTTCGGGAGCTGGTTGCTGTACTGGACGCCGGAAGTGCTGGCGGGCGCGTTGCCCTTGGCGACGATCGTGAAGTACAGGTGGTTCAGCGAAGTGGCGAACACGACGTGCTCAGCCTCTTCAGGGGTGAGGGCGAGCAGGTAGGTCAGGTTCTGGCCCTCGGCTCGAGGCGTCGTGGCGCCGTTCTGGGCGGTGGTCACGTCGTTGGTGTCGACCGCGGGTGCCACCTGTTGCGACACGTCGAGCACCGTCACGTTCGACACGAGCAGCTTCGACACCGGCAACGGCGAGCCCGGGTCCGACGGCAACTGGTACGTGTACAGGTTGATGACGTCACCGGCGCCGGCGTAGCCGCCACCCGCCGCCGTGAAGGGCAACGTCACGGCCACGCCGTTCTTGCCCTTCGGGATGCTGATCGCCTGGGCCCGCAGGGACTGCGTGCGCACCGAGTCGGAGCCGATCTGCTCACCTTTGCTGATGCTGCGGATGGTGATCTGGCCGCTCAGTGATCCGGCATTGCTCAACGCGGTCGCGGACCGCTGCGACACCGGCACGTTCTTGACCGCCACATGGCCCGACGAGATCAAGTCGTCGCCGGTGGTGCCTTGGGAGATGTTGGATGTCGCCACCAACACGGGGACGGTGGCGGTGTTGCTGCTGCCGCCGCTGTCGCGGGTGGTCGACCACAGCAACACCCCTCCGATCAGCACCACGGCCACGCCCACCAGCACCAGGACGTTCGCTCGACGTTGCACCTTTGGCCTCCTCGATCCGGGACCCGGAGTGTCGGTCCGGGCTCGGGGAACGAATCGGCCGCGAGGGGTCATTCGTGAGTGGTTTCGCGCACCTACCGAGCCACTACCTTGGCGCAGTGGTCGTCATCGGGCTCACCGGAGGCATCGGATCCGGCAAATCCACCCTGTCCACACGGCTTGCCGCGCGCGGCGCGGTCGTGATCGATGCCGACGCGATCACCAAGCAGCTCCAGCAGCCCGGCATGCCGGTGTTCGAGGCCATGGTCGAGCGGTTCGGCCCGGCGATCGTCGGCGGCGATGGACAGCTCGACCGCCAGGCGGTGGCCGACCTGGTGTTCAAGGACCCCCAGGCGCTGGCCGACCTGAACGCCATCGTGCACCCCGCGGTCGGTGTGGAGATCGCCGAGCGGCTGGCCGCCGAGACCGAGACCGACCACATCGTGATCCTCGACGTGCCGCTGCTGGTGGAGTCGGGGAGGGCTGACCAGGCTGCGACGATCGTGGTCGACGTCGATCCCGAGATCGCCTTGCACCGCCTCGTGCAGCAGCGCGGGATGCGTCCCGACGATGCCCGGGCGCGCATGTCACAGCAGGCCAGCCGCGAGCAGCGCTTGGCGGCGGCCGACTTCGTCATCGACAACTCCGGCACTGTCGGTGACCTGGAGGCCCAGATCGAGGACCTCTGGCCGAAGCTGCTGGCGCTGACCACGGCCCCGGCCGAGCGGACCGACGAGGGCGAGTGACGACGATGCGGGTGTTGTTGACCGGCGCGGGGTCGGGGATGGGGCGCTGCATCGCGGGGCACTTGGCGACGCGCGGTCACGAGGTCGTGGCCACCGCACGGCGTCCAGAGGTGCTCGACGACCTCGACGTGGCGGAGCGCCACGCGCTCGACGTGACCTCCGACGAGTCGGTCGCCCGCCTCGCCGCGCGGATCGGATCGGTCGACGTTCTGGTGAACAACGCCGGGATCAACCAGCGTGGGCCCGTGGAGCGGGTGCCCGTGGCCCGGTTCCGGGAGTTGTATGAGACCAACGTGCTCGGTGTCGTGCGGGTGGCGCAGGCGTTCGTGGCGGCCATGCGCGAGCGAGGCTCAGGCGTGATCGTGAACATCTCGTCGGTGGCGGGCCGGGTCACCGAGCCGCTCGGCGGTGCGTACGCGGCATCGAAAGCCGCGCTGGAGGCCGTCTCTGAAGCCCTGTACTACGAGCTCGGCCACTTCGGCATTCGCGTGGTGATCATCGAGCCCGGGTTCATCGCGCCGGGGATGCAGAGCCAACCGCCGATCGGCGAGGAGGCGCCCTACGACGAGCTGCGGCGCCAGCTGTCGGGGGTCGACCAGGTGCTCACCGGCGGCGGACGCCCGGGGCCCGAGATCGTGGCCGACGCCGTGGCGGCAGCCATCGAAGACCCGTCCTGCCCGCTGCGGTGCCCGGTGGGCGCCGACGCCGAGATGGTCACCGGTGCCCGCAGTTCCCTCGACGACGCCGCCTTCGAGGCCGCCATGCGCGAGGTCCTCGACCTCACCTGGTAACGCCCCCGTCCCGTCCCCACCTTTCCCGACCCCACCCCACTTTCCCCGTTCTGGGCTGCTTCTTACGCGCTGGGACGCGTCAAAAGCAGCCCAGAACGGGGAGTGTCACAGGCGATCCGTAGGCTGGGGGGCATGCCGAAGTTCGAGGTGGTGTCCGAGTTCGCTCCGGCCGGTCACCAACCGCAGGCCATCGCCAAGCTGAGCGAAGGCGTGCTCCGGGGCGACCAGTACCAGACCCTGTTGGGCATCACCGGCTCGGGCAAGTCCGCCACCATCGCCTGGACCATCGAGCAGGTGCAGAAGCCCACGCTGGTCCTGGCGCCCAACAAGTCGCTCGCCGCGCAGCTCGCCAACGAGTTCCGGGAGTTCTTCCCGAAGAACCGGGTGGAGTACTTCGTCAGCTACTACGACTACTACCAACCAGAGGCCTACATCGCGTCGAGCGACACGTACATCGAGAAGGACGCCTCGATCAACGACGAGATCGACCGGCTGCGCCACTCGAGCACGTCCGCGCTGCTCACCCGGCCCGACACGATCGTGGTCGCCTCGGTCTCGTGCATCTACGGGTTGGGCTCGCCCGAGGAGTACCGCGACAAGTTGCTGGTGGTGCGGCCAGGGGAGGAGCACGACCAGCGGGCGATCCTCCGCAAGTTGGTCGACATGCAGTACGACCGCAACGACATGAACCTCACCCGAGGCAAGTTCCGGGTGCGGGGCGACACCATCGAGGTGCACCCCGCCTACGACGAGACCGCGGTGCGGATCGGCCTTTTCGGCGACGAGGTGGAGTCGATCGTGGTGGTCGATCCGCTCACGGGCGAGCGCATCACGGAGCTCGAAGAGCTGATCGTCTTCCCGGCCACCCACTACGTGGCGTCCGAGGAGCGGATGCAGAAGGCGATCGTGCGCATCGAGGACGAACTGCAGCGCCAGCTCGCGAAGTTCGAGGCCGAGGGCAAGCTGCTCGAAGCCCAGCGGTTGCGCATGCGGACCCAGTACGACCTCGAGATGATGCAGGAGGTCGGCTACTGCAACGGGATCGAGAACTACTCGGGCCCCATCGACGGGCGCAGCTACGGCGAGCCACCTCACACGCTGCTCGACTTCTTCCCCGACGACTACTTGTTGGTGATCGACGAGAGCCACCAGACCGTGCCGCAGCTGCACGGCCAGTACGAGGGTGACCGCACCCGCAAGGAGGCGTTGATCCAACACGGGTTCCGCCTGCCGAGCGCGGCCGACAACCGCCCGCTGCGCTTTGAGGAGCTGTCCGAGCGGATCAACCAGTGCATCTTCTTGTCGGCCACACCTGGCGACTACGAGTTGCAGATGTCGAGCCAGGTGGTGGAGCAGGTGGTGCGGCCCACCGGCCTCGTCGACCCGGAGGTGATCGTCAAGCCAACCAAAGGCCAGATCGACGATCTGCTCGAGCAGATCAACGACCGGGTGGCGCGCGGCGACCGCGTGCTGGTCACCACCCTCACCAAGAAGATGGCCGAGGACCTCACCGATTACCTGCTCGAGCTGGGCGTGCGCGTGCGCTACCTCCATTCCGAGGTCGACACCCTGCAGCGGATCGAGATCCTCCGCGATCTGCGCCTCGGCGAGTTCGACGTGCTGGTCGGCATCAACCTGCTCCGCGAGGGCCTCGACCTTCCCGAAGTGTCGTTGGTCGCGATCCTCGACGCGGACAAGGAAGGCTTCCTGCGGTCGGAGACCTCGCTGATCCAGACCATCGGCCGGGCCGCCCGCAACATCGACGGGCAAGTGATCATGTACGCCGACAAGGTCACCCCGTCGATGCAGCGGGCGATCTCCGAGACGATGCGCCGGCGCAAGCTCCAGGTCGACTACAACACCGAGCACGGCATCAACCCGACCACGATCGTCAAGGCGGTGAGCGACATCTTGGCGAGCCTCCGGCCCGACGAAGGCGCGCCGACGCCCGGCCGTGGTCGTCGTCGTGAGCGGGCGCGGCCGGAGGCGAAGCGCCCCGACTACGCCGAGCTGCCGCACGACGAGCTCGAGCGGCTCATCCGCACGCTCGAAGAGGAGATGCACGACGCCTCCGCCGAGCTCCAGTTCGAGTACGCGGCCCGCCTCCGCGACGAGATCAAAGAGCTCAAGCGCGAGCTGCGCGACGTCGCCGCGGCGCGGTAGAGCGGCGTTCAACAACGGGGCGGGCCGGCCGACGGGTCGGGGGTGACCACGACCACGGCACGCCCCGCCACGTCCACGCTCGACTCGCCGGATGCGGCCGGCCCCCTCGACACGGCGGCCGCGCGCTCGGCCGAGGAAGCAGCGGGTGGGGGCCGCCGCACGATCGTGGACCACTGGTCGGGCCGGCGCCGGAGTTGGGCGAGGACGTTCGCGGCGGGGCTGGTCCTCCTGATCGCCTACTTCGGCCTATCGCTGCTGAACGCCCCCAAGGGGTTTCTCGGTACCGACACCGGCGGCAAGGTCGCGACCCTGCGCGCGATGGACCAGCGCGGCTCGTTCACCGACATCGACGTCGGCTACTGGGCGGCCAGGTGGGACGCAGACGGCACGTACCACCCCCTCTGGTACACGACGTATGTCGACGGCAAGTGGATCCAGGCCACCACGGTGCCGATGCTGCTGGCAGCCGAACCGCTGTACCGGTTGGGGGGCGAGCGCCTGGCGCTGCTGTTGCCCATGCTGGGGGCGGTGGCCTGCGCGTTCACCGCCCGGGCACTCGCCCGACGCTTCGGCGCGGACGGCCGAGCAGGCTGGTGGGCGTTCTGGCTGGTCGGGCTCGCCTCGCCGGTCACGATCTACGCGCTCGACCTGTGGGAGCACACGCTCGGCCTCGCGCTGATGGCCTGGGGTGTCGTCGCCATGGTCGACCTGCTGGCCGACAAGGCCCGCCCGCCGCGCCGCATCTGGTTGCTCGGGTTGGCGGGAGGGTGCGCGTTCGGCGCTGCGGCCACCATGCGCACCGAAGCTCTCGTCTACGGGGCTGCCTTCACGGCGGCGGCAGGGCTCGTGGCGCTGGGGCGTCGTCGCATCCGCGATGCGTGGCGCATCGGTGTGGGCTCGGGCTTCGGTGTGGTGCTGTTCTGGCTGGGCAACGCCCGCCTCGAGCACCTTGTCGTCGGCTCCGGCATCCGTGCGGGCCGGGCAGCGGGAACCGCCGCCGGTGGCGGAGACGGTCTGGCGGAGCGGGTTCGCGAGGGGCTCGTCACGACGTTCGGGTCGCGGGCATCGTTCGACGGCGAGGTGGTCCTGGTTGGAGTCGGCATCGGCCTGGTCGTGCTGGTGTTGGCCTGGACCGCGACGCGGCGCGACGCGTCGCACCTCATGCGGCTGGGCGCCGCGGGTCTGCTCGTGTTGCTCTACCTGACGGTCGTGGGTGGTGGCTTGGGCTTCGTCCCGGGGCTGGTGGTGACCACGCCGCTCGCCGTCCTCGGCTGCTGGGCGGCGGTGAGCGGTGCACGGTTCGAGACCCGGGTCGCGGTGCTCGCGGCGGTGGCGGCCCTGCCAGTGGTCTGGCTGTTCCAGTTCACCGGTGGCGCGCTCCCTCAGTGGGGCGGGCGGTACGTGCTGTGCACCGGTTTCGTGCTCTCGGTGGCCGCGATGCCGGCGCTGGCCGCGCTCGGGCGGCGGGAGCGGACGGCGCTGGTGGGGTGTGCCGTGGCGATCACCTCGTTGGGTGTGGCGTGGACCTCCGCGCGGACGCACGACGTGGCACGCGACGTGCCGAAGATCGAGGCGCAACCGGAACAAGTCCTGGTCGCGGACCAGTCGTTCGCGCACTTGTGGCGTGAGGGCGGCGCCTTCACCGGGGGCCGGGAGCTGTTGACGATCGGGTCGGGCGGCACCTTGCGCGGCGCCGCAGAGGTGGTCGGGGCGAGCGGAGCGGACACGTTCGGCCTCGTCCACAGCGGCACCCCGGCCCCTGCGCAGGTCGCCGGGTTCCACCGCACGGGTCGCGTGCGCTTGTCGTTCCTCGGCCTGTCGGTCGACGTCGACCGCTACGTCCGCAGCTGAGCGAGTTCGACCGACCCCGAGGCCGAACAAACGTTCTGCACGCGCCACCGGTGACCCGGTAGGCTGGGCGCCTTATGGCGACCCGGCAATCTCGGTCGACGGCACAGGCCGCGGCCCCCTCGACGTCCGGCAACCTCGTGGTGCGGGGGGCCCGGGAGCACAACCTCCGCAACATCTCGATCGAGTTGCCCCGCGATCGGCTGATCGTCTTCACCGGGCTGTCCGGCTCGGGCAAGTCGTCGCTGGCGTTCGACACCATCTACGCCGAAGGCCAGCGGCGCTACGTGGAGTCGCTGTCTGCCTATGCCCGCCAGTTCCTCGGCCAGCAGGACAAGCCCGACGTCGACTTCATCGAGGGCCTGTCGCCGGCCATCTCGATCGACCAGAAGTCGGCGTCTCGCAACCCGAGGTCGACGGTCGGCACGATCACCGAGGTCTACGACTACCTGCGGCTGCTCTATGCACGGATCGGCGTGCAGCACTGCCCCGAGTGCGGGGTCCCGGTGAAGCGCCAGACGCCCCAGCAGATCGTCGACCGGGTCCTCGAGCTCCCCGAAGGCACCCGTTTCCAGGTGCTGGCACCAGTCGTCCGGGGTCGCAAGGGCAACTACGAGACGTTGCTGGCCGACCTCGCGGGCCAGGGTTTCAGCCGCGCCCGCGTCGACGGTGAGCTGCACGACCTGGCCGACAAGGTCGACTTGGCCCGCTACGAGAACCACACCATCGAGGTGATCGTCGACCGGCTGGTGCGCCGTGCGGGCATCGAACGGCGTCTCACCGATTCGCTCGAGACCGCGCTGCGCCTGGCCGACGGCGTCGCCGAGGTCGAGCTCGTGCCCCGGAGCGGCGAAGCCGACGACGGCGCCCTGCCCGAGACCCTCACGTTCTCCCAGCACGCCGCCTGCCCCAACGGTCACGGCAGCTTCGACGAGTTGGCGCCGCGGAACTTCTCGTTCAACTCGCCTTACGGCGCCTGCGAGAAGTGTGACGGGCTCGGCACCCGGTTCGAGGTCGACTCGGAGCTGGTGGTGTCGAACCCCGACCTCAGCGTGCGCGACGGCGCGATCTCGCCGTGGGCGGGCGGCCACAACCGCTGGTTCCAACGCTTGCTCGAGTCGGTCGGCGAGGCATTCGACATCGACCTCGACGCGCCGTGGGGCGCGCTGAACGCCAAGCAGCGCAAGGTCCTGCTCGAGGGCGCGGGCGAGCGCAAGCTCAAGGTCACGTACCGCAACCGTTACGGCCGTGCCCGCAGCTACGACACCCGCTACGAAGGTGTGATCCCGTGGCTCCAGCGGCGCCACAGCGAGTCGGAGTCCGACTCGGCCCGCGAGCAGATCGAGGGCTACATGCGCGAGGTGCCGTGCCCGGCGTGCGAGGGCGCCCGGCTGGCCCCGTTGTCGCTCGCGGTCACGGTCGACGGCCACAACCTCAACGACCTGTGCTCGGTGTCGATCCGCAAGGCGGCCGAGATCCTCGGGGCGTTGGAGCTGTCCGAGCGCGACCGCCTGATCGCCGAGCGGGTGCTGAAGGAGGTCAACGCTCGCCTCGGGTTCTTGGTGGCTGTCGGCCTCGACTACCTCACGCTGGGCCGTTCGGCGGGCACGTTGGCCGGTGGCGAAGCGCAACGCATCCGGCTCGCCAGCCAGATCGGGTCGGGCCTCGTCGGCGTGCTGTACGTCCTCGACGAGCCGTCGATCGGGCTGCACCAGCGCGACAACCACCGGTTGATCGAGACGCTGGTGCGGCTGCGTGACCTCGGCAACACGGTCCTCGTGGTCGAGCACGACGAGGACACGATCAACGTGGCTGACCACGTGGTCGACATCGGTCCCGGTGCCGGCGAGCACGGCGGCGCCGTCGTCTACAGCGGGCCGGTCAAGGGCTTGTTGAAGGCTCGTGAGTCGCTGACCGGTCAGTATCTCTCCGGCAAGAAGTCGATCCCGGTACCCGACGTCCGACGGCAACCCGGCGACCAATGGCTGGTCGTCAAAGGCGCCCGGCAGAACAACTTGCAGAACATCGACGTCGAGATCCCGCTCGGGTGCTTCGTGAGCGTCACCGGCGTGTCCGGCTCGGGCAAGTCCACGTTGGTCAACGACATCCTGCTGCGGGTCCTGATGCAGAAGGTGTACCGGTCAAAGGTGGTGCCGGGGCTGCACAAGACAGTCGAGGGCTTCGAGCACCTCGACAAGGTCATCAACATCGACCAGTCGCCCATCGGCCGCACGCCACGCTCCAACCCCGCCACCTACACCGGGGTGTTCGACCACATCCGCAAGCTGTTCGCTGCCACGCAGGAGTCCAAGGTGCGCGGCTACCTGCCCGGGCGGTTCTCCTTCAACGTGAAGGGCGGTCGGTGCGAGGCCTGTGCCGGCGACGGCACCATCAAGATCGAGATGCACTTCCTGCCCGACGTCTACGTGCCGTGCGAGGTGTGCAAAGGCGCCCGCTACAACCGCGACACGCTCGACATCACCTTCAAGGGCAAGAACATCGCCGAAGTGCTCGACCTGTCGTGCGAAGAGGCGCTCGAGTTCTTCGCCAACCAGCCGGCGATCGCCCGCCACATGCAGACGCTGGTCGACGTTGGCCTCGGCTACATCCGCCTCGGCCAACCGGCGCCCACCCTGTCCGGCGGTGAGGCGCAACGGATCAAGCTGTCGAGCGAACTGGCCAAGCGCTCGACCGGCCACACGATCTACATCCTCGACGAGCCCACCACAGGCCTCCACTTCGAGGACATCCGCAAGCTGCTCACGGTCCTCAGCCGGCTGACCGACCAGGGCAACACCGTGCTGGTCATCGAGCACAACCTCGACGTGATCAAGACCGCCGACTGGTTGATCGACCTCGGGCCCGAGGGCGGCGACGGCGGCGGCACCGTGGTCGTCGAGGGCCCGCCCGAGCTCGTCGCCAAGACGCCCGAGAGCCACACCGGGCAGTTCCTGGCACCCCTCCTCCAGTCCTGAACGTCGGAGCGTCTTGGGGTCTATGGCCCCACAACTCTCCGGAAGTCGACGGCCGGGCCAGGCGGCGAATAGTCCGTTTGGCCCATGCTCGCGGCAGGTGGTCCTGCCGACAGGACGTCTATGCGACGTGTGGCCAGGATGGGCGTGTATGGCGGCGCGGCCGCAGTCGTGCTCGCGCTTTCCAAGGTCCACGCGGCGCTGGTCGCCGCTGTTCCGTACTCGTGGCACTCCTCGCCGCGCATGGCGTGGTCGGCGGCCTTCGTGGTGTTGCTCGCCCTTGCCGCCTACGGGCTCGGCCTGCCCGACCTGGTGCGCACCCGCCGTCGGGCAGTGGCTGCCGCAGTCGTGGCCCCGCTGGGCGCGGCGCTCGCGATGGCGATCCTGCAGCTCGCCGCGGGCGACGCGCTGCTTCCCCGATTTGTGGTGTTCGGTTCGGCGCTCGCGCTGATCCCGTGGAACCTCGCCTGCCAGACGGTTGCAAACGCCGGGCGTGGGCGCGCGGAGCACCGCGAGCGGGTCGTGGTGGTGGCGGACCGCAACGAGGTCGTCACTCTGCTGTTCGAGCTCAACGGCGAAGCGGAGCGCCCGGCCCGGGTGGTGGGATCGCTGGAGATCGCCGAGGCCAGGGCGGGTGCCGCCGGTCCGGGCAGTCGGCCGGTGGCGGAGCTGGTGAGCGCCAAGGAGGCCACTGTGGTGGTGGTCGACCATGCGGCGCAGCTCGAGGAGACGATCGTGGCCCAGGTGGCCGACCTGCACCAGCGTGGCGTGCGGGTGCGCACACTGGAGCTGTTCTACGAGGAGTGGCTCGGCAAGCTCCCCGTGTCGGAGCTGGAGCGCACGTCACTGCTGTTCGACATCGGCGAAGTGCACCAGGCTCGCTACGCCCGGCTCAAGCGCCTGGTCGACCTGCCGCTCGCGATCGCCGGCCTCGCCGCGCTGGTGGTGGCCATCCCGCTGGTGGCGCTCGGCAACTTGTTCGCCAACCGCGGCCCGCTGTTCTTCCGCCAGGAGCGGGTCGGGCGCGGCGGACGCACCTTCTCCATCGTGAAGTTCCGCACCATGGCCGCCGCGCCCGCGGGCGCGGCCGAGGCGCAACATGACCGAGACGCCTGGACGGCCGAAGACGACCCCCGGATCACGCCGTTCGGGCGTCTGCTGCGGCGCAGCCACCTCGACGAGCTTCCCCAGGTGGTCAACATCATTCGGGGCGAGCTCGCCGTCGTCGGCCCCCGACCTGAGCAGCCCGCGTACGTGGACGAGCTGGCCCACAAGCTGCCCTTCTACCAGCTGCGCCACCTCGTCCACCCCGGCCTCACCGGCTGGGCGCAGGTGAAGTACGGGTACGCCGGCGACGAGACCGACGCGCTGGAGAAGCTCCAGTACGAGTTCTTCTACCTGCGCCACCAATGCGTCGGCTTCGACCTCAAGATCATCGGTCGCACCCTGCGCAGCGTGCTAGGGAGGCAGGGCCGGTGAAGGCCTTCCGTGCACCTGCGGAGGGTGTCGCGATGGCCGGCCACGAGCCATTGGTTTCGGTCGTGATCCCCGCCCGCAATGAAGTGCAGCACCTCGCTCGGTGCCTCGAGGCCGTGGCCGGGCAGGACTGGCCGCTCAGCCGCCTCGAGGTCATCGTCGTTGACGGCGAATCCGAAGACGGCACTGCCGAGCTGGCTGAACAGGTCTTGGCGACGCTCCCGTTCGGCCGCACGCAGGTCGTGCAGAACCCGGCGCGCTCCACGCCTTCGAACCTCAACATGGGCCTGGCGTTCGCAAGGGGCAGCTACATCTGCCGGGTCGACGCGCGGAGCCTCATCCCGCCCGGCTACGTGCGCACCTGCGTGGGCGTGTTGGCCGCGCACCCCGACCGTGCGGTGGTGGGCGGCGCCCAAGTGGCGGTGCCACCGCAGCCCGGCGCGGTTGGTGAAGGCATCGCTCGAGCGCTGAACAACCGCTACACGATGGGCATGTCGCGCTACCGGCGCGGTGCTTCGAGCGGCCCGTCCGACACGGTGTACCTCGGGTTCTTCCGCACGGAGGACCTGCGTGCCATCGGCGGCTGGAACGAGCGCTTCGGCACGAACCAGGACTTCGAGCTCAACCGCCGCATGTCGACCCGCGGTTCGGTCTGGTTCGACGACTCGATCCCCGTCGGCTACATCCCGCGCGCCACCCTCGGCGACCTGTACCGCCAATACCGCCGCTTCGGCGAGTGGAAGGTCCGCTACTGGCGTGAAACCGGCGACAAGCCCCAGCCCCGGCAGCTGGCTGCCCTTGCTGCGTTGCCGGTCGGCGCGCTCGCCGTTGCGCTTGGTGCGGCCGCGATGGTCGCTCGCCCCCGCTTCCGACGCTCCGCGGGCGTAGCGGTGTGGATTGGGGCTGCCGTCTCGATTCGGCCGAAGGATCGCCAGGAGAAGGAGATGGCCTTTCGCTCTGGACCGGTGGCAGCGATCGCCGCGATGGCCGTGTCGGGCGGATGGACGGTGGGGGCGTGGACGGGGCTCGTTCGGGCCGCGCGCGAACGGGTGCTGTGAGCAGCGGGCGATCCATTCTGATCGTGGACTGGCTGGGGCGAGGTGGTGTGGCCCACTGCACGCAGGCTTGGGCGACGGGATTGGCCGACGGCGGTGCGGAAGTGCGAGTTGCGACTCGCCCGGGGCGAGAGATCGAGCCTGGCGCGTTCACAGTGGAGACTCCGCCGGCACGGCGATCCCGGTTGACCGCTCATCTCGCGCTCATCCGACAGGCAGTCCGAGTCATTCATGAGTGCCGTCCGGAAGTCGTGATCGTGCAGAACTTCGTGATTCCCTCAGTCGAGCGCAGGGTGCACGAGGCCGCACGTGACGTAGGCGCGACACTGGTGTTCGTTGTGCACGATCACAAGCATCACGACCGCTCTGGCGGCTCGAATGCTGGCCTCCGTGCACTCTTGGAACGGAGCACGTTGACCATCGCGCACAGCGAGTACGTGGCGGATCGGCTGGGCGTCGATGACGTCGTGGTCTGGCCACTCCCAGCGCAGGTGGGGATTCTGCCGCCCGGATGGGAGGCGGCAGTACATCACCCAGTCGCTCGCAAGGTTGCCCTGCATTTCGGTGTGGTCGGCCGTGGGTACAAAGGTGGTGACGAATTCGGCCGTCTCGCGGCGGACGCCAGCCAGGAGTGGAAGTTTTTCGCGGCGGGCGTGGGGGCGACCGGCACTGACCGGGTGACCGCGATCAACCGCTTCCTCTCGGCCGCGGAGCTCGTCCACATCGTCGAGGCCGCGACAGCCTGCGTGTTCCCGTATCGGCACGCGTCGCAGAGCGGCGCTGTGGCGCTCGCCCAGGCGCTGGGCTCCGTGCCCGTGGCTACCGCTGTCGGCGGGCTTCCCGAGCAGATTGAGCATGGCGTGGACGGCCTGCTCGTGGAGCCCGATCACGAAGGACAATGGCAAGCCGCTCTTCGGGAGTTGGAGTCGCCGGAACGGTGTCGCGAACTGGGCCTGGCTGCACGTGCACGCGCGGTACGGAATCACGATCGATTCACAAGCAACCTGAACCAGCTGCTCGACCTCGTCTTGTGTGAGACGCGCAGATGAGAGCAACACGGACACGCCTGCGCCACCAGCTCGGCTATTCAAGCGCGGCGGTGATCGGATCGACGTTGATCTCCGGACTAGGTGG
Source organism: Acidimicrobiales bacterium (assembly GCA_035547835.1). Lineage (NCBI taxonomy): Bacteria > Bacillati > Actinomycetota > Acidimicrobiia > Acidimicrobiales > Acidimicrobiales bacterium. Next base: position 115,270 of record DASZTW010000007.1, read on the forward strand.
CGCGGTCGGAGCGCGGGCACTCGGAACGGGCGGGAAGGGCGCGTATGCGCTGTGGGTGCTGGTCGCCACAGGGGTTGGCTCGCTTGGGACAGGCGGTCTCGAGTATTGGATCAATCGGACTGTGGCCAGGGCAGGCGGTGTGGATTCGCAGGTCCGACGTATCGTCAGGCATCACCTGCGAGTCGTCGTGTGCCTTGCGGTCGCGTTGACGGTTGCGGCGGTTGCAGTTGAACCCATACTCACCGGCGGGCTCGACTCCGAGGCGCTCGTTTCAATCTTATTCGCGCTGTCCTGGGTGATTTCGATGCTCGGCGTGGCAATCACATCCGGCATGCTCAGACTGAGGCGCATGGCAGCGTGGATGTTGCTCGGTGGCGGGGTGTACCTGCTCTGGTCCCTCGCTCTCTGGGTTGCACAGGTGTCATCGGTCTCGTGGTTCCTGGCGGGTGCTGCCGTCGGGAACCTCATCCCCGCGGTCTCGTGCGTGCGACTCCTGCAGATTGGCGCAGACCAATCCTCGGACGCACACGAGACGTATCGCAGTGCCCTGCGCTTTGGGCTCCCCGGTGCGATCGGCGATCTGATCACCTTCGCGGCGCTGCGCGTCGACGTGTTGCTCGTGGCGCTCTGGCTCGGGCTGCCCGCGGCCGGCATATATGCCGTGGCGAGTGCGGTGGGGGAGGCAGCGCTACTGCTCCCGAACTCGGTGGCGACCGCTCTTCTGCCACGCGCTGCGGCGGAACGAGATTGGTCGTCCCGAGCCCTGATGCTGTGCACTGCGGTAGCAGCGGCCGTTGCTGCCGCGGGCCTCGCAGCGACGGCTTGGTGGACAGTGCCACTGGTTTTCGGCGACGCCTTTCGGCACGCAGCACCGTTGGTGGGCTGGCTCGCTCCTGCCGCCGCGGCCCTGGGCATGGCACGAGTTATGAATGCGGACTTAACCGCGCACGGCCGATCAGGCGTGCGCGCGGCCGCGTCGATCGCGGCTGTCGCGGTCATGGTGAGCGTGGACACCATCGCGATTCACCGATGGGGTCTGAGCGGAGCGGGGCTTGGTGCGCTCAGCGGCTACGGCACATCGGCCGGCATCAGCTTGTGGTTTTGGCTCCGCCAACAGCGTGCCTCGGAACTCGAGAGTCGTGCCGCGCCAGTGCCGGGCGTGAGCTCGCTGGTAGTCGGATGAGGGAACGCGCTGTGGATTCGGTCAGTGTCGTGATCGTCGCCTACCACCGGCCTGACTCGCTCCTGCGCACGTTGCCGTCGTTGCAACGTGGCGGTATCGACACGGTCGTGATGAACGTTGACGACGACCGTGAAGTGCGCACGGTTGCGGAGCATCACGGCGCTCGGGTCGTGCCAGTTCTGGGCAACCCTGGCTACGCGGCGGCGGTGAACCTCGGTGTGGCGCAGACAGCGACAGCAAACGTCGTGTTCGCGAACGACGACGCGGCCCTGACCGGCGACGTCGTCCTCGGTCTGGGCCGCATCCTTGCCGCGAGAGAGGCGGATGTCGTCGTACCGGCAGTCCATGACGATTGCGGTCGGGTGGTGGGGACGGTCGCGCCAGTTCTGACGTTGTGGCGCTTTGCGCTCGAGTGGCTCCTGCTACCGGACAAGCCGTTGCTTGCGGGCCATTCGTTCGGTGTGCAGAAGTGGCGTCGGCCAAGCCGACCGGAGCCGATCCAAGCCGCCGCCGCAGTGGTCGTCGCGTGCCGTACTGATCTGCTGCGATCGTGTCCGTTGCCGGAGACGTACTTCATGTATTGGGAGGAGTCGGAGTGGTTCCACACACTTCGCCGCCATGGGCGGAAGGTATCAATTGACCCTGAGCTGCGCATCGCCCACATCGGTGGACGCCTCGACGTTCGCGCGCAAAAGGATGCACTCCTCGCGCGGAACGCCGTCCGCTGCTTTCGTCGGACGGGTGGGCGGACGCGAGCGCTGATTGGTTGGCCGCTAGTGGTGCTGTGGCGTGTTCGGCTTCTTGCGGTCGACTCCGTCCGAGGCCTGGCGGGACCGCGGTCTAGTCGGCGTCAACGGATCGGTGCGCGGACCGCGGGGTTGCGGTCCGCAGTGATGGCCGTGACCGAGATTCGCTGACCGGCCGACGCGGACTGCCGGCGGTCGATCGCCCGGCGAGGGCGGGCTCCGATCAACCCTCGGCGCTGTGCGGGCGGACAGCTAGCTTCAGCGGCTTGGCGATCTCGCCGAGTGTCGTTCGAACAGGCTGGCGATGGCTGACGCCAAGGTCCGACGCCCCCTCTAGCAGCCGTCGGTATGACGGACGGAAATCGGAGCAGTCGGATTCGGCGCGAGGTAGGTCGTGACGGATGCCCCGCACGGCCCCGAGGTTGCGAAGGTCCAAGTCAGGGACATCGGCCCAGTACACGATCGAGCCCGCGGTGATCTGAGGAGAGCCGAGGAACGTGCGGTAGTGGAACCCGACGCGTCGCATCTGGCGGGGCAAGAGCACGCTCTTGTGCACTTGCCCCGAGCGAAGGAGGAACTCGTCGCGAGGCATGGGCCCTGGCTCGCTCGACAGGTGGTGGAGCTGGCTGCGCACCCACGGCCGCGGGACGACGCGCCATGGCGCTGGTGTGCTGATGACCACTCGTCGTCGCGCGACGCGAGCGAGTTCTGCGATCGCATTCGGCACCTCGTCAGGAAGCAGATGCTCGAGGTTCTCCATTGACATGGCGGTGTCTACGGCGTTCGTGTCGAGTGGGAGCGTGGCGGCGTCGGCGTGGAGTACACGGTCGTAAACGTGGCCGTGGGAGAGCAGATCGACGGCGAGCTCTGAGTAGTCGATGCCGAGCAGTTCGTCGGGCTCGGGTACTGCCTCCTCCGACCAAGAGCCGGTGCGGTGCCATGCGGCACGCAGCATGTAGCCGAAGAGTCCCGCGCCACATCCGACGTCGGCCACGCGCGAACCAACCACGCGCCGGAGCACCACAGGGCCGAGCTCAGGCGGGCTCGAGACGGCCAGCCGTGCCATCCGCTCGCGGTGGCTCGGCCGTGGCGCGGTGACGGATGGCGTCATCGTGATCCATCGGCCATCGCCGGACAGAGATGAGACACGTGGGTGCCAAGGGTCTCCACTCCACTTGCGCCCGATTCAGCCACGTTCGAGACCGACGGTGCCGGCCGGTCCATGTCATCCTGTGCTGACACGGCGTGGTGACTTGGACGCGCGCGCGAGGCGGTTCGACGGCGCAGGCTCGACGGCCCGCCGCGTAGTCACACGTTGACGGTTCGCAGATCCGGGTCGAGGCGGTGGAGATCGACGGCGTCGGAGGTCACGACGTGCTGGTCGGCCTCGTGTGCGCAGATCACCACGTGGGCATCGGCGATGTCGGCGGTGCCGCTGGCAGCGAGGAGCCGCCCCACGTCGGTGGCGGACACGCGATCCAGCGGTGCGACAAAGGTGGTGGGCTGGCGCAGGAGTCGGGCGAGGCGAACCTGGCGCGCTGGATCTCGAATCGCCTGCGCGAGGGCCGTCGCGGGGACGGTCACGGTGGCCCCCGTCTCCGCAGCCCTTGCGAGCAAGACGATCACCTGTCGATTTCCACGATCGAGGGCGATCAGCCCGCCCGCGTCGAGCGTGACCCCCGCGCTCACGCGGCGGAGTGGCGTCGACGCGGCTTGGTCTGCGGGCCCGGGTCGAGGATCCCGTCGGCCCAGGCGCGCTCGTCGTCGGTGAGCGCTCCTCCGGTGTCGCGCAGGGCCTCGGCGAGCATGGCTCCCCAGCCGGCCACATCATCCAACGACGTCGCGACGGCGCCCTGCACGTACCCCGACACGCTCGCCGCCTTGCCCGCCGTCACGAGCCCGCGGATCTTCTCCAGTTGCGATTCGTCGATCGTGACGGTGACCTTGCGTGTCGCCATACCAAACACCATACTTCCGCACGCTCGGCCTGGCTCGCCCGGTGCTCGCAGCTATGCCACGACAGTGAGACTCGTATGCCGGGCGAGGGTGTCGAAGTCCGCGTCTTGGTGAAGCACGGGTGCGCCGTTGGCGACGGCCACGGCAGCGATGAGGCAGTCGATGAGCTTGCGCGGGGTCTCTCCGTTGTGGCGACACGTTCGGTACATCTGCGCGGCGGCGTCGTAATGGACCGGCTCGGTCGCGAGCATCTCCGCCCGTGCCAGGAGGCGGGTCAGCTGCTGGAGCTGGCCTTCGTCGCGGGCGCCGGCGAGCACTTCCATGCGCACCGTGTCGGTGCATGCGATCGATTCACCCAACAGTTGGTCAACTCGCTGACAGACGGGGCTTCCCGTGTCGCGGAGGAACTCGATCCACGCCGAGGTGTCGATCAGGATCACGTGGCGACGCGACCGGCGCGCATGTCTTCGAGGTCGCCGTCCCAGCCCGAGCCGCGCAGGGCGCGCGCCTCATCGAGCGCGAGGGGCTCCGACGCCAGATGCTGGAGTGCGAAGTTGACCGCCTCGCGCTTGGTGGCGAACCGGTAACGCCGCATGACTGCGGCACACGCCTCATCATCGATGTCGATGTTGGTGCGTGCCATACACCAACGATACACCCCCCGCTGTGCAGTCCCGCTTCCGGGCGAAGTGCGCGCACATCAGGGGCGCTTGGTCAAGGCCGGGTGTGGTCGGGGTCGAAGGCGTTGGGCTGGCGGGCGGCATACGCGAAGGCGTCGGCGGCGCGGAAGGGCTCGAACTCGGGCGGCACGTAGAGGCCATGCACGCTGGCCCGGCTGCCGAAGTAGCCCGCGGCGTCGAGCACGCCGTTGGCAGCCGTGCGGCCGCCCTGGTTGGCGCCGTCCATGGTGGTGACGTTGATCTTGGTCTGCACCCAGTCGCCCGCCAGGAACAGGTTGCGCACCTTGGTGGTCGACGTCGGGCGGTTGTACCAACCGCCCGGGTCTTGCACGAACAGGGGCGTGTCGTTGGTGACACCCGACGTGCCGGGGTTGATGATCGCCGGGTCGAGATACCACGAGTGCAACATGTCGTCGCTCAGCACGACCCCGGTGTCGTTCACATGGGCTTTGATCTGGGCCCAGACCTCGTTCGCGATCTCCTGGGGTGTGCACTCCTTGGCGGTCTTGCCGTAGAGGATCCCGGGGGTGACCCAGTCGGAGACGATGGTGGAGAAGGACTCCTTCACGGTGCCGTCGCCGTATTGGGAGAGGTCCCGTTTCCAGAACTGCGCCTGGCTGATCGAGGTCACCGCGAACGGCGAGTCGACGTAGTTCACGTGGCCGTTGGTGAGGTCGAGACGCTCTCGAAGGTGGAACACCAAGCCGTTCATCCAGTCGGTCTTCAGCTTGGCGATCCCCGCGAGCGACGGGTCGGCGGCGAGCAGTTGCGGGCTGAGCAGCGCGGCCATGCGCTCGCACGGGATGGCGCACACGTAGTGGTCGGCGGTGACCTGGTGCATGCCGCCTGACGCGTCGGCCGCGGTCGCGCCGGTAATGGCTCGGTCGGCTACGTCGAGCCCGGTGATCGTGGTGCCGAGGTTGAACGTGACACCCAGGCTGGTGAGGTGGTCGACCCAGTGGCGGAGCCACACCTCGCTGGTCGGGCCGTTCAGCACTCGGTCGACGGTGCCGTTCACGTCGTTGCCCTGCCCGATGATGCTCATGACGGTGGCCAGGCCGACCAGGCCGATGGCGTGGGTTGACGCGTCGCTCGACTTGGTGGCCGCGAGGTTTCGGACCAGCGAACGCGAGACGATCTTGCGGTACTCGGCCGACATGTCCGACTCACGGATGAAGTCGCTCCAACTGACGTACTCCCATTGGCCGAGGCGTCGGGCGTCGCAGCTCGACACGTACGTCCACAGCTTCGCCACGAAGTACGCGGCCTCATCGGCCGGCAACAGCGACAGCTCTTTGAACGCCGCGAGCACCGTCTGCTCGAAGGCGTCCGGCGTGTAGCCCATCGGCGGGAGCGACAGCGGCACGGTCAGGTCGGCGCGGCCCTCGAGCGCGGTGCGGTAGGTCGAGGCGCGCACGAGTTGGTCGTAGGTCGTTCCGCCGCCCGGCAGCGGCGTGCGGCGCATCGTGTCGCCGAGGTTGAAGTAGAAGCCGGGGAAGAAGCGGAACCCGTGTTCGGCCATCAAGGGGTCCCGCCCGCCGGTGGCCGACCCGGGCACGTCGATCGACCAAGCCTTGCCGCCGAGGTGTTGTGAGCGCTCGTACACCGTCACCGCGAAGCCACGCTCGGCGAGCTCATGCGCCGCGGTGAGGCCGGCGACACCCGCACCGAACACGGCTACCGACCGGCCACCAGGGGCGGCCGCGGCCGGCCGAGCGGTCAGCCTCGGGAGCAGCGCGGTGACGGCGGCCGCGGTGCCGAGTCGTCCGGCGTCCGCAAGGAACTGGCGTCGGGTCGGGTTGGACATCGGGTGTGTCTCCTTCGAGAGGTTGTCCGCGTGGTCGCCCGTCCAAGTCAGTGGTGGTTCGGGTTGAGGTCAGGACTGGTTGAGTGGCTCGTCGCAGGTGGCTTCCGTCGGCCGGTGGCTACCCGGACGGCACCTCGACGAGCGGTGCGCCTGCCAACGCCGCGAGGTGGTCGGCGAGCATGCGCGACGCGACGCGGCGTCGACGACCTGCGGCAACGACGCGGGCGCGCAAGCCCAGTCCAGCGAGGAGGACCTCGAGTCGGTCGGCCTCGTATGTGAGGTCGAGCCCGGACGGAAGGTCGCCGTCGATCACGGCCTCGCCCAGCGCGTCGGCGAGCATGGCCGCGAGCCCGGCGCGCGCGGTCTCGAGCTCGGACGCCGAGGGCTCGTCGGGCTGCGCAACCGACCAGGCCGCGGCCCACACCTGCCAGGTGAGGCGCCGTTCCTCGTCATAAGGGAGGAGGGCTTCAGCCATGGCGAGTACCGCACTGGTGCCGCGCTGGCGCTTGCGGGCGGCCACGACGCGTGCCGCTGCCAGCCGGTTGTTGTAGCGGAGCACCTCGTCGGCAACTTGTTGCTTGTCGGCGAAGTAGTGCATCACGAACCCCGTGGAGACGCCCGCCTCGTCAGCGATGGCCCGCACAGTCGCTCCTTTGAAGCCCCGCGCCGCGATCGTGCGGCGCGCGGCTTCGATGACTCGCACGCGGGCATGGGGATCGCGGACCTGCTTGGGCACGAGCGCGTCCCCCTTGGTGCGTCGGCCAGTTGGGCGACCCTGTCGACAAGCCAACACAACTGTTACGGAACAACTGTGATGACATGGTGCACGAAGCGCGCCGCCAGGTCAATGGTCTTCGCGGAGGCGACCAGTGCCGAGGCAGCGCGTCGTGAGGACGCGTGACCGCCGCGGGCGACCCGGGACGGTCTGGGATGCGCCGCTGACGACGCGCCGAAGTCAGCTCTCGGTGATGTCGATCATGCGCTGGAGGGCGACACGGGCCCACTGCGCGGTCTCGGGTTCGACGGTGATCTGGTTGCGAACCTTCCCGTTCACCAGGCCGTCGAGCTGGTAGGCGAGGTGCGGCGCATCGATCCGGAACATGGTCGAGCACGGGCACACGAGCGGGTCGAGTGACACGACGGTCTTGTCGGGCGTCTCGTCGTTCAGCCGGTTGACCAGGTGGATCTCGGTACCAACCGCGATGACCGACCCCGTGGGCGCGGCGGCCACAGCTTTGATGATGTAGTCGGTGGAGCCGACCTGGTCGGCGAGCTCGCACGTCTCATGCGGGCACTCGGGGTGCACGACCACGATGCCGCCAGGGTGCTCGGCGCGGAACGCCTCGATCTGCGAGGGGGTGAAGCGCTGGTGGACCGAGCAGTGGCCCTTCCACAGCAACATCGTGGCGTCCTTGCAATCCGCATCGTCGAGGCCGCCGAGGTCGAAGCGCGGGTTCCACAGCCGCATGTCGTCAGCGGTGAGACCGAGGTCGAAGCCGGTGTTGCGCCCCAAGTGCTGGTCTGGGAAGAAGATGAGCTTGTCGCCGCCGCCGGTGGCGCCCTGGGTGTCGAGGCCGGCGGGCTTGCCACGCCCGAGGGCCCACTCGACGATCGATCGAGCGTTCGTCGACGTGCACACCGAACCACCGTGGCGACCCACGAACGCCTTGATGGCCGCCGAGGAGTTCATGTACGTGATGGGGACCAGTCGCTCGACATCGATCACGTCCGCAAGCGACTCCCACGCTTCTTCGACCTCGTCGATGTCGGCCATGTCGGCCATCGAGCAGCCGGCGTTGAGGTCAGGAAGGGTGACTTGTTGGTGGTCAGCGGTGAGGATGTCGGCCGACTCGGCCATGAAGTGCACGCCGCAGAACACGATGTAGTCGGCCGCGGGCCGCTGTTGGGCGAGCACCGACAGCCGGTACGAGTCGCCGCGGGCGTCGGCCCAGCGCATCACCTCGTCGCGCTGGTAGTGGTGGCCGAGGATGAAGAGTCGCTCTCCGAGCGCAGCTTTCGCCGCGCCGATCCGGTCAGCGAGTTCGTCGTCGGTCGCGGTCAAGTACTCCTCGGGCAGAGGCGTCTGGATGCGCAACATGTCGGTGAACCCTCCATGGGGTGCGTGCTCCGTGAACGGACGGTGGGGGCAGCCGGGTCGCCTCGCCACGGGGATGTCGTCCTGGGAGCAGATATGTCGCCGTAAACCCGGTCGGCGTAGGGGCAGTGTACTTCCGCGGCACGTCGGCGCCACGTATCGACGGGTTCGCGCGGCGGAAGGATCGCGTCCCCGACACGCACGTCGTGCACTTCGGCGGCGACGCGAGGCTCGGTCGGCCGACGAAGCCGCAGCTTGCGGCCCCGAGGGCTGCGCCATCTGACGTGGTCGCAGGTCGACGCGTTCGGCCCATCACCCCGGGCGCGCAACCACGACGCACGGGCATCATGGCGGCCATGGACCGTCGACGATTCCTCGCTGACAGTGCCCGGCTCGCGGCGGGTGCCGGGGCGCTGGCGGTGGTCGGCGGGGCGCTGTCGGGCTGCGGGCCGGATGGCAAGCCGGCTGGGCGCGGGGGCCTCGGTGGCAGTGGTCCCAGCATCACCGCGCCGAAGCGGGCGCTGAGCGACGAGCCGCTGCTGGCATCGCCCGCAGCCAGCTCACCGATCGACCACGTGGTGGTCGTGATGATGGAGAACCGTTCCTTCGACCACTGGCTCGGCTGGTTGGCGACCGATCACGCGTGGCTGGAGGCCGGACGCTCCCGTTACGGCAAGACCTTCAGGGTCGAGGCCGACCAGCGCCAGACCTTCGCCGGGCCGAACGGTCCGGTGGCCACACGCCACTGGCCGGGAGGACGAGCCGCAGGTGACGGGTTCCGCGGGTGTGGCCACCCCGACCCGGGCCACACGTGGACCCAAGGGCGCGCGCAGCGCGATCGGGGCTTTCTCGGCACGGGAAGCGGCAACGACGAGTTCGCGCTGGGGTACTACGAGGCGGCGGACCTCCCGTTCACGTCTGCCCTGGCGCGACGCTTCACCGTGTGCGACCACTCGCACGCGTCGCTGCTCGCGTCGACGTATCCGAACCGGATGTATCTGCACTCCGCGCAGTCCGGCGGCATCAAAGGCAACCAGCTCCCGCCCGCCGGCGGGCTCCCGTGGGACACGATCTGGGACCGTCTCGCGAAGGCTGGTGTGTCGGCCCGCTACTACTCGACCGACCTGCCGGTCACGCTCCTTTGGGGCACGCGGCTGCTGTCGATCAACAGCCAGGTCGACGACTACTTCGCGGACTGCAAGGCCGGGAAGCTGCCGGCTGTGACGATGGTCGATCCCGGCTTCATCGGAGGCAGCCGCACCGATGACCATCCCCACGGCGACGTCCACGCGGGCGAGCGGTTCCTGCAGGACGTGTTCCGCGCGTTCGCAGCGTCGCCGCACTGGGAGCACGGGCTGTTCGTGTTGACCTACGACGAATGGGGTGGCTTCTTCGACCACGTCCGTCCGGCCACGTTCGCCGATCAGCGCTTGTCGGCCGAGGACTCGGAGAACTTCGGGCAGGGCGGGTTCCGGGTGCCCACCGTCGTCGCCTCGCCGTACGCCCGGCGCGGTTACGTCGACCACACCGTGTTCGACCACACCTCGATCCTGCGCTTCATCGAGTGGCGGTTCCTCGGCGCGCCCGCGGAGGGCGCCGGCCATCCGGGACCCGGCGCGGCGTCGTGGGCGTTGACCGAGCGCGACACCAACGCCAACAACATCGGCGTCTCGCTGGTCCGTCGCCGCGATGCCGCGGTCGACTTCGATGTCGATGCGGCGATCCCCGCGTCCACTGCGGCCTGTGCGGGTGCTGCCGAGGGGCTTGCGTGGAGCCCTGCGGTCACCGGCGAGGTTGGTGGGCCGCAAGCTGTCCCGATCCGATCGAGGACCGGGTCGGCGGGCTGGACTCGAGCGGTGCCGGACCACGAACTCGCCCTGTTGGCGACGACCGGCTGGCTGGAGCGTGAAGGCCTCTCGTTCGAGCCGTCGACGATGGCGACCCGCTGGGTCTGAACCGCGCGGCCCACCGCCCGCACGCTGGGACGCACGGCGCCCGACCCTCCCTACGATGGGGCCGATGGTCCAGCGTCCACCAGCCGGCACGATCCCCGACGCGCCCGGCTCCTACCAGTTCAAAGACGGCGCTGGCCGCGTGATCTACGTGGGCAAGGCGAAGTCCCTTCGCCAGCGCCTGTCGAACTACTTCCAGAACCCGCGCAACCTGCCGCCGCGCACGGCGCAGATGGTCGCCACCGCCGAAACCGTCGAGTGGATCCAGGTCAACAACGACGTCGAAGCGTTGATGCTCGAGTACAACCTCATCCAGCGCCACCGGCCGCGGTTCAACGTCCGCCTGGTCGACGACAAGAGCTATCCGTTCTTGGCCGTCACCGTCAGCGACGAGTGGCCCCGGCCGATGGTCATGCGCGGCAGCAAGCGCAAGGGGGTGCGGTACTTCGGGCCCTACGGGCACGCCTACGCGATTCGGGAGACGCTCGATCTGCTGCTGCGAACCTTCCCGCTGCGCACCTGCTCCGACAACAAGTTCGAGCGCCACGAGAAGCTCGGCCGGCCGTGCTTGTTGTTCCACATCGAGAAGTGCTCGGGGCCCTGCGTGGGCGAGGTCACCCATGAGCGCTACCAGGAGCTGCTCGACGAGCTGCTCGAGTTCCTGGCCGGCGACACCGACACGATCGTCAAGCGGCTCGAGAGCGAGATGGGCGAGGCCGCCGAGGTGCTCCAATTCGAGCGCGCGGCACGCATCCGCGACCGGCTGGCGAGCGTCCGCAAGGCGATCGAGCGCCAGCAGATGGTGGCCGACCGCAACGAGGACATCGACGTGTTCGGGATCGCGGACGACGAGCTCGAAGCCGCCGTCCAGGCGTTTCACGTCCGCAAAGGGCGGGTGCTGGGTCGCAAAGGGTTCGTGCTCGACAAGGTCGAGGACCTCAGCCCCGCCGAGTTGGTGTCCAAAGTGCTCGAGGGCTTCTACCAGGAGATCCCGCCGCTCGGGTTGCCCAAGCAGGTGCTGGTGCCGACCGAGCCCGACGACCTCGACCTCCACCAACGCTGGCTCAGCGAGCTGCGCGGCTCGCAGGTCACGATCCGAGTGCCCCAGCGCGGCGGGAAGCGCACCCTTGCCGACACCGTCACCCGCAACGCAAAGGAGGAGTTCACCCGCCACCGTCTGCGTCGGGCCGCCGATCACAACAGCAGGGCCCGGGCGCTCAACGACTTGCGCGACCAGCTCCAGCTCCCCGAGGCGCCACTGCGGATCGAGTGCTACGACATGAGCCACCTGCAAGGCACCGACTACGTCGGTTCGATGGTGGTGATGACCGACGGGCTTCCGGACAAGCGCGAGTACCGCCGCTTCAAAGTGCACGTTCCCCAGAACGACGACTTCGCCGCGATGGAGGAAGTGCTCACCCGGCGGCTCGGCAACTACCTGGAAGAGCGCGCCAAGCCGGTGGCCGATCGGGGGAAGTTCCAGTACCCACCCCAGCTGCTGCTCGTCGACGGCGGCAAGGGCCAGCTGTCGGTCGCGGTGCGGGTGCTCGAGGAACTCGGGCTGGAGGAGGAGATCCCGGTGGCCTCTCTCGCGAAGCGCTTCGAAGAGGTGTACCTGCCGAACCGGTCTGAGCCGGTCCGCCTGCCGCGCCAATCAGAGTCGCTGTACCTGTTGCAGCGGATCCGCGACGAATCGCATCGCTTCGCGATCACGTATCACCGGCTGCTGCGCGGCAAGCGGATGACGAAGTCCGCCCTCGACGACATCCCTGGACTCGGTCCTACGCGCAAGAAGCGGCTCGTGAAGGAGCTGGGCGGCGTCAACGCCGTGAAGGCCGCGTCGCTCGACGAGCTCCAGGCGCTCACGTGGCTGCCCGACACGGTGGCCGGCGCGGTGCACCGAAAGCTGCACACGGCAGGGGATCGTCGTGGCGGCTGAGCCCGAGCCCGGCGCGGCCCGCACCTCCAACCGCGACTTGTGGGAACGGCACGCTCGCTGGTGGCAGGACGGTTTCACCGACGGCGCCGATCCCGAGTACGTCGAGCAGATCCTGCCGCTCGCGGCGCAGTGGCTGCGGGGCCATGACCGGGTGGTCGACATCGGTTGCGGCGAAGGGCAGGTGTCCCGGCTGGTGGCCGACATCGGGGCAGCGCAGGTCGTCGGCCTCGACCCGACCCGCGGCCAAGTCGCGACCGCCCGGGCGCGCGGCGGTGCGCACTACGTGCGGGCCGGGTCCGATCGCCTGCCATTTCCCGACGGTCATTTCGACGCCGCCGTGACCTGCCTGGTGTTCGAGCACGTCGACGCGCTCGACGAGTCGTTGGCGGAAGTGGCACGGGTTCTGCGCGAAGGCGGCCGGTTCGTGTTGTTCCTCAACCACCCGCTGCTCCAGACGCCCGGGTCCGGTTGGATCGACGACCAGATGCTCGAGCCCCCTGAGCAGTACTGGCGCATCGGCCCGTACCTCACCGAGCAGCGCACGACCGAGGAAGTCGAACCGGGCGTGTTCATCGAGTTCCTGCACCGCCCGCTGTCTCGTTACGTCAACGGCCTGGCCGACAACGGAATGGTCGTGCGCCACATGGCGGAGCCGGCGCCGCCTCCAGGGTTCTTGATCCGCGCGCCGGAGTACGAAGAAGCCGCCACCATCCCGCGCCTGCTGTTGCTGGTGGCCGACAAGATGGCGTGATCGGCGCCGTGCAACACCTTGCGGTCAGCGCGGTGCGGCCGCTTGCACCAGGGGAGCGATCGGGCTGAGCCGCAGCACGCGCGGCATCTGGCGCACCCGGGCGGCGGTGCCGTCGAAGCGGAGCTGCCCCGACGACATGGCCTCGCGCAGCGGCAGGTGTCCGACCCACACTTCGTAGAGGGTGGCGACATCGGACGTGATCGTGATGTCGACGTCGTAGCCCGGGTCGGCCTTGCACACCGACGGCACGCCGTCTTCGAGGACGATCCAGAACCGGCGGGGGTCGTCGCTGAACCGGAGGTAGATCACGTGGCGCTTGCCCGGGAGCCCCGAGGTGTCCAGCCGCTCGTGCATCCACCAGACCAAGAGCTCTGCGTCGAGCTCCTCGGGGCGGGGACGGCCGAACGCCCATCGCGCTCCCCAGGCGCCCAGCCCGAAGACGACATCATGGAGCGCTTCGCCGGCATCGGTCAGCACGTAGTCCGTGCCGCGTCGCGTGACGATGCCCGCCGCTTCGAGCTGGCGCAACCGCTTGCTCAGCAGGGTCCGCGACAACCCCGGGAGGCCGCGGGCCAGATCGTTGAACCGGGAGGTCCCCACGAGCAGGTCGCGGATGATCAACAGCGACCATCGTTCGCCGACGACGTCGAGTGCCCGTGTGACCGGGCAGTACTGCCCGTAGCCGGCGCGTGGATCGCCCATGCCGTCCCCCTCGATGCGGAATCCGGGCCCGATCCTACGCGGCGGTCTGGGAGCAGGCGGTACAGCATCTGCACTGGGCAGCGGGTCGACCCGTTCGTACCGTCGGAGCATGGCACTCCAATCTGTTCACGAGCCGGACTCAGCCATTCCCACCCAGGCCGACTGGGTTGGCGTCGCACGGTCGGTGGGCGCCGCCGTCCGGCCGGGCGTGACCGCGGCCGACCAGGCGGGCACGCTCGACCGTGAGGCCTTCGGGCGGCTGAAGGCAGCGGGGCTGACGGCAGCGCTCGTCCCCGCTGAACTGGGTGGCGGCGGCGCGTCGCACCGCATGATGTGCGAAGCGCTGCGAGCGCTCGGCCGGCACGACCCGGCGCTGGCGGTCACGTTGTCGATGCACAGCCACCTCGTGGCCTTCCAGCTGTGGCGCCAGCTCCACGGCATGGACGCCGAGATGGTGCTCCGCAAGGTTGCCGGAGGTGCGGTGTTGATCAGCACCGGCGCGTCGGACTGGCTGGGGTCGAACGGGCGGGCCGAGCGCGCCGACGGCGGGTATCGGGTGTGGTCCCGCAAGTCACCGGCGAGCGGATGCGAGGTCGGCGACGTGCTGGTGACCAGCTTCCGCTGGGACGACAGCCCCGACGGGCCCCAGGTCCTGCACGGGTCGGTGCCGTTCGCTGCGGACGGCGTCTCGATCGAGCCCACGTGGGACACGCTCGGCCTGCGGGCCACCGGGTCACACACCGTGGTCCTCGACGGCGTCTTCGTGCCGGACGAGGCGGTCTCGCTGACGCGCCCGGCCGACGTGTGGCACCCGGTGTGGAACATCGTTCTCGGGGCGGCACTGCCGCTGATCATGGCTGCCTATCTCGGGGTCGCCGACGCGGCCGTCGACTTGGCGCTCGACGGGGCGGCCGGCCGTGCGGACGCACCCTCGCTCCAACTCGCTGGCGAGATGGTCAACGCCCACACGCTCGCGCACGACGTCGTGGTGGCCATGGCGAACGCTGCCGATGACCTGCGCTTCGACAACACCGATCAGCTCGCCAGTTCGATGCTGGGCCGCAAGACGATCGCTGCCGACGCGCTGATCGACACGGTCCGCCTCGCCGTCGAGCTCACCGGCGGCAGGGCCTACACCCGGGGTGGTGACCTCGAACGGCTCTACCGCGACGTGCACGGGTGCCTGTTCCATCCGCTGCCGCGAGCCAAGCAGACCCACCTCAGCGGGCGGGTGGCCGTCGGGCTCTCGCCGGTGGGCTGACCTCAGCGGCGAGGGTCAGCGGCCGCGCTGGCCGCCAGGGCCGGCGCCGCGCACGGCCTCGGACCAGTGGATGATGGCTCGCCACCGACCCGTCGTCGTGATCGGGCTGACCACCACGGTGGTGTCGAGCAGCCATTCGAGCACCTCGCGGTGATCGATTTCCTCCGGTAGCAGGGCGACCAACCCGCGGCGGGGCGCGTCCTGCACGACCTTCCAGCCTTGGGGGATCGTCTTGCCTTCGTCGCCCAACAGCGCCCGGACGCGGTGGGGGCGGCTGTGCTGCACACCAACCGACTCGGGGGTGACGCCCTTGCGGACCCGCTCGCTGGCGGTCCACGTGGCCAACGTCAGCTGCGGGCTCCGGCGGTTGAAGAGCGCAGCGAAGGGGCCGGGCCGCTTGAGCTCGTCGTCGCTCACCGCGGGCTGCAGGTTGATCCAGCCGAGCTGTGCGGCCGCCATCTGTTCCATACGGGACAACACGCGGTCGAGCTCCGCAGGGTCGAACTCGAAGGTCTCCGGTCGGCGGGCCACCCGCCGAGCGTAGGACCCGCGGGCTCCCGTCGACGCCGCGTGCCTCAACCCTGGCGACAGCCGGCCGATGGGACGGAGTGTCGCCGATCTGGCTCTCGCACCACCACGCGGGTGACTCGGATCGCTGCGTACGGCTGGGGAACGCAGCGATCTGCCGTCGCTGCCTGGTGCTGTACCCGGTGGCGCTGATGACCGTCCTCGCCGCCCGGTCGGGAGCGCGTTGGCCGGAGTCGCTGGACCAGCGGCTCCTGTGGCTGTTGCCCATCCCGGCGGTGCTGGACTTCCTCGGCGACCTGCTCAGCGGTCGCCACCGCCCCGCGCGCCAAGTCCTCGCCACCGTGGCGCTCGCAATCGCGATGGGCGTGGCGTGGCTCCGGCTGCAAGACGGCCTCGGCGACGGGCTGGTGTGGTCGGTCGTGGCCACCTACGGGCTGGCCTGCCTGTTCGTCGTGTGGGCGAGGCCCCGGACGGCGGACGGCCGAGGCGAGCTGGCCGGCCACGAGGCGCACCTCGGCGCGTCGCCCCCGGACCGCCGCTGACGGGTCCCCACTACGCTGGGGATCGATGACGGACTTCGTCGTGATCGCCGGCCTGTCCGGGGCTGGCCGGACCACCGCCGCCGACGAGCTCGAGGACTTGGGCTGGTTCGTGATCGACAACTTGCCCACGGCCCTGTTCCCGAAGTTCCTCGAGCTCACCGCCAACCCCAAGAGCGGCTACGAGCGGGTCGCGTTGGTGGTCGGCGCGGGACCCGCCGACGGCGAGCTCAACGCATCGATCGCGGCGATGCGGGCACCCGGCTCCACGGTGCGGATCCTGTTCCTCGACGCGTCAACGGAGTCGCTCGTGCGCCGCTACGAGAGCACGCGGCGGCGCCACCCGCACCAGGGCGGCGGGAGCCTCACCACCTCGATCGAAGCGGAACGGGGGCTGCTGGGCCCGCTGAAGGACGAAGCCGACATCGTGATCGACACGTCCGACCTCAACATCCACGAGCTGCGCCGGCGGGTGGTCGAGGTGTTCGGGCAGGAATCGCCGGCGGGCGCCATGCAGGTCCGCGTCGTGTCGTTCGGCTACAAGCACGGCCTGCCGCTCGATGCCGATCTGGTCTTCGACTGCCGGTTCTTGCCGAACCCGCACTGGGTCGACGAGTTGCGACCGCTGACGGGGCTCGACGAGCCGGTCCGGCAGTTCGTGCTCGGTCAACCGGCGGCCGAGCCCTTCGTGGGGGCGGTCGAGAAGCTGTTGCTGCTCACGCTGCCGGCGTTTCGCTCAGAAGGAAAGGCGTATCTGACCGTCGCGGTCGGCTGCACTGGTGGGCGCCATCGCTCCGTGGCCGTGGCGGAAGACCTCGGCGAGCGGCTCGCCGCGGACGGCACGCTGCTGACGGTGAGCCACCGGGACGTCGACAAGTGACGGCGACGCACGCCCCGGCGGTCGTGGCGGTGGGCGGTGGCCACGGCCTGGCCACGAGCCTGCGTGCCATCCGCATGTATGCGGGCTCGATCAGCGCGGTGGTGTCGGTCGCCGACGACGGTGGGTCGAGTGGTCGGCTGCGAGCCGCGTTGGGGGTGCCTGCGCCAGGCGACATCCGCCGCTGTGTCGGCGCGCTGGTCGGCGAGCCGTCGGTGCTCGCCGCGTCGCTGGACCATCGCTTCAGCGGAGGTGAGCTCGACGGTCACGCGCTCGGCAACGTGCTGCTGGCCGGCCTTGCCGACGCGACGGGTGACTTCACTTCGGCGGTTGACGAGCTCGCCCGCTTGGTGAACGCAGTCGGCACGGTCATCCCTGCCACGGTCGAGCCGGTGGTGCTGGTCGGCGACGGTGTGCACGGGAGAGTCGCGGGCCAGGTCGCCATCAAGCAGACCGGCGTCGACCATCTCGCACTCGATCCCGCCGCGCCGTCGAGCCCTCCGGCGGTGAGCAAAGTGATCGAGGCGGCCGACCAGGTGATCCTCGGTCCGGGTTCGCTGTACACGAGCGTGTTGGCGGCCGCGGTCGTGCCGGCGGTGCGCGAGGCGCTGCGCGCCACGTCGGCTCAGCGGGTGTACGTGTGCAACCTCGGCCCCGAGGGCCGGGAGACCGCGGGGCTCGACGCCGCCGCCCACGTGGAAGCGCTCGAACGGCACGGCATCGACGTCGATGTCGTGGTGCATCACCCGACTGCGTTGCCGGGCCGACCGATCCCGGTGCCGGTCGTGGAGCGTCCGGTGGCTCGCCTTCCGGACGGCCTGGCGCACGATCCCGTCCGGCTCGGCGAGGTGCTGGGGGATCTGGCCTCCGGCGTCTTGCAAGGGAACCGCGCCACCTACTAGCAAGCTGGGATCGGTCGCCCTCCCGGGGCGGCCGCTTTTCGCAGATCGACCCACGAGCCGATCACCAGATCGGCCCACGAAGCGCACGAAATGAGGCCGAGCGCCATGACCATTCGCATTGGCATCAACGGTTTCGGTCGGATCGGCCGCAACTTCTACCGGGCGATCCGGAGCCAAGGGGCCGACATCGAGGTGGTCGCCGCGAACGACCTCGGCTCGGTCGACCAGATGGCTCATCTCCTGCGGTTCGACTCGGTGATGGGTCGTTTCGACGGCGAGGTCACAGAAGTCGACGGCGGCATCGAGGTCGACGGCAAAGTCATCAAGATCCTCGCCGAGCGCGACCCGGCCCAGCTTCCCTGGGCCGACCTGGGCGTCGACTTGGTCGTCGAGTCGACCGGCTTCTTCAACAGCAGGGAGAAAGCGGCGGCGCACCTCGACGCAGGCGCTCCTCACGTGATCGTCTCGGCGCCTGCCACCAACGCCGATGCCACGTTCGTGGTCGGCGTGAACGACGACACGTTCGACCCCGCGCAGCACAAGGTGATCTCGAACGCCTCGTGCACCACCAACTGCTTCGTGCCGATGATCAAGGTGCTCGACGACGCGTTCGGCGTGCACAAGGGTCTCATGACCACCACGCACGCCTACACCGGTGACCAGCAGCTCGTCGACGGACCCCACAAGGACCTACGGCGGGCGCGCGCGGCGGCGGTGAACATCGTGCCGACGTCGACGGGAGCGGCGCGGGCCACCGGCATGGTGCTCGAGGCTATGAAGGGCCGCCTCGACGGCACCTCGTTGCGGGTGCCGATCCCGACCGGCTCGATCACCGACTTCGTCGGCATCCTCGACCGAGACGTGACGGTCGAAGAGGTCAACGCGGCCTACCAGAGCGCCGCAGCGAGTGGCCCGCTGTCCAACGTGCTGGTGTACAGCGAGGATCCGCTGGTCTCGTCTGACATCGTCGGCACGCCGGCCTCGTGCACGTTCGACTCGGGCCTCACGATGGCGATGGGGAACCTCGTGAAGGTGCTGGGTTGGTACGACAACGAGTGGGGCTACTCGAACCGCCTCGTCGATCTCGTCTCCATCGTCGGAGGCGCCGCGAAATGAGTCTCGGCACCGCTACCCCCGCGCGGGTGCCGGTGCTGGAGGATCTGGGTGATGTGAGCGGCAATTCCGTGCTGGTCCGCACGGACTTCAACGTGCCGCTCGAAGACGGGCACATCACCGACGACCTTCGCATCCGCGCGGCGCTCCCGACCCTCCAATGGCTGCAGGAGCGCGGCGCCAAGGTCACTGCGTGCAGCCACCTCGGACGCCCCAAGGGCAAGCCCGACGAGCGCTACGCGATGACCGCGGTCCGCGCCCGCCTCGCCGAGCTGGCGCCCGGGGTCGAGCTGATGGAGAACTTGCGCTTCGACCCCGGCGAGGAGAGCAACGACCCGGCGTTCGTCGCCCGCCTGACCGACGGATTCGACGCGTACGTGAACGATGCGTTCGGTGCGTCGCACCGCGCCCACGCTTCGATCGTCGGCCCGCCGGCCGTGCTGCCCAGCGCGGCGGGTCGTTTGCTCGCCCGTGAGGTCGAGGTCCTCGGCGACTTGCGCGAGCACCCCCGCCGCCCGTTCGTGGCGATGCTCGGCGGGTCGAAGGTGTCCGACAAGCTGGGTGTGATCCGCGCGCTGCTCGACGTGGTCGACGGTCTCGTCATCGGCGGCGCCATGTGCTTCACGTTCCTCGCCGCCCAGGGTCACCGGATCGGCGCGTCGATGTTCGAAGCGGACCAGGTCGACACCTGCCGCGAGCTGCTGGCCAGCGACGCGACGATCCACCTCCCGTCGGATCTCACCGCGCTCGGCCCCGGTGGCAAGTTGTTCGACCCACCCGCAGGTGGTGAGGTCCGCCAGTTCGGCGTGAACTTGCCCGAAGGTTGGATCGGTGCCGACATCGGTCCTGGCTCGGCCGCGGAGTTCAGCGACGTGATCATGGACGCTCGCACGGTGTTCTGGAACGGTCCGATGGGGGCATTCGAGGACGTCCGCTTCGCGGCCGGCACCCGCACGGTGGCCGAGGCCGTCGCGTCGACCAAGGCCTTCACCGTCGTCGGCGGGGGTGACAGCGCAGCGGCGATCGCGCGTTTCGGCCTGGCCGACCAGATCGACCACATCTCGACCGGCGGCGGCGCCTCGCTCGAGCTGCTCGAACAAGGCGACCTGCCCGGCCTGGCCGCGCTGCGGGCGGCACCGAACTTCCACGCGTAGGCCGGGCGGGCCGCAGCGGCCCGTCCGCCTTCATGCGAGCGCCCTAACCTGCGCCGGACTCGATTCCGCCGTCCCCCGGAGCCCGCCGTGCCGACCGCAACGCCTCCCGAGCGCAAGCCGCTGATCAGCGGCAACTGGAAGATGAACCACAACCACTTCGAGGCCATCCAGACGGTCCAGAAGCTGTCGTGGTCGTTGACCAAAGAGGACTACGACTCGGTCGAGGTGTCGATCCACCCGCCGTTCACCGATCTCCGCTCGGTGCAGACCGTGCTCGAGGCCGACCACATCCCGATCGCGCTCGGCGCCCAGCACTGCCACTCCGAGCCGAGCGGTGCGTTCACCGGCGAGGTCTCGGCACCCATGCTCGCCAAGCTCAACGTGCGGTACGTGATCGCCGGGCACTCGGAGCGGCGCGAGCTGTTCGGCGAGACCGACGAGTTCGTCAACGCCAAGGTCCATGCGATCCTCGAGGCCGGGATGTTGCCCATCTTGTGCGTGGGGGAGACGCTCGGCGAGCGTGACGAGGGCACCACGGAGGAGAAGGTCCGCAACCAGGTGCGTGCGGGGCTCCGAGGCGTGTCCGCTGACGACCTCGCCACGGTCGTGGTCGCGTACGAACCGATCTGGGCCATTGGCACCGGGCGGACCGCGAGCCCCGACGACGCGCAGGCCGTGTGCGCAGTGGTGCGCGACGAGCTCACGTCGGTTGGCGGCGAGTCCGCGGCCGGCGCGGTCCGGATCCAGTACGGCGGGTCGGTGAAACCGGAGAACGCGGCGGAGTTGATGGCCCAAACGGACATCGACGGCGCGTTGGTGGGGGGTGCGTCCCTCGATCCCGACCAGTTCGCCGCGATCATCCGCTTTCCCAACGCAGATTGACCGGTCCCGCCACCGCGCGGGATCCGGTGCATCGCCACGACCAGACGGCTACGTTCGCCACGGCTGGCGTCGGGCTGAGCCCGCAGCGAGGGCGATCTGACGCGCGCCGGTATGGGCAAGTTGTGTGCTCAGTTGACGATTTCGTCGCGAAATGCTTCGTGTCCTTACCCGCCACTATGCGTTTCTGCTACGTTTACCCGCGCTCGCTGGACGGGCTGTCTCCGGCCTCCCGGCTGGACCCGCCCCGAGCCCCGCTGGACCGGGGGTCTGCTGTGGAGGGAGCACGTGTCGGTGCCCTGCTCTCGGCTACCCGCGCGCCATCGGGTCGCTGTGGCGATCGTCACGTCTCGGGCGCCAGCCCTCTAGTGTTCCGCAGCGCATCCACGTCCACGTTCCAAGGAGGTCCACTCAGTGCGACCCAGGTCAGGTAGGAAACGCCTCGCAGCGGTAGCGGTGGGCTTGGCCCTCGTTGCCGGTGCGTGTGGCAGTTCGGGGAGCAACAAGACACAGAGCTCGACGGGCTCTGACGTCGCGAACCAGCTCAACAAGAAGAGCTGCGGAACGATGCAGTTCGACACGAACGTGCCAGACGGCGGCACCTTCACCGACTACGCGTGGCTCAGCAACTCGGGTACCAACACGAGCTGGGACCCTGGCGTGGTCCAGTCACTGGCCGAGGCCCAGATCACCAACGCGGTGTTCGACGGCCTGACCGACTTCGACTTCACGCAGAAGTGCAGCCCCGTCCTCAAGGGCCTCGTCGCCTCGAGCTGGGACAGCAACGCCGATGCGAGTGAGTTCACGTTCCACATCAAGAGCGGCCTGAAGTTCTCCAACGGCGAGTCGGTGCTGCCCTCCAACTTCAAGAAGGCTTGGGAGCGCGCAGGCTCGCAGGAGATCGCCTCTCCCTACGGCTACCTGATCGACTACATCAAAGGTGGTGCCGACCTGCAGGCCGGCAAGGTCCACGACCTGCCCGCGATCGTGGCCGACGACTCGGCGATGACCCTCAAGGTCACGCTGTCGGACCCGAACGCCGACTTCCCGGCGATCGTGTCGCACAGCTTCTTCTCGCCGATCAGCAACGCCGACCTGCAGAAGCTCGGCGACAAGCCCCCGGGCTGGGTCGGCGCGAGCATCGGCAACGGGCCCTTCATGCTCGACCCGGCCAAGGCGCCGACCACCGAGGAAGTCGACCTCGTGCCGAACCCGAACTGGGCCGGCAACGTGTACGGCGACAAGAAGGCGCACCTCGCGCACCTCATCTTCAAGGCCACCGACACAGTCGACACCGCATGGCAGACCTTCACCGGTGGCACCGGCAACGACGCCACGATCCCGCCGAACGGGATCAAGTCGGCCGAGGCCACGTACAAGAACAACACGGTGAAGGACCCGAACCTCGGGTCGTACTACTTCGACATCGGTGACGACATCCCGGAGCTCGCGGGTCCGAAGAACCGCGACCTGCGGATCGCCATCTCGCTGTCGATCAACCGGGCCGAGATCAACACCAAGGTGTACGAGGGTGCCCGCACCATCTCGACCGGCATCACGCCTCCGGGCATCCCCGGGTTCAAGGCAGGGCTGTGTGACTACTGCTCGTACAACCCGAAGCTGGCCAAGACCTACTACGACAAGTGGGTCAAGGCGGGCGGCAAGATCACCAAGCCGATCCGCATCAGCTTCAACGCCGGCGCCGGCCACGAGCCGGTGGTCCAGATCATCCAGGCGAACCTGAAGGACAACCTGGGCCTCAGCACCACGCTCGACCCGATCACCAAGACCTACTTCCGGGACATCCCGAAGGCTGGCGCTTGCATGATCTGCCGTTCGGGCTGGTACGCCGACTACCCGACGTACGGCAACTTCATGGTCGACCTGTTCTCGAAGGCCTCGATCGACGGCAACAACTTCGGGCGCTACGACAGCCCGCAGTTCGAGGCCAAGATCAAGGCCGCGCAGGCCGAGACCGACAAGACCAAGCGGGGTGAGCTGTACAACCAGGCCGAGCAGATCCTGCTCAACCAGGACGTACAGGCCATCCCGATCAACTGGTACACCGGCCAGATCGCGTACAGCAACAACGTGGTCAACTTCCACCAGCCGCCCCTGGGCTTGATGCTCTGGGAGAAGGTGGGCGTCACCAGCTGACCTGAAAACGTGGCAGGGGTGTCGGGGCTTCGGGCCCGGCACCCCTGTTGCACTCGTTCTCGGGCGGGGATCCCGCCTGATCCTGGAGACGCATGCTTCTGTTCACTCTGCGCCGCGTCGCTCAGCTGATCTTCACCGTGCTGGCCGGCGTGACGCTGTTGTTCTTCCTCGTCTACGCCATCCCCGACAACCCGGCCGAGTTGGCGGTCGGCGGCGGCGCGAAGGCCACGAACCCCCAAGTCGTCAAGAACACCGCCAAGAAGCTGGGGCTGGACCGGCCGATGCTGCGCCAGTACCAGCACTACATGGACCGGCTGATCTTCCACTTCGACTTCGGTACCGCCTACAGCGAAAAGACGCTCGACTCCAACAAGAGCGTCAACGCCCTGCTCAAACAGCGGGCACCCGTCAGCATCCGGTTGGCCACATGGGCGATCATCATCGAGATCGTCATCGGCCTTGCGTTCGGCGTGCTGTCGGCACGACGAAGAAACTCACTTGCGGATACCACCACCACCGTCGCGGCGGTGGTGGCCTCTGCGATACCGGTGTTCGTCCTCGGCTATCTGCTGATCCAGCTCACCTATGTGTTCGCGAACCAGCACCACTTGCCGAGATGGATGACGTTCCCGAACATCGGGTTGGGCCCGGGAGATTCCTACAACGCCCAGAACGGCAGTTGGTTCTTGCTGATCTTCCCGCGGCCGAGCACGTTCAAGTACCTGGTACAGCCCGCGATCGTGCTGGCTGCGGTCACCACGGCCATCCTCACCCGCATCGTGCGGACCACGGTGTTGGAGACCAGTCGCATGGACCATGTGCGAACCGCTCGCGCCAAGGGGCTGTCAGAGAAGCGCGTGATGCGCCGCCACGTGACCCGCAACGCCATGATCCCGGTGGTCACTGTGGTGGGTCTCGACTTCGGCACCGCCGCCGGCGCCGCGATCTTGACCGAGACCGTCTTCAACTTGAAGGGCCTCGGTTACACGGTGGCGCATGCGGCCGCCAACAAGGACTTGCCGGCCGTGCTCGGCTTCTCCGTGGTCGTGATGCTGATCTACGGCGTGGCCAACCTGGTGGTCGACCTGAGCTACGCACTGTTGGATCCGAGAGTTCGGCTGGGGGAGGCGAAATGACCGACTCGCTCAGCCAAGGCGACGACCGGATCGTCCAAGGTCCCGGCGACAGCGGGTTGCAAGCCACGACCCGCGCCGTGACCGATGCCGAGCTGACCCCCCGAGAAGCGCTCGAGCTCGAGCTGGTGAGCGACGGGGACCTCGACGCCTCGCTCGCCGAGGTGATGCCCATCCGGTCCCTGCGAGCCGACGCCTGGCGTCGGTTCAAGCGCAACCGGCTGGCCGTCGCCGGCTTGTTCATCGTGGTCGTCTTGGTGGGCATCGCCTTGATCGGTCCGTTGTTCGTCCCGAGCCCGCTGAACACGAACTTCCCGTCGTTGCTCCACCCGACGGCCGGCCACTGGTTCGGCACCGACCAGGTGGGCGCCGACGTGCTGGCCCGGGTGATCTACGGCCTGCGGGTGTCGTTGTTCATCGGCGTGCTCGCCACCGCTGCCGAGACCATCATCGGCATCTTCATCGGTTGCGTCGCCGGCTGGTTCGGCGGCTGGACCGACGTCGTGCTGATGCGCTTTGTCGACATCCTGCTCGGCATCCCGTACCTCGTCTTGGCACTCGTGCTCGTCGCGGCGATCGGGCGGGGGATCAACGCGGTGATCATCACGCTCGCGGTGACCGCGTGGCTCCAGACGGCACGCATCGTGCGAGCCGGCTTCTTGCAGGTCCGCGACCTCGAATACGTCGACGCGGCTCGCTGCATGGGGATCCCGGCACGCCGGATCGTGTGGCGCCACATCCTGCCCAACGTGTTCCAGCCCGTCGTCGTGCTGGCCGCGGTGGGCGTGGGTGGCGCGATCCTGGCCGAGGCGGCGCTCAGCTTCCTCGGCGTCGGGGTGCAGCCCCCGAACCCGTCGCTCGGCCTGATGATCAACGACGCTTCGAAGGCCGCGATCATGCAGCAGGCACCGTGGCTGTTGATCTTCCCGGGCCTGTTCATCGTGTTGGCCGTGTTGGGCTTCTTGCTCATCGGCGACGGCCTGCGTGACGCCCTCGACGTGAAGGACACCTGATGGCCGGCCTGCTCGAAGTGACCGACCTGAACGTGGGGTTTCGGACTGACGACGGCCTCGTACAGGCGGTCCGCGGCGTGTCGCTCGACATCGGTCCCGGCGAGGTCGTCGCGGTCGTCGGCGAGTCTGGATCCGGCAAGTCGGTGACGGCGATGAGCATGCTGCAGTTGCTCCCGCCGATGGCCGAGATCCATGGCAGCGTCAAGTGGGGCGACGAGGAGCTATTGGAGGCGCCAGAGCGCCGCATGCGCGCCGTGCGCGGCGGCGAGATCGCGGTGATCTTCCAAGATCCGCTGTCGGCGCTGAACCCCGTCTACCGGGTCGGGAACCAGATCGTCGAGATGGTCTTGGCGCATCAGGACATCAGTCGCCGTGAGGCCAAGGCACGGGCGGTCGAGATGCTCGGCTTGGTGGGCATCCCGCAGCCCGAGCGACGCGCACGCCAGTACCCACACGAGTTCTCGGGGGGCATGCGCCAGCGCGCCATGATCGCCATGGCACTGGCCAACGAGCCCAAGCTGGTGATCGCCGACGAGCCGACCACCGCGCTCGATGTCACCGTGCAGGCGCAGGTGCTCGAGCTGTTGGTCGACCTCACCGACCGTTTGGACACCGCAGTGATGCTGATCACGCACGATCTCGGCGTGGTGGCTGGCCTCGCCGACCGGGTGGTCGTCATGTACGCCGGTCGGGTCGTCGAGCGGGGCACGGTCGACGAGATCTTCGAGCACACGTCGCACCCTTACTCCGCCGGCCTCCTTCGCTCGTTGCCTCGGCTCGACGAAGGCGAGGACAGCCCTCTCGTCCCCATCGGCGGTCAGCCCCCGTCGATGCTGCACCCGCCAGCCGGTTGCGCTTTCCACCCGCGCTGCCCCCACGCCAGCAAGGCGGCCGGCTGCCTCGACCGGCTGCCGGAGCTCGAGCCGCACGGCTCGCCGCCCCATGAGGCCGCCTGCTTCCGCAGCGACGAACTGCTGGCCGCCGACTTGTTGAGCCGCCATGGGGTGAATGCGTGAGCGCCCCCGACGTGACGACCACCGAGGAGTCCGCCGCTGGCGACGAGCACGAGGCTGCGACGTCCCGTCCGCCGCTGCTCGAGACCGTGGACCTCGTCAAGGAGTTCCGCGGTCCCAGGATCGGCTGGTCGATCCGCCGAGCGAAGGTCCACGCCGTGAGCGGCGTGTCCATCTGGGTCGACCGGGGCGAGACGCTCGGCGTGGTCGGCGAGTCCGGCTGCGGCAAGTCGACACTCGGGCGCGTGATCATGGGCCTGTCACCGCGGACCGCGGGACAGGTGCTGCTCGACGGGCGCGACACGCAGTCGCTCAACCGGGAGGAACGCCGGGCGGCCCGGTTGCAGATGCAACTGGTCTTCCAGGACCCGTTCGCGTCGCTCAACCCGCGCATGAGCGTCGGCGAGACCCTCGCCGAGCCGCTGCGGATCCACCAGAAGCTGTCCCGGACCGACGCCAACGACCGGGTGGGGGAGTTGCTCGAGACGGTCGGCCTGTCGCCCGAGCACCGTGGCCGCTACCCGCACGAGTTCTCCGGCGGGCAGCGACAGCGGGTCGGCATCGCGCGGGCGCTGTCGATCGACCCCGCACTTGTCGTGCTCGACGAGCCGGTGTCCGCCCTCGACGTGTCGATCCAGGCCGGCGTCATCAACTTGTTGATCCGCCTCCAGCGCGAGCGTGGCCTCGCGTACGTGTTCATCGCGCATGACCTCTCGGTGGTGCGCCACATCTCGGACCGGGTCGCTGTCATGTACCTCGGCAAAGTGGTCGAGACCGGGCCACGGGACGCCATCTACAACCGTGCGATGCACCCGTACACCCAGGCGTTGATGTCGGCCGTGCCGATCCCGGATCCCACCCGCGAGCGGGCCCGCCGCCGGATCATCCTCCAAGGCGACGTCCCGAGTCCCATCGATCCGCCCTCGGGATGCCGGTTCCGCACCAGGTGTCCGAAAGCGCAGGACATCTGCGCGATCGAGGAACCCGAGCTCGAGCCGCACGACGACAACGACGAGCACCGCATCGCCTGCCATTTCGCCGAGCCGATCAAGGTCATCTGAGCACTGCCCGGCCGGTCGGGGCACCCAGGCCCGTCTTGGCGGGTTCGCTGCGATGGCTTCGGGTCGACGCGTGGTGCCTGGTAACTTCAGAGGCTCGCCGGGTCGTCACCCGGGCTCGCACACGAGGTTCGCATGATTCTCACCGTCGCCATCATCCACGTGGTCATCTCGTTCACCATGGGCGTGCTGATCCTGTTGCACAGTGGACGCGGCGGCGGCCTGTCCGACATGTTCGGCGGCATGGGTGCCCAGGCACAGGGCTCCACGGTGATGGAGCGCAACCTCGACCGCGTGACCCTCGTGTGCGCCCTGATCTTCACGTTCACCACGGTGGCGCTCGGGCTGCTCATGAAGGGCAGCTGATCGACCACCTGGGGCGTCGAACCGGCCTGGCCGCGAAGGGGGAGCCATGTCCGTGACCGACCACGAGCCGTTGCCGTACAACGCTGTCGCCGGGCGGGTGGTACACGACGCCGACGCCCACATCATGGAGACGCCGACGTGGCTGCGCGACCACGCGGACCCTGCGATCCGCGACCGGATCGAGCCGCTGCGCTACCCCGGCGGCAACGAGCTGCGCCAGACCGGCGACCCGGAAGAGCAACAGCGCGACCTCGCTGCTGCGTTCGACCGTCTCGCCGCCAAGCACCGCTCCGACGAGTACCGGTCCACCGAGGCCGCCGACATCATGTTGCGCAAGAACTTCGCCGCAACCGGCTCGTTCCTGCCCGACGACCGGGGTCGGGCCCTCGACCTGCTCGGCTTCTCGAGCCAGCTCGTGTTCAACACGTTCCACAACCGGCGTCTGCGCGACTGGGAGCACTCGGGCGACCTCGACCTCGCGTACGGCGCGGCCCGGGCCCACAACCGGGGGATGGTCGAGTTCTGCTCCGCCGACCCCCGCCTGTTGCCGACGTGCTACGTGCCGCTGGCCGACTTCGACCGGGCCGCCGCCATGGCCGACGAAGCGCTCGCCGGGGGAGCCGCGGCCCTGCTGGTGGCGTCGGGTTGCCCGCCGGGGCACTCGCCCAGCCACCGCGGCCTCGACCCGGTGTGGGCGCGGGCGCAGGAGGCCCGCATCCCTGTGGTGTTCCACGTGGGCGGCACAGCCGACCTGATCGACCACAACTACTTCGTGAACGGCCTGCCGATCCCGCCCGACTTCCACGGTGGCGAGGAGAACTTCCGCTCGGTCGACTACGTGGGCATCCCGTTCCCGCCCATGCAGACGCTCGCCACGATGATCTTCGACGGCGTCCTCGAGCGCTTCCCGGAGCTGCGCATCGGGGTGATCGAGCAAGGCGCCGTGTGGGTGCCGTCGTGGATGCGCCAGATGGAGTCGGCCGTGGAGGCGTTCACCCGCCACGAGGAGCGGCTGCAGGCGTTGTCGCTGCGGCCGTCGGAGTACGTGCGTCGCCAGGTGCGGGTCACGCCGTATCCCACCGAGGACGTCGGCTGGATCATCTCCCAGTCCGGCCCCGAGGTGTGCATGTTCTCGTCGGACTACCCGCATGTGGAAGGTGGGCGCCGGCCGCTGGAGCGGTTCGAGGCGTCCCTCGGCGACGCGTCCGACGACGTGCGCCGCCGGTTCTACAGCGAGAACTTCCTCGACCTGATGGGTTCAGCCGCCAAGTCCCTCGCCGCCTGACCCGTCGGCGCCCTCTCCCTCCCCGAGCTGTGAGCACTTGGCCACCTGGTGGGTGGCTGAGCGCGCACAGCACGGAGGTTGGCGCCGGCCCTCTCCCTCCCCGAGCTGTGAGCACTTGGCTACCTGGTGGGTGGCTGAGCGCGCACAGCTGCGGTGTGGTGGGATGTCGGGATGGTCCGCGGGGGCGAAATGTCCGGTTTCCGTCATCGCCGCTCGGTTGCGGGGCTGCTGTCCGTGGTCACGCTGGCCGTCTGCGCGGTGGTGGCGGCACCGGCGGAAGGTGCGTCCGGGCCGGGCTCGGCTGCGTCCGGGTCGGCGGCGGCTGCCGTCTCCCCGCCATCGATCTTCGGTTGTGACGAACCTGCGGGCGACCCCGACCCTCGGTCCGATCCCATCGCCTGGACCCAGCGTGATCTGGAGAACATCGAGTGTGCGACCGAACGTCAACAAGACGAGGTCGACAACCCGGCGTTCCTGCGCAAGTGGGCGCAGGAGGACGCCAGATCGCTCGGACTTCTGCCAGGTTTCGTGGCCGACCAGCTGGCCAACCCGACGCGTCCGCACATCAGCGCGACCCACTGGCTGGCGCCTGCCAAGGTCGGCGACCCGTTCCGTGTGCCGGAGGAGTGGGCCGCGTCGGGCCGCGGGCGCCAGCAGCGCTTCACGTTCGTGGCCAGCACCGGTGCGCAGCTCACCGCCCGCCTGTTCACGCCTCGGGTGATCAAGCCCGGCGAGCGGCTGCCGGGCCTGACGATGTCGCCGGGGCTGCAGTCCTACAACGAGGTGAACGCCTGGTTCGCGGAGGGGATGGCGGAGGCCGGCTACATGGTGCTGGTGATCGATCCGCAGGGTCAGGGGGACTCCGAGAACCTGCCCCACAAGCCGGACGGGTCGATCGACTGCTCGCCAGCGGGGTGCCCGGACGTGCCGACATCGGACAAGCCGGATACGCAATCGGCGGTCGATTTCTTGTTGTCGACCCCGAGCGCGCCGTTCCCCTACGCGCCCGATGCGAAGGGCGCTTACCCCGCCAACGCACGCGGCGCCTTGCACTACAACCCGTTGTGGGCGCACCTCGATCGCAGCCGCATCGGCATCGCCGGCCACTCGCTGGGCGCCATGGCGGTCACGTCGGTCGGCCAATCGGACCCTCGGGTGAAGGCGGTCGTGTCGTACGACAACCTCGACGGGTCGGTGGCGCCTTGGGCGGCGGGACACATCCACGCGCCGACGCTGTTCTTCTCAGTCGACTACGCGTTCCCGAGCGTGCTGGCCCCGATGAACCCACTCGACCCCCCGAACCCCGACCAGCACCTGCTCGCGGCCTACCGCCAGTTGCAGCACGCCGGCGTCGACACCATGAACGTCACGACCCGTGCGAGCACCCACTACGAGTTCGGCTACCAGCCGTTCCCGGCGTCGCTCCAGGCGAGTCGGTATGGCGAGCGGGTGGCGTTCTACTACTCACTCGCCTGGTTCGACTGGTATCTGCGGGGCGACCCGTCAGGGCTGCGGCGCTTGACGGCACGCCAGTACGACGGCTCGTCCGACGCGCACTCGATCGGTGCGGGCACGTACGAGGACGGCCAGAACGTGCCCTATCGGATTGCCGGGAAGTGCGTGTCGAACTTGTTGTCGTTCTACTTCCACTCGGCCTACTGGCTCGACGGCGGACAGATCACGTCGGGCGACCTCCGCGCCCGCGGCTGCCCCTGAGCCCGGAGCTCCGGTCTCCGCACCCCCCGGCCCCCCGCTGCTGTCCGCTGCTGTGAGCACTTGGCCACCTGGTGGGTGGCTGAGCGCTCACAGCACGGATGTTGGGCCCGGCTCGAGTCGAGGGAGGGCCGGGGTGGTCGAGTGGAGGGAGGGCCGGGGTGGACGGGTGGCGTCCGCGCTGGGGAGCGGGTGGCGTGCGCGCTGGGGAGCAGGAGGCGTGCGCGCTGGAGATCAGGAGGCGAGGTCGCGGCGGATGTCGTGGAGGTGGTGGGCGACCTCGTGCTCGGTGTGCACCGCCACCCACCGCAAGTTCTGCTCGGTGCGGACCGGGAAGTTGTAGACGACGGTGAGGTCCCAGTCGTCGGGGGCGAGCTGGGCGAGCACCCCCTCGAACATGACGGCGGCCTGTTCGAGTTGCGTCGCGACGTCGACGGGGTCCTGGGCGCGGTAGCCGTCGAGCTCGACCCGCTCGTCGCGTCCCATCGGGACGACCTTGTCGCCGAGTCCGCGTCGCATCATCAGCACGCGCTCGCGCTGCACGAGCAGCACGTCGCGCACGTGGCAGGCGTACTCGAGCGGCGACCACACGGCGGGTTCGGGTCGACGGCGCGCGCGATCGGCAGACGTCGACCGCAGCAGCGCGGCAGTCTCGCCCGCCAGCACCCGGATGCGGCCTGCGGCGCCTACGGACCGGGCTTCGTCGTAGCGCAGCGCGCCGGGGAGGTTCACGTCGGCCCCGTCAGCGCCGAGCAATGGGAACGAGCAGTCGGGACAGGAGGCCACGCCAGGAGATTACGGCCCACCACGGCCCCGGCGGGCGGCGTACGCTGAGCGGCCGTGCCGGCTTGGAAGGTCATCGAAGAGCAGGAACCGGAATTCGCGGCTCGGGTGCGCCGTCTGTTGGACGCGGGGCGTCACAAGACGATCGCGACCCTGCGCGCCGACGGCTCGCCACGCATCTCGGGCATCGAGTGCGAGTTCGTCGACGGCGACCTGCGCTTCGGGTCGATGACCGCGGCGCGCAAGGGCGCCGACCTCCGCCGCGACCCCCGGTTCGCCCTCCACGGCCCGACCTTCCACCCCATCGAGGGCAAGGAGGGCGAGTGGCCGGGTGAGGCGAAGATCGCCGGCGTCGCCACCCCGGGTGGCCCCGTGCCCGCCGACGAGGCCGGCGAGGCGCCCGACGGCGAGATGTTCGTCGCCGACATCACCGAGGTCGTCATCACGGGGCTCGACGCCGCCGCCACCAAGCTGGTCGTTCAGTGGTGGACGCCCGAGCACGGCCTCCGCGCCGTCGAGCGTGACTGATCGCAGGCCGGCGCCATGTCCTACTGATGAGGCCTGCGACCGGGCCGGGTCAGCGGCGCGGTGCGTCGGCCGCGCGGCGACGTTCGAGCGTTCCCGCGCGCTCCCGGGAGGCCACCTCATGGCCACGGGAGGCCCAGCGCCTTCGCGGCGCTGCTGAGCTTCATGACCAGGCGCCATGATTGGCCCGGCAGCCGGCGGAAGTCGTGATGCTCGTAGAAGGCGACGGCATCGTCATCGATCGCATCGACGATGACCACCCTCCCTCCGGCACGGCGGGCCGCCGCGATGATGGTGTCGAGCGCTCGGACGAGCAGTTCGGCACCCATGCCGCGGCCCTGGATGGCCGAGTCGAGCGCCAGCTTCGCGAGCAAGATCCCCGGGATCTGCTGTGGGGCGCCTCGGGCCAGGCGCGGTGGGGCGTCATCGCGGGACAACAGGTGGGGTGCGAGCGCGAAGTAGCCGCAGACCCGCTCATGTTCGTCGACCAGGATGTAGGTGCGCGTCCCCTGCCCCGTGGCCCTCTGGGCGTGGGATCGCAGCCAGTCGTCGAGGTCCATGTTGCCGCACGTGAACTCCGAGAGGTCGTGGTCGGCGAGCCGCTCGACCCGGTACGTCACCGTGCAATGATGCGCGGCGAACGGTGGGAGCGCCTCGCCGCCTTCGACAGGCCTGGGGTCGGCTCGGCCTCGTCGAGGGCTACGACGAGCCTGTCGAAGTAGTCGGCCGGCACGACCGTGGTGGTGGCCGCGGTGATGATCTCGTCGGCTCGGTTGACCGCGGCGCCGACCATGAACGTCGACACCGGGAGGCCTGCAATCGAGGCAGCTTGTTCGATGTGCGCACGCTCGGTGGGGGACAAGCGTGCCTCCACGCGATCGGTCTTGATGGCCACCATGCCTCCTGCGCTTCTGTGCCTATGTACGCACGATTGTACGGCGGATGTCGGACTAGGCCAACGAAGAGGCGGCATCACCCACGCGCGTCCACCTGGCGTGGCTCGGCCGGGCTGACTCACGTGTCAGGTATCGCCAGCGCCACGCGGACCGCTGTCGACGCCCGCAGATCGCGGGCAAGGTCGGCGAGTTGAGCGAGCTTCGGCCGGGGTTGGTCCAGGTAGCGGCGCGACGCCGGGTGAGCGGTGGTGTCGCCGACCAGGTGGCCTAGGCGGAACGCGTCGACGACGGTTCGCTCCCGGTCGGTGATCCAGAACCGCTCGCCGCCGGCCTCCGTCACTTCGATGCGTCCAAGCTCGTAGCTCGCGGCTCGAAACACGTGGACCATCGTGGGCGGGTGGTCGATGGTGGTGTCACCCTTCGGGGACGGCGAGATGGACCGCCGATAGGATCACATCGGTGAGGTCCCAGTAGGACAGCGCGGAGCCCACGACGATCATCCCGTGGTGCGACCGGGCACACACCGCAATGAAGTGGATGTTGCCGACGCCAGCGGTGTCGGCCAGCTGATACAGCCCGCGGGACAGCTTCAGCATCTCGCCGTTGTCCGCGGAAGTTGAGTCCCAGGTGGTGGTGTAGTGGGTGTCGAGGCCGGGCCGCAGATTGCCGTTCGAGAGTATGGCGCGTCGCTTCGCCCCGTTGAGGACTTGGACCTGGATTCACTTCCTCTCCTGCAGCTGGTCGACCTGATAGAAGATAGGTCAAGGGGAGGATTGCCAGATGAAACGATCCAGCCGATCGATACGCTGGGCGATGCGTTCCATTTCTACGCCGCGATGGCCGGCCGTGAAAGGGCCGCCAGGGGGCCACGTTGACCGCTCAGAGCTGAGTCGGCCCATGTTGGGGCCCGGTGAACGGTGAAGGAGCCGATGGAGATCGATAGTGCTGAGAAGAAGGCCCGCCGCCGCCGTTTGCTCATCATCGTCATGGTCGTAATTGTGGCAGTCGGATCCTGGTCGCTGTGGGGTGCACACGTTGCTCACCAGAACCGGTCGAAGGTGTCTGCAGCTCGTCGCGAGGCCGAAAGCAAGTTCAAGCCAGTTGATGTCCAGATGGTGGCTACAGCCTTTGCCGATCGCTCGACGCGCGGCTTGTACGGAATGTCAATACCTGGTCTTCCATCACTACGTCTCAGCACCCCGCTGTGGCTGGTCTTCCCGACGGGAACAAGCATGAGGCTCGAGGTCGAAGTCGTCGGTACAACGGGTCGCTGCCTCATAGTCGGTGTAACAGGCCCGGCGCCGAACAAGGTTCTGACCAGCGAGCATCGATGCAAATGACAGCGTCGAACGCCTGATGGCCGGCCAGGCTGCGCCCAGCAATAAGGCGACTCACCTCGGGTCGGGCAGGCCGAGATATGCCCAAACGGCCGCACCGCGGAGATGCGCGAGCAGGGACCCCGCGACGGCGAGCACCGACCGGTACTCGTCCGTGCCGCGATAGCCGTTTCGGCCCGCTCGACCGCCGGCGAAAACTGCGCTGACCCGCACTTTCGCGCTGGTCAGGTTGTGTCGGAGGGCCAACCCGCGAGATCCAGTACCTGCCACTGGCGCCTTCGTACACATCATCCCTCGGCCAGGGTCCGGAGCTGAGGCGCGGTCTCTGCAAGATCGCTGTCGCCGCTTGCGACGCCCATGACCAGTCCGTACACCGCGTCGTTCGAGATCCCGGTGACCCTGGCGCCATTGATCTCCAGGAACACGGCGGTCGCCAACCAGCCGAGTCGCTTGTTGCCGTCGACGAGGGCATGGTGCTGCACGATGGAGTGGAGCAACGCAGCCGCCTTCGACCAGATGTCGGGGTAGGCGTCCTCGCCGAAAGCGGTCGCGGGCGGCCGTGCTGCCGCGGAGCCGAGCAGGCCGAGATCACGGATCGGCGCCGGATCGCCGAGCAAGCTGATCGCCAGCTCGACGAGGTCATCGGTGTCGAGGTACTCGAACTGCCGGCTCACCCACCGAGGCGCTCGAGCGCCTCGCCGTGCGCCGCCTTCACCCGCCCCGAGGCGGCCGCGACGCGGCTCCGGTGCTCACCGATCTGGACGTACTCCCGCACCGCCCGTCGTGCGGCGTCCTGCATCGAGATGCCCTCCGCCGCGGCGCGGCTCCGAAGGGCCGCGTGCTCCTCGTCCGTGAGCCGCAGGGTCATGGCCATGCAGACAACGGTATCAGTCTGACACCTACGCGGTCCGCGAGCTGCTTCCCGAGCGAAGTGGATCGGCCGGCTCCACTCGGCGATCGGGAGGGCGACTACATGTCGAGGATCCTCATCTCCGCGATGCCGACGCCTGCGGCGCCGGCCAGTCAGATCGACGAGAAGCTGGTGTCGTACTCGTTGGCCATGCGAGCGATCATCCCGTCGTAGTGGAACGGCTCACCCGGCTGCGGCGCAGGCGCGGCTGTCACGAGCCGGAACGGGGTGCCGTCGTTCGGTCCATCGATGACAACGACGCCCACCCCGTCGAACCCCGTCTCGCGCGTGTTCGATCGGCGAGGCATTTCGGCGATCTTCTCCAGCGTGCGCACCAGCGAGCGAGGCTGCGGCTCCTCCGTGAAGACACGATCGGCCTTCGACAGGTCGAACTTGTTCATGTCCGAGGACGCGAACCGCCCCGACGCATTGATGATGGCGAAACCGATGGCGAGTGCCTGACGGCTGGCGCCGTGCACACAGAGGTGGGACGAGTTGAGCTCGTCGTAGAGACGAGGCAGCGCGCGTATGTGCGCCGTCATCGTCGCCTTGGCCTCGAGCGCGATCAGGACCGCGCCGACGGGCGCCACCGGTAGCTCGGGGAGCTCCTCGAGGATCATCCGCTGCCGAGCGGAGAGGGGAATCGAGTACCGCTCTGCCAACTGACCAAACGTGATTCGTCGGTCCGGCTCTCCCTCGGGGCGAGCAAGTACCAGGTCCAGATCCTTCTTTCGGCCCGTGCCGAAGTCCCGCATCGTGTGGTTCACGCCGAGGATGACCTTGCCCTCGGCGACGTGTCGTCGGAGCAACGCCGACGAGCTCAGGAGGTCGAGGCCGATGCCCCAGCATGCGACCTTCGAGTGTCGGTCGCTACGGGAGTGGTACTGCCACCGATTCCCGTACTTGTCGGCGATCGTCGCGTCGCGCAGCGCTTCGACGAGAATCGCGGGCCCCTCCATCGATCCGATCGTAGGTGAGGCCGGAACCAGCTCCGGGGACCCGGTGCGCAAGTCAGCGCACGACCGACTCGATCCGGTCCGCAGCCGTGACGGGGTCCTCATGCTCCCAGATCCGGATGACGGTCCACCCCGCCTCGGTGAGCCGACGGTTGGTGTCGCGGTCTCGCCGCACGTTCGCGTCGAGCTTCTCGCGCCACCACTCGCTGTTCGCCTTCGGTGAGGTGGCGTGGACCGGACAGCGGTGCCAGAAACAGCCGTCCACGTACACAGCGATCTGAGCCTTTGTGAACACCAGGTCGGCACGCCGTCGAAGACCGGGGATCGGAGCGACGTCGACGCGGTAGCGAAGTCCCCTCCGCCACACCTCGCGACGAATGGCCAGCTCCGCTGCTGTATCCCTCCGGG
Source organism: Acidimicrobiales bacterium (assembly GCA_035547835.1). NCBI lineage: Bacteria > Bacillati > Actinomycetota > Acidimicrobiia > Acidimicrobiales > Acidimicrobiales bacterium. Next base: position 151,887 of record DASZTW010000007.1, read on the forward strand.
CCTGGCGCTGCATCCGTGTGCGCACGACCGCCGACGAGGCGGCGGGACGACCCGGGGGGCGGGCCTCAGGCGACAGAGAGCTCCTCCGCCATGTAGGCGGCATGCTCGGCGACGTCGTCCAGGAATCCGTCGACGAACCGCAGGGTGCCGCGCTCTGCCCGGGACAGGAATCCCGCGCTCGCCCGAGCCGACAGAGGCTGAGCCTCCTGCAGATCGACGATCTCGTGGAGATGGAGATACGGCTCTCGGGTGGGCCACATGGACACGTTCACCGCCCAGATCTTGCCCTTCGCCCCGAATGCCGCGGTGGGCCAACGCCCGCCAGCCTTCATCGGTTCTCCGTCGAGGATCGGCTCACCAGGGTCACGCAGGCGACGGCCGACCCAGGCCGACACGCCGACGGTGACAGCGTTGCCGGTCAGCTTCCATCGGGGGCCCTTGCGACCCGGCCCGTCGGCTGCAGGTGAGGTCCAGCCGGCGGGGAATCCCTGCATCTGCTCGGCCTCTTCGACCACCGGCAGGACGATCCGGCGACCGAGCGCTGCCGAGGGGTTCCAGATCCCAGGCTGAGACGGGATTCCGACCGTGGAGCCGCCCTTGAGAGTGGGCACTGCGTCCCGTGCCCAACCGAGGCCACGGAGACCTTCGGTCCAGTAGAAGCCGCACGTCTCGTCCGAGAACCACTCCGGACCGGGCTCGCCTTCATCGTCGGAGAAGAGCACGGCACGCGGATCGAGGGTCTGGGACGCCAGGAAGATGACTCGCTGGCGTCGCTGAGGCACGCCGGTGAAGCGCGAGTCCACGAGGCGATACGCCCACCGATAGCCGAGAGCCTCCAACTCATCGACGAGGTACTGCATGGCCGCCCCGCCGTCGAGCACGAGCATGTTTCTGACGTTCTCGAGCAGCAACATCGGCGCACGGGGACGACGGATCAAGCGGAACACTTCTGAGACGAGACCCGATGCGCGTCCATTGATGCCGTCCATTCGCCCCGCCTGGGACAGATCCGTGCACGGGAAGCCGGCCGACACCAGATCGACCTTCGGCAGCGATCGAAGGTCGCGCACATCCTCGACGAGAGGGACGTCCGGGAACCTCGCCGCGAGCACGCGGTGAGCCGGGTCCCAATACTCGCAGAGCAACGCGGCTTCGCCGCCGTGGCGGGCGAGACCTCGCTCGATCCCTCCGATGCCGGCGAACAATCCAGCGATGCTGAAGGGTTCCCCGGTCATGGGCGCCAAACTACATTGCTGAAACTCGGCATCGAACGGACCTCGGGTGAGAGCAATCGGGTCGAACAGGCGTTCGTCACCGTAGCTCGAGTCGGACGGGTGTTGCATGGACCGCTCCAGGTTCGGAGCGCCGGTCTCGGCGCTGTCATCTCCTGGGGCGGAACTCGAGCCGTCTCTGCCCGACGACCCGGGCGGCGTACGCCCGGCAGCCCCCCGGGAAGATCGGACGACTGAGCTGGCTCCACCATACGAGCAGAAGATCGGGATCACAGTGATAGGCCATGCTCCGCCGTCTGAGGGGCGAGCCCTCTGCTCGTCCGACGACCTCAACGACCTCGGTCGGGCGCTTGGAGCCTGGAAGCGAGCCGCTACGCCACCGACGAGCAGGTACTGACCTGGTGACGATCGAACACCTCGACCACTCGGTCGACGTCGAGCGGCGGGTGATCGCCCACCAGATCAAGCCGAGCGCTCGGCGGTCTCCCGCTCCCGCCTCCGCTCTTCGAGAAACTCGAGGACCGCCTCGGCACTGTCCAGTCGCCGGCCGTCGTTGGTGATCGACCCGTCGTCGTCAGTCGCGAGGCCACCGCCAGCGACGAACGCTGTCGCCTCATCCGTGCCGTAGACACGCTTCACCAAAGCCATGGGTTCAAGGCAAGCTGCCTGCGGTCGACGGTCGATCTCGTGGGGCGCGTCACAGGAGGTCCGTCTATTGATCAGCGAACGGCCTGGAGGTGGGCGTTCACGAGCGCGAGGTCGAGCTCGTGCGGATCGACCGGCCTGCCGACCCATCCGCTCAGGTGCTCGTGCTCCTCGTGGCTGGGGTCGGCCAGCACCGTGAGGAGGTGCTCGTAGCCCCAGGAGCCGCCGACGTCCTCGGGCGGGCAGGCGTTGGCGCCGTCGAGGCAGACGGCGAACTTCAGGCCCTTCGGCATCCGCCAGACGCGGTGGACGGTGACGTCGTGGTCCCATGAGTCGCCGAAGTCGTACTCGTAGGTGAAGCGCTCGTTCGACCCGATGGCGGTGACGACGGTGAAGTCCTTCTCCTGCAGCTCGCCGTCCGGGTACTCGTCGAACTGCATCCCGTAGTGGTTGCCACCGATCTCGAAGGCGTGGAGGTGGCAGTCCTCCCACCCCATCGCCGCCTGGAACATGGGGTGCAACTTGTCGAGCCGAACGCTCCCCGGAACGAGGAGCCGGCGCCACACCCGAGGCTGGACCTCGCGTAGCGCGATGGTGCAGTCGACAACGGCCTGGCCGGGAGGTGTCGGCATCGCTGGAGGCTACGAGGTCACGCATGCAGTTGGACGAGCACGCCACAGGTCGTGCGTACCGGCAAACGACGACCCCGAGTGGGCCGCCGACGCGGCGTGGGGACGCTGACCAACGAGTGCGGCCTCCGGGTGATCTACCCCGCCGTCGAGGAGATCGAGTACGACGGCCCGCTCGACCTCCGCCGAAAACGCCGCTGACCAGGGCGTTTGCCCTGGTCAGGTGGTGTCGGAGGGGGGACTTGAACCCCCACGCCCTTGCGGGCACTAGCCCCTCAAGCTAGCGCGTCTGCCTATTCCGCCACTCCGACGTGGCGCCCCGGCGAGCCGGAGCGAGCAGCCACTTTAGCGCAGGGCCTGCGTCCTCCTGAATGGTGCCGGACCGTCGCCGGGCGGCTTCCTTCCAAACATGACAGCGGGTGTCAGGTCCGGCGCACCAGGCTGACGACGGGGACGACAGGAGCGGGGCGCCCCTTCAGCGCGGCACGTCGGAGGGCGAATCCGCCTCGAGGGCGGCGGCGCGGCGGCGCAGCGCGGTCAGGCCGGCGACGCCGCCGGCGGCGAGCGTGCCGGCGAGGCCGCCGATCGGCGCGAGGCGGTCGAGGTGGCCGCCGGTCGCGGCGAGCGTGCCGCCCGACGTGCGTCCGGTACCCGACGCCGCCGGGTGGCCAGAAGCGGGGTGGCGAGAAGCAGCCCTGTTGAGGTCGGCCGCCTCCACCGCGCCCGTGGCGGGTTGCGCCCCGCCCACGGTCGAGGTCGCGGCAGCGTTGCGCACCCGAGCCCGACGCAACGTGACCTGATCGATCGTGGTCCCCTTGGACGAGATGGTGGTGATGGCCATGGTGGCCAGCCCGTCGGCATCGGGTGGGCGGACGTCGGCGCGGATGAAGCTGTTGATCGGCCGACGCACTGACGACCACGCCGACGGCTCCAGCTCGGCGTCGGCTTTGAGCTGGTAGGCGACGGGTCCGTGGCTGATGAAGGCTTGGGACCCGAAGTCGTCGGGGGCGCGGCCGCCGCCGCCGGCGCAGATGTACGTGGTGCCGAGCTGGTCCGAGCGCACCGTGGCGCCCACCGGGGCCTCGGCGGTCGGCGCGTTGGCGCGCACCGGGTGGGTGCGCTCGTAGCCGTGATTGTGCCCGTTGATGACGAGGTCGACGTGGTGACGGTCGAACAGCGGGACCCACTTCGACCGCACGCCGCCATCGGAGCCGTGCGAGGTCATCGTGCAGTACGCGCAGTGATGGAAGTACACGACGAGGAAGTCGATTGTCGGGTCGGCTCGGAACGCAGCGAGCGTGGCGTCGATCCACGGCGTCTGGCGACCGTTGGTGTACAGCTGCGCGGAGGGGATCTCTTCGCTGATGTCGTTGGCGTCGGCCGCCACCACGCCGACGTTGCCGTAGCGGAACGCGTACACCACCTCGTTGAAGCCGTTGGTGGGCAGCGCGAGGCGGGCGTAGTGGCCGCCGTAGCCGTGCAGCCCCATACCCGGCTCCATGTCGTGGTTGCCCATGGCGGGCATCCACGGGCTGCGCCGCTGCGCGACGGCGGTCTCGGCGAACCAGTCGTCCCAACGGGTGGGGTCGAACTGCACGAGGTCGACCACCAGCCCGGTGCCGATGCCGTCGGCGTAGGCGACGTCGCCGGCCACGAGGTTGAAGGCCGGGTCGATGCCGGCGATGAGCGCCGTGTTGTCGGCTGCTGCCGTGGTGATGCCCTGGTCGCCGAACGCCGTGAACGTGAAAGGGTGGTCGCCGCGGCGGGCGGTGGTGAACGACAGCCCGTCGACCGACGCGCCGTCGTGGGCGACCCGGTAGCGGTACGTCGTCCCGGGCGCGAGCCCCGTGAGGCGAACGTGGTGGTAGTTGGTGGCCACGGGCTTGAGCCCGCCGACGGTGCGGGTGTCCGCGGCGACGGTCGTGCCCGCCGACGAGGCGATGCCGTACGACAACCGGGGATTGGCCACCGGAGCGGGCGTCGACCACGACACGTTCATCGTGGTGGTCGGGTCGTTCCCGAACGCCAGTCGGGGCGACCCGGGTGGTGCCGCCTGCGACCAGCCGGGCTGTTGCCACAGGGTCGGCCCGACGACGGCGGCACCGCCGAGGAGCGCCGCGCCACGCAAGAACGACCGGCGACTGGATCTGGCCCGGAGGTACTCGTCGGCCTCGTCGATCGACATGCCCGACGACAAGAACCGGTCGGGCAGTTCACCGAAAGGCGTGTACACGGTTGGGCAACCTCGACAGGGTCGGCGCGATCAGGACGGCGTGGAAGTCATCGGGTGTCACCGGTTCAGTTCTCGCTGCGCCAGGCGCGAACCTGCCGCCACCCGGTCGCTCGAGGTCGGCCCGCTGCCCCGCCCGCGAACCTGCTGCCGCACCGTCGCTGCGGGCCGGCTCGCCGCGCCCTTGGCCGCCTCCTACCGTGGGCGCGATGCGCTTCACCGACGAGCACGAGCAGTTCCGCGAGACCGTCCGCGTCCTGATCGACCGCGAGGTCAATCCTCACGTCGACGAGTGGGAAGCAGCGGGGCAGTTCCCTGCCCACGACCTCTTCCCGAAGCTCGGCGCGGCAGGGCTGCTCGGCCTCGAGTACCCGACAGAGTTCGGCGGGCAAGGTGCGGACCACAGCTACACGTTGGTGTTGGGCGAGGAGCTCGGCCGGATCGGCTGTGGCGGCGTGTCGATGGCGATCACCGTTCAGACCGACATGGCCACCCCGTCGTTGGCGCGCTACGGATCCGACGACTTGAAGCGCACGTGGTTGGCGCCGGCCTGTCGGGGCGAACTGGTCGCCTCGATCGCGGTCACCGAGCCCGACGCGGGCAGCGATGTGGCAGGCCTGCGCACGCGGGCGGTGCGCGACGGCGACGAGTGGGTCATCAACGGCACGAAGCTGTTCATCACCAACGGCGCGCAGGCCGACTGGTTGTGCCTGCTGGCCCGCACCTCCGACGACGGTGGCGCCCGGGGCATGAGCCAGATCCTGTTCCCGACCACCACCCCCGGCTTCTCCGTGAGCCGCAAGCTCGACAAGCTGGGCAACCGCTCGTCGGACACGGCCGAGTTGAGCTTCGTCGACTGCCGGGTGCCGGTGTCGAACACGATCGGCGAGATCGGCAAGGGCTTCGTGCAACAGATGCAGCAGTTCCAGAACGAGCGGATGATCGCGTCGTACGTGGCATGGGGTCAGGCGCGCGGCGCGCTCGATCGGCTCATCGCCTACCTCAACGAGCGCCAGGCGTTCGGCCGGCCGCTGGCCGACAACCAGTACCTCCAGTTCACCGTGGCGCAGCTCGCTGCCGACACCGACGCGCTCCGGGCGGTCAACCACGCGTGCGCCGAGTCCTACCTGGCGGGCGAGGACACCACGCGCCTGGCCACCGTTGCCAAGCTGCTGGCCGGCCCGCTGCTGCGCCGGGTGTCCGATCTCGCGGTCCAATACCACGGCGGGATGGGCTACATGGAGGAGACGTGGACCGCCCGCTTCTACCGCGACGCCCGGCTGCTGTCGATCGGCGGCGGGGCCGACGAGGTCATGTTGCGGGTGCTCGCGCGCATGGAAGGCATCGGCGCGGCCTGACCAGCGTGAGGCGGAAATTTGGGCCCTGACCGTGCCGCTGGGTGCCCCACGGGGCAGGATGGACGCATGCAGGCGTGGCTCATGCGCTCGTTGTGCGTCATCTTGGGTCACCGCTTCGGATCGCCGAGGCGGGACGGCTCGATGGTGTGCGGGCGCTGCGGGATCCTCGCTTACGGCGTGCCCGTCGGTCGCTGACGCATCGCTAGTCGGGGCGCCCGGGGCGCCCCTGCTCGTCGACCAACCACTCCGCGGGAGCATCCACCGGCCGGTCGAGTGTGGCCCCCATCCGTTGGCGGGCCAAGTCGGCCAGCACTTCCACGACATGGTGCAGCGGCGGTGGCGCCGTGCCGTCGAGCGTCTCCAGCGTGCAGAACGCTTCGACGTGGTCTTGGCGTCCCTGCAGCGAGATCACCAGTGAGCACGCGGGCGTGCCCGCGAACTGGCACACCGCTTCGATGAGGCCGATCGAGGGGTCCACGAAGGAAACCTCGCCGATGTCATGCGCGGCATCGAGCAACAAGAAGAACGCCGTCTCGGCGTCGGCGTCGACCGCGAGCGCGTCGTTGCCCAACACGTCGACCGGAAGGCCCGACCACGTCGCCCCGCCCGTGGCGGGCGTGCCGTGGCGAGGCGGCTGACCTGGTGGCGGGTGGCCATTGGTCGTCGGCACGGGGCGTGAGGGTGCCGGCGGAGGGGGCGGTCGGTCGTCCCACGTGGCCTCCAGCAGCGAGTACGCCGCGGTGATGCGGGCCACCTTGCCGGTGCTGGCGTCGCCGGCGCGGTCGGGGTGGAGCTCGCGGATCAGACCGCGGTATGCCGCTCGCACTTCGGACCAGCCCACCCCAGGTTCGAGGCCGAGGACGCCGAGCGCCTCGAGGTGGTTCACCAACTCAGGATCGCAGATCGCGACGGTCCGGCCCCAGCCGGCACACCAGTCGACTCACGGCGCCAGGTACGCGGCCCGCAACAACGCAGTGAGCCGCCAGGCGTCGACCGCGCTGGTGAGCTCGCGTGCCGCGTGCATGGACAGCATCGGCGCGCCGACGTCGACGGTGTCGATGGCGAGGCCGGCAGCGGTGAGTGGACCGATCGTGGAGCCGCATGGCATGTCGGCACGGCTCACGAACTCCTGGTGAGGAAGGCCGGACCCGTCGGCCACCGCCCGCAGCCACGGACCGGTGGTCGCCTCGGTGGCGTAGCGCTGGTTGGCGTTGGTCTTGATGACGGGCCCGCCGTCGAGCGTGATCTGGTGGGCGGGGTCGTGGCGGTCGAGGTAGTTGGGGTTGGTGGCATGGGCGCCGTCGGCCGACACGCAAGTCGAGGCGGCCAACGCCTGGAGGAAGTCGGCGCGTGTGCCGCCGCGGGCCAGGCAGATCCGCTCGAGGACTTGACCCAACCAGGCGCCTTGCGCCCCGGTGGGGGTCTGCGAGCCGATCTCCTCGTGGTCGAACAACGTGAGCACCTGAACTGGACCGGGCCGGGTGGCGTCTGTCTCGCCGCCGCGGCCGGCCGCATCGATGAGGGCGAGGAGCCCTGCGTGGCACGACAGCAGGTTGTCGATCCGGCCCGAGGAGACGAGCTCGCCGTGGCGGCCGGTTCGTGCGGGCGGCGCGACGTCGTGGAACATCAGGTCCCAACCCGTGATCGAGGCCGGATCGATCTGCCCGTCCATCGCGATCAGGCCTGCGAGGTAGCTGCGAAGGTCGTCGCCGTCGGAGTGCGATCCTCCGCTCAGCGACCAGATCGGCACGAGGTGCAGCTGCGGATTGAGCTTGAGCCCGTCGTTCACGCCGCGATCGAGATGGATGGCGAGTTGCGGGATGCGGGCGATGGGATCGTCGGTCCGCACCAACTCGGTGTGGATCCCGGCGCGGGTCGAGATCGTGACCCGCCCGGACAAGCCGAGGTCGCGGTCGAGCCAGGAGTTGTACAGCGCCCCGCCGTACACCTCGACGCCGAGCTGCCGGTAGCCGAGCGTGGTCGTCTCGGGCCGCGGTTTCACCCGGAGGTTCGGACTGTCGGTGTGCGCGCCGGCGATGCGGTAGGGGGCCGCGGCCCGCGTTCCGGGCCCCACGGCCCACGCGACGACTGAACCGCCGCGGCGCACGTAGAACGAACCCGGGCCGGCTGGCCAGGGGTCCTCGCGGTCCAGTGGGGTGAACCCGGCGTCGTCGAGGCGGCGCGCGGCTTCCTCGACGGCGTGGTAGGGCGACGGGGCCGCAGCGAGGAACGCCAGCAGGTCGTCGGTGTGCGCGCCGAGCTCAGCGGGGTCGGGCGTCCCGGCTGCCTTGGGCTCGGCCACGTCAGCCCTCGGGGTCGAGCATGAGCGATGCGGGATCCCAGAACGCGCGCAGCGCGCTGATGCGGCCGTCGTCTGCGAACGTCATGTGGTCGACGATCATCGGGATGCGGATGCGTTCCGCGCCGCTGCCCGCCACGATCTGGAAGCCCACGATCGCCTCGTTGCCGACGACGATCGGGAAACCGTCGTGCAGGAGCATCTGCGGCTCGTTCATGGGGCCGATCATGCGGTCGAAGAACGCGCCGATGGCCTCGTGGCCGACGTTGACGGGCGCGCCGACGGGGTCCTCCTGGCGTGCGTCGTCGGTGAACAGCGCCACCCAGCCGGCGCGGTCGAGCGCGCCGAGTCGGTCGGCGTAGCTGGCGATGGTGGCTCGGATCTGATCGGCGTCAGCCATGTGGGCTTCCTTCCCGCGGGGACCCGAATGGTCTAGCCGCGACCTCTGGCGAGGTGTCGGCCCCGTGGCCGGGCGCCGCTGGCGCGATGCCGGTCGTTGCGTACGGTGTCGGCCATGACCACCGCCGTTGGCTTTCTCGGGACGGGTTTCATCGCCCGCTTCCACGTGATGATGTTGTCGCTGGCCGACGAGCCCAGCGAGATCGTGTGTGCGTATGACCACGACCCGGAGCGCGCGCGAGCCTTCATCGAGGACCACGGCGGTGATGTGGCCGCCGATGAGGACGAAGTCGTCGCCCGCGCCGACGTCGTGTTCGTGTGCACGTGGACTGCCGAGCACGCCCGGTTGGTGTCGAAGGTGGTGGCGGCCGGCAAACCGGTGTTCTGCGAGAAGCCGCTGGCGTTCGACGCCGAGCGCGCCGCGGCGATGGCTGCAGAGGTCGACGCGGCCGGCGTGGTCAACCAGGTGGGGCTCGTGTTGCGGTACTCGCCGTCGTTCCAGCTGGTGCGGTCACTCGTCCACGACCCCGAAGCCGGCGAGGTCATGAGCGTCGTGTTCCGCGACGACCAGTACATTCCGAACCAGGGCCAATACGAGTCGGTGTGGCGGGTCGACCCGACGCTGGCCGGCGCCGGCACGATGCTCGAGCACTCGATCCACGACCTCGACATCATCGAGCACGTGATCGGTCCGATCGCCTCGATCAGCGCCCGCACCGAGAACCGCCACGGCCATGCCGGCATCGAGGACAACGCCGCAGCCGTGCTGACGTTCCGCGACGGAGGTCTGGGGGCACTGACCTCGGTGTGGCACGACATCCTCGAACGCCCGAGCGGCCGGAACGTCGAGGTGTTCTGCGAGCGCCTGCACGTCGAGCTCGAAAACGACCTGTTCGGACCGGTCCGGTGGCAGTACACGGGCGCCGACGAGCAGGTCCGCCAAGACGAAGGGCTGATGGCCGAACTGGCGAACCGCGGCATCGAGCCCGACAACCCCGCCGGCGCGTTCTTGCGGGCCCCGCGCACCGGCGGGACCGCCAGCCCGTCGTTCGACGACGCCGTGCGCGCCCACCGTCTCGTCGACGCCGTCTACGAGTCGGCACGAGCGGGTGGCGCGCCGGTGGAGGTGACGCCATGACCGCGCCGGACCCCCATGTCGAGCCCACCGGCGAGCCGGGGCTGTACGAAGGCTTGTGCACCACCCGGGCCATCCGGCGGTACTTGCCGGATCCGGTGCCGGAAGCCGACCTGGCTCGGATGCTCTTCGCCGCCAGTCGCGCGCCGTCGGGGTCGAACCGCCAGCCGTTCCGATTCCTGGTCCTGCGCGGCGGCCCGAAGGCTCTCGAGGCGAGAGCGCTGTTGGGGAACGCATTCCGCTCGGCGTGGGACACCAAGCGCGCGGACGACCGCTACGACGAGGGGACAGGTGCTGCGGACGACTCGCCCAAAGCGCGCATGGCCCGCACCATGCAGCACTACGTCGACCACTTCGAGGAGTCACCAGTGGTGGTGCTGGCATGCCTCCAGCGCTACCGGGCGCCCTTTGCCAGCGAAGGCGCGTCGGTGTATCCGGCTTGCCAGAACTTGCTCCTCGCGGCCCGGTCGATGGGCTACGGCGGGGTGATGACCATGTGGCACGGTCTCGTCGAGCGCGAGTTGCGCGACGTGCTCGCCATCCCCGACGGCGTCCTGATCGCCGCCACGATCACGCTCGGGCGCCCTGCGGGCAACCACGGCACTGTCCGCCGCCGCCCGCTGCGTGAGCTCGTCTTCGACGACGCCTGGGGCCACCCGGCGGCGTGGGCGGCCGACCCACCCGACGCCCGCTTCACGCAAGCGGGCCCACCGAAGTCCTGAGGGCGCCGTCGCGGGCCGCGGCTGGTCTCCGCTGCTCAGGCCGGCGAGTCGTCAGTCGGCCACCAGCGCCGCAGCCACAGGCGGTCGACGACCACGTCGATCAGCAACAACACGACGGCCATCCATGCGATGTCGTGGGTGCGGGCGAAGAACGTGGGCCACATGAAGTCGGCCGGGATGTGGTCGCGGAACTGATGGATCACGTCGTACGCCATGACGGCCGCGACGCACAGCGGGGCGCCGAGCACCAACAACAAGCGTGACCAGCGGATGCGCAGGCACACCAACGTGAGCGCCCCGGCGATCAGGCCGCAGACCGGGGTGACCACGAGGCCGGTGGCAACCGTGAACCCGACCACCGCGATGAGCAGCTCCTTGGTGGTCGGTCTCGGGCCGCCGTAGCGGACGGTGCGTACCACCGATGCGGGGCGTGGCACGCTCGGCGTGCGATCGAGGCTCGAGCGGGGCGAGGCAGTGACGGGCGCCAACCGGTGTCGCATCGGCCACAAGATCAAGATCAACACGAGCAGCCCGCCGATGGCCGAGATCCACAGTGCGACGTTGACCAGTCGTTGGGGTGTCCAGCGGAGGTGGACCACGACCGTGCCCGCCTTGGCGGGCGCGCCGGTGCCCGGCCCGATCTGCCAGCCGTTCGCGTAGCCGTTGACCAGGGTGGGTTTCCCGAGGTCGTGGCCGCCGACGGTGGCGTGCCAACCGTCGTTGAAGGACTGCCCGAGCACGAGCCACTGGGCCGCGTCGACACCGGTGACCTTCAAGTCGACCGACGTGCGGCTCTGGTGGGTGACCTCGACCCTCGGGCCGGGCGCGCCCGCGCGCCCGCCTGGGCCCTGGCTCGTCGGGGCGACCGGACCGGCGTTGCGGTCGCCGCGGCCGCCCGCGGCGGAGCGCAAGACGACCTGGTCGAAGTCGAGGCCGGTGGTCGTTCCCGGTGTGGTGGTGAGCGTGCGGTTACCCGACGGCAGCAGAAGGCCTGTGGGTGGCGTGCAGGCCACGAAGGTGATCGGCTTGCCCGCCAGCGCGTCGGCGGCGGTGCCCACGAGCGACACCGGGACGTCGACCCCGTCGACTTGCAGCAGCCCAGACCGGCAGGCGGGGTCGAGGCGGGCCGCGGGCCGCGGCGCCTGCAACCCCGCCACGCCCCACTCTGCAACCGCGACGGGCAGGTCGATCGGCTGCTGGCTGTACCAGTCGCGTGAGGTGACGGCCCGGATGCCCTTGACGGTGAAGCGGATGTGCGTCCCGGTCATCGCGCGAGGCAGCGCGACGTGGACCAGTCGCGTGCTGCCCGGCTTGGCGCTGTCGGCGATGGCGGGGAGGTCAACGGTCTCGGCGTGGCCGTCGACGTCGACCTCGAGGCTCGTCGGGACGGAGTGGCGGCCGTCGGCGACGACCCGCAGCGCCAGTTGACTCACGGTCACCGGCTGCGCGGTGGTGTAGCCGGCCCAGTCACCCACCGCGCTCCCGAGGCCCGTCGACCAAGCCGTCTCGGGATTGCCGTCGGCGCCAGCAGTGGAGCGGTCCGCGACCGAACCGGGCAGGTGGCGTGACTCGCTGGAGGTCACCCCGCCATGCGTTGCGTCGGGGATCCCGAGCGTGCGATCGGTGGCGGCCGGTGCGGTGTTCGACTGGAGACGGACCGACCCGCTCACGTTGAACCAGCGAGCGGTCGGCAAGTTCCACGCTCGCGCGATCCGCAGTTCAGGGTCGGTCCGCACCGCGTTGGAGCCGCTCACCCGTTGGCGGGTCAGCACCAAGTCGAGGGGGTGCGACACGTTCGAGGCGCCGGCGATCTGCAACAGATCGGTGGGCAGCCGGACGTACTCGGCGACGTGGGGCATGGCCTTGCCGAGATCGACTTCGGCGAACCCGACGCCGGAGATGCCGGGATACGCGGGACGTTGGCCGACCGAGTCGCCGACGATCTCGATGGTGACGCGGCGGAACGTGTGCGTCGGGAAGGAGATGGTCTGCCCGTTACCAGAGCGGCTGGCGTCGCTCAGGTCGAGCACTTCGGAGCTGCCGTCGTCGAAGGTCAGCTTCACTTTCGTGATCCAGCGGTTGCGGACGCCGTTCTGCGGTTGAAGGAGGTGGATCTGGTCGGCAGTGCGCTGCTCGGCGAAGTCGAGCTGGAGCTTCTGGTGCAACACGTTGGAGAACGCGCCGACGCTCCATGCCGTGGTCGGGTTGCCGTCGACGGCGTTGGATGCGCGGTCTTCGGGCGTGTACGCGACCGGGTTGCCGTACGCAGTGGCGCGGGCCTGGACCCCGCCGCGCTGCTCGGTGACGCTGCGAGAGGCGTCGCCGGCCGAGGGGAAGACGTCGAGGCGCTGATCGCGCCAATCGGTCGCGAGTGGCTGCTCGCCGGCCATCTCCGTGTAGCCGTAGATGTCGGAGATGGTGCCCCACCGCTGCCCGGCCTTGCGGTTGGAGTCGGTCACCAACAACGTGGCGCCGTCGCCGATGATCTTGCGCAGCGCCGAAGGGTCCGAGGCGAACGACCCTGAGTAGAAGACGAGCTCACGTCCAGTGAGGAGGTGGGCCGCCGCGGCGTTGACCAGGCCGCTGCCGTCACCGGCCATCACGACGGCGCCGCTCACCGGCGACGTGTGGACGATGGCAGGGGTCTTTTCGACGGGGACGGCCGCGACCTTCGGCGGGTTCGGGAGGTTCGCCGGGGCGCCCAACTCGGTCTCGTCGAGCAAGGGGAGCCGGGGGTCGGGCACGTTCGGAGCGTTCCCGCCGAACCCGACCGGGGTCCCGAGGCCGCCAGCGTCGCCGAACAAGTTCCACAACAGACGCGGCCGGGGGAGCAGGTAGCGCTCGTACGTGAGGTCGTTGCGGAGGTTGATGGTGCCGGCCGACATGAAGCGCGCGATCGGTGCGATGGCGGCAGGGTCGAGGATCCGGCCTTGTAGCTGCACGTCGAAGGCGTCGAGCAGGTTGGACGATTGCGGCGAGCCGAACGGGATCAGCTCGCGGGCCACGTACGGGCGGGTGATCAGCCCGGGCGTGATCGGATCGACGGTGGTCGCGACCGTTCCGTCCCAGCGGTAGGAGGCGAAGTCGCTGCCGGGCAATTCGAGCACGCGGGTGGAGTGCGGCTGCGCATCGAGGTAGTTGGCGTCCTGATACCAGTAGTCGGGGATCGCCGACGGGCGCTCGCCACCCTTGGCGATCATGCCGCCGAGGAAGGCGGGCCCGTAGTTCACGCCGATCAGCAGGGCGGCCAGCGCGGCCACGAGCACGACTTTGCGGTCGAGGCGGTTGACCCCGTCGGAGTAGCGCTCGTGCAGCGCGGTGATCCCGGCGCCGAGCAGCACGGCCAGTCCGAGCACGGACAGGGGTGCGGCACGCGGCATCGAGCGCATCGCGCTGCCGGCTTGCGAGGTCGTGAGGACCCATCGGAAGATCCGCGGCACGATCGTGTGCCCGTCCCACGGGTACGCGCCGACCGACAACAGCACGCCGAGCACGACCAGCGTCACGAAGTACGCGCGCTCCCGGAAGCGGGCCACGAGGCCGGACAGCAGCGCCAAGCCCGGGACCGCGAAGCTGGTGACCAGCAACCAGAGGTGCTGGGTGTACGGCCCGACCATGTCGACGAAGCCGCCGAACTTGTCGGTGCCGTAGAAGTACCAGTAGCCGAGCCCTCGCAGCACTTCTGAAGAGGTGGAGACTTGCGCGACCGTCTGCGCCGTCTCGGTGTACTGCAACACGTTGATGCCGTAGCGGCCCTGTGCCCACAACCCGGCCAACCACCAGGTGGACGTCACGAACGTGAGCAGGGCGATGCGCGCCAGCGCGCGCCAGGCGTCGCGGAACGACACCTCGCGGTGCACCCACACCCCGAACGGCAGCCACAGCACGGCTGCGAACAGCACGAACGCGAGCGAACTGGCGTTGACCCCGCCGATGACCTGCACCGTGAGCGCGAAGAGCGCGGCATCGCGCCAGCCGCCTTGGCGAGCGGCGCGCATGCAGAACGCGATCAGCCAGGGCAGTCCCGCCCACGGCAAGAGGATCACCGAGAGCTTGGGAAGGTAAGCGAGGATGTAAGGCGACAGCATGTAGGCCAAGCCAGCCACCGGGACGCCGGGCCCCCGCCAGCGCATGGTCCGCAGCAGGTAGATCACGCCCGCCCCGGCGGCGAGCAGCAGCGAGCCGCACCAGATCCGCTGGGCCACCCACACCGGGATGCCGAGTGCGTGCGTGACCCAGTAGTACGGCCCCATCGGGAACAGGTAGCCGATGGTCTGGTGGGTGACAGTGCCCAGCGCGGTGTTGGGGTCCCACATCGAAGTGGCTTCGTGCAGCAGGCGGCCGGGGTCGAGGTACAGGTAGACCTTCGTGTCGACCGAGATCCAGCCGGGCTTGGTCAGCAGCGCCGGGATGTACGCCACGAGCGCCAGCGCGGCGTACGGCGATTTGGAGCTCCAGCGTTCGACGAACCGGCGTCGGGCTCCGGTGCGCGTCAGCGCCATCGGCCGGTCCGCCCGCGGCGTCCCGTCGTTTGCGCCGCCTCGGCCAGCAACTGCATCAGGCCGACGGCGGTGGCATCCCAGGAGAACTTGGCGGCGTGCGCGACCGCACCCGTCGACAGCTTCTGCCAGAGGCGGTCGTCGCTGCACAGCTCCACGAGGTGCTGGACGAGCTCGTGCGCGTCATCGGCGAGCAGGCCACTGACGCCGTCGTCGACAGCGTCGACATGCCCCGCTATCCGTGTGGCCACGGCCGGCGTCCCACACGCCGCGGCCTCCGTCAGCGTCATCCCCCAGCCCTCCCGTGCCGAGGCCGAGGCGACGATCCGGGCCCGGCGGTAGCGCTCGACGAGCTCCTCGTCGGAGACCGTCGGGGCGAACGTGACCCACGACGCGCCATCCAAGCGCCGTGCCAGCCGCTCGAGCTTCACCTGCTCGTAGCCCTGGCCCACGAGCGTGAGCGTGAGGTCGGGGACGTGCTCGCGGGCCTCGTGGCACGCGCGCATCAGCACGTCGAGGCGCTTCACCGGCACCAGGCGGCCGACCGCCAGGACGTTCGGAGGGGGTGGGGTGGGGTCGGGGCCGATGCGGTCCGGTCCCGGACTGAACCGGGCGTCCACCCCGGGCGGGACCACCGAGACGCGGTCGGGGTCCATGCCGAGCTCGTGGATGATCTCCTGGCGAGAGGACTCCGACAACGTGGCGATGCGCTCGCGGCGGTAAAAGGGCGGCGCCCAGCGCGATTCGATGGTGTCGCCCAAGCGGGCGAGCCCGGGCGGGAGCACCATCCGCCACATCTCGCCGTGGACGTGGTGGAGCACGACGATCTTGGGGCTGCGGGTCCAAACCGGCGTGAGGAACGGCATGCCGTTCCAGATCTCGACCATGGCGTCGCGCGGTCCGTGGTTGCGGGCGATCTCGGCGAGCGCGGCGCGCGGGAACAGGAGGTAGCGCCCCGCCCGTCGCACCACCCGGTAACCGTCGCGCTCGACCTCGGGGAGGTGCCCTGCCGCGAACGAGGTGCGCATCACCACGTCGAGACCTGCCTCGGCCCAGATCCGGGCCACTTTGTCGGCGTGGACCTCGGACCCGCCGGCCTCGGGATCGTCGAGGTCCCGCCAGGCCAGCAGATGGACGCGGCGGATGCCGGCCCGCGCAGCCGTGTCGGCCACGGTGGCGACGGCTTCGTCGTGTGCGACCGGGGCGGTCGTCGAGCGGGGGTCGGGTGCGGAGAACGGCATGGCGGAGTTGGGTGCCCGGCGGTCACGGTCGGCTGTTGGGCGCCGAGCGAGCGTATCGAAGACGGTCCGGCCGCCACGAGCATCGCCTCTACACTCGCTGCGGTCGACGCACCGGGATGTCGACCCCTGACGCCTGCCAATCGGGGACCTCGTGACCGACACGTCAGCCCGCTCCTTCGACGCCGCCTTCGGCGCGGTTGCCCACGTCGAGGGGTGGATGACCGAGGACCAGGCCAAGTTGCTGTGGCAAGAGGCGTCTCGCTGCACCGCGGGTGACCAGATCGTGGAGATCGGCAGCTTTCGAGGACGGTCCGCGGTCATCCTCGCCAGGGCCGCCCCTGGGGGGGTCGCCGTGGTGGCCATCGACCCGCACTTGGGTACCGACCGAGGCCCCCAGGAGATCACGACCACCGCCCAGCTCGGCCAGAGCGACCACGAGGCGTTCACGGCGAACCTGGCCGCCGCCGGGGTGGCCGAGCGGGTGCGCCATGTGCGTGAGCTGTCGAGCGCGGCACACGACCAGGTCACCGGCGCGGTCGACCTGCTGTACATCGATGGCGCCCACCGCTACGGCCCTGCCCGCGCGGACATCGTCCAGTGGGGTGGCCGGGTGCGCGAGGGCGGCACGTTGCTCATCCACGACTCGTGGAGCTCGATCGGCGTGACCTTGGCGCTGCTCACCACCTTGGTCTGGTCCGCCGACTGGACGTATGTGGGCCGGGCGCAGTCGATGACGCAGTACCGGCGCGTCCCGGTCCGTGGCCGAGGCCGGACGAAGAACGTGGTGCGCCAGCTCGCCGAACTGCCGTGGTTCGCCCGCAACGTGGTGATCAAGGCGCTGATGGTCGCCCGACTCGGCCGCCTGACCCGCCTGCTCGGTCACGATGGCGAGACCTGGCCGTACTGACGGGGGCGACGCGGCCGTGAGTCGCGCACCGTTCCGTCTCGGCTACCAGCCGGGGCTCGACGGGCTTCGGGGCGTGTCGCTGCTGCTGATCATGGTGTTCCACAGCTTCTTGCTGTGGCCCGAGAGCTACGCACGAGGCGTCCCGGGGTCGTACCTCGCCGTCAACGTCTTCTTCGTGTTGAGCGGGTTCCTGATCACGTCGCTGCTGCTGGCCGAGCGCGAACGCAACGGACGGGTGGCGTTCGGCGCGTTCTACATGCGTCGGGTCCTGCGGCTGCTGCCGGCGCTCGCCCTCGTGTTCGGCGTCGACATCGTCTACTTGCTGTCGACGCACCAGGCCATGCGGTCGCAGCTGTCGCTGATGGGGTGGGCAGGGGTGTACGCCTCGAACTGGATGCAGTGGGCCGGGCACGTCACCGACCCGGTGGCGAGCCTCACGTGGGGCCACACCTGGACGCTGTCCGTCGAAGAGCAGTTCTACCTGGTCTGGCCCACGTTGTTGCTGGTGGTGCTGATCCGCCGGATCCGGTTGGAAGTGGTCGGTGGCCTGCTCCTCGCTTGTGCCGTCGCGCTGACGGTGCTGCGGACAGTGGCCGCGTACCGCGTGAGCGGCGCAGGGGGCGCAGTGGCGCTGGCCGGACGCCTCGACCAGCAGATCGGCATGCGCACCGACTTCCGAGCCGACTCGCTGCTGTTGGGCGGCGTGGCCGCCATCGCGCTGCACGCGGGATGGCGACCCGGCCGCGGGTTGCGAGCGGTGGCCACCGCGCTGCTCGCTGCCTTGGTGGCCACCCAAGTGTGGGTGCGGCCCGAAGCGCGCTGGATGTACGGCTGGGGGTTCACGCTGTTCGACGCGGCGTTGGCGCTGCTGTGCGTGGCGCTGCTCGACCGGCGCTGGTTGCCCGCTGCGGCGTTCCGCTGGGGACCGCTCGTGTGGGTCGGCCGGGTCTCCTACGGCCTGTACTTGTGGCACCCCCCGGTGTTCATGGCGGTCACGCGGGCGATGCCGCATGGCCGGATGGCAGCGCGGCTGCTGTGGGGCTGGGGCCTCACGTTCGTGTTGGCGGCGACGTCGTTCTACCTGGTGGAGCAACCGTTCCTGCGACTGAAGGGGCGTTGGGAGCGGCGGGGCGACCCATCACCGGCCGGGGGGCCCGTCGCCGTCACGCAGGGCGCGCTCCCGTGACGGACGAGGGCTCGGTGGCCAGCGCCACCGCCGACGCCGGCGCCGGGCCCGCCGGCGCGGCGATGCCGCCAAGGGCCGGGCGGCGGGTCGGGCCACGCGGTGCGTCCCTGATCCGGTCCGGTTGGCTCGCGGCGCTGGTGGCGGCGGCGCCAGCCGTGCTGAGCGGGCTGCGTGCGGTCACCGGGCGGTGGGCACCGGTCATCGACAACGGCGTGATCTCCGTGAAGGCGAGCGACGCCTGGGCCGGGCACCCCCCGCTGGTCGGGATCTACACCTCGCTCAGCTCGGCTGCCCACTGGCCGCATCACCTGTACCACCCGGGGCCGGCCGAGTTCTGGGCTATGGCGCCGATGCAGCGGCTGTTCGGACCATCGGGCATCGGGCTCGCGATCGGCGCGGCGTTGCTCGACGCGGTGGCGGCGGGCGGCACCGTCTGGCTGGTGCGCAAGTTCGGCGGTCCGTGGTTCGCCTGGGTGGCGGCCGCGCTGGTGGCGGTCATGTGCTGGTCGCTCGGCGGCCAAGTCCTGCACGACCCGTGGAACCCGCATCTGGCGGTGCTACCGGGGCTGTTCGTCCTGGCCGCGGCGTGGCGGGTCGCCTCGGGCGACGTGCGGATGCTGCCCGTGCTGGCGGTCGCCGCCAGCGTCGTCGCCCAGCTGCACCTCACGTTCGTGTTGCCAGCGGTGGCGGTCAGCGCGGTGGCCGTGGCCGCGCTCGTTCGGTCGGCGCGCGTCAGGTCCGCAGCCGGCGGCGTGCGCTGGAGATGGCCCGTCGTGACCACGGCGGTACTGGTGCTGGCGGTGTGGTCGGGGCCGGTCATCGACCAGATCCACGGGCGCGGGAACTTGGTGGGCCTGCTGCGAGCATCGGGTGCGTCGCCGACGCAACTCGGTGCGGGGGCCGCGCTGCGGGGCCTCGTGCACGCCACGTCGGTGCCGCCCGTGTGGTGGAGCGGCGTCGACGACCTGGTCCATCCCCAGCCAGGAGTTTCGGCGATCGACGTCGCCACCGCGGTGCTGGTGTGGCTGGTGCTCGCCACGCTGTTCGTGCGGGCCTGGCGGGCGCGCCGCCGCTCGATCGTGGTGGGGCTCGCGGTCGCCGTCACCGGCCTGCTTGCCGCCACCGTCACCGTGGCTCGGACGCCGGGCGAGTTCGGCTACCAGGAGCTGTTGTGGGCCCGACGGGTGTGGTGGCCAATGGCGGTGTTCCCTTGGATCGTCGCCGCGGCAGCGATCGGCGCGGAGCTCGCCGCGCGGCCGTCCAACGCCCGCACGTCGCTGCGAGCGGGTCGGATGGCCGCGGCGGTAGCCGCAGTGGCCGCAGTGGTGGTCGTCGCGGCGACGTGGCCACGGCTCGGGGTGGCGCACGACTTCGGCTCCGCGGGCTTCGGTCCGGTCCGCCACCTCGGCGCGGCGGCCGTGCGCGCCACCGATCGCGGTGAGCCGTGGGTCGTCGAGCGACGCGGCGAGTTCGCGTATTACGTCGTGGGGCCGGGTGTGGTGGCGCGCTTGGTCGCCGCTGGTCGCGACGTGCGCGTGGCGCCAGCGGCCAATCTCGACCTCGGCAGCCACCACGACCTGCCGCACGGCGCGCGAGGCACGGTGATCGTGGCCAGCGGGCCCGACGCCGCCGACGTACCGCCCGGCTTCCATCAGGTGGCGAGGTGGGATCAGTCCACCGCCGGAAGTCCCTTTGATTCGTACCGTAGGACGATGTTCGTGATCCCGGTGGAGCCGGTCGCGGTGTTCGTGCGCGATCCGGGCCGCTGATGACGGGCGTCGACCCGGCGCCACGAGCCGCCGGTGACCCGGCCGAGACGCCGGCGCCCGCTCGGGGCCGCCTCGACGACCAGCCGCGGCCCCGACGGCTCGGCTACGTCCGGCCGCTCGACGGCCTGCGCGGCGTGGCGGTGCTCACGGTCGTCGCGTACCACGCGGCCTTCCTCAGCCAGTCATGGGTCCGCAACCCTCTGCCGGGCGGCTTCCTCGGCGTCGACTTGTTCTTCGCCATCAGCGGCTTCTTGATCACAGCCGGGCTGATCGACGAGCTGCAGTCCCGCGGCCACGTCGGCTACGCGAACTTCTGGCAGCGCCGCATCCGGCGCCTGGTCCCGGCGCTCATGGCTCTGCTGGCCGCCGTGGCGGTGGTGATGGTCGGCACCGGGTGGCATCTGGTGTGGTTGATCCATGCCCGCCAGCTCACGACGGCGGAGTCGGTGCACGCCCTGGTCGGCACCGCCCTGTACGTGTCGAACTGGATGCAGGCGTGGCACATGCCGTATCCGGTCGAGCTCTCGCACTCGTGGTCGCTCGCAGTCGAGATGCAGTTCTATCTGGTGTGGCCGTTGGTCGTGCTGGGTGCGGTGCGGGCTGGCTGGCGACGGAGCTGGCTGGTCGCCGTGCTGCTGGGCGGCTCGCTCGTGGCGGCCATCGTGCGATTGCTGTCGTGGTCGGGCCCCGCCAGCGCACTGCCGTTGTACATGCGGACCGACACCCGGGCCGACGTCATCCTGCTCGGCTGCGGCGGCGGGCTGGCCTACACCTGGCGCTGGGTCGGTGGGCGTTCGAGGGGGTGGCTGCGACCCGCGTCCCTCCTCGGCGGGCTCGTGCTCGTGGTCGTGTTCGTCGTGGCGAAGCAGGAAGCCGCCTGGCTCTACCGGGGCGGCTTCGTGTTGGTGGCGGCGGCGTCGACCGCGGTCATCACCGCCGTGACCGTGGAGCCGGAGTGGGGGCTGGGGCGCCTGCTGTCCCTGCGGCCGCTCGTGTGGATCGGGGAGCGCTCGTACTCGTTGTACTTGTGGCACTTGCCGATCTTCACGACGCTGGCGACGCACTCGCGATGGCGGCCGCTACCCCGCCTTGTGCTGGCGCTGGTGCTCACCGTGGTGGCCAGCGAGGTGTCCTACCGACTGGTCGAGCGTCGCTTGCGAGCGCGTCCACGGCGGCTGGCGGCGCCCGACGCGTTGGAGATCACCCGCACCGCGTGATCGTCGCGCCCGCGCCCTCGGCGTGTGCGGCCCACCGGAGGTCGGCGCCGGGTCCGGCCGGCAATGCCAGGGTGGCGGTGGCGCCGGCCGGCACCGTGCCGATGGGCGATGCGGCCCCCGCCCCGGCGAGGCGCCGGAGCGTGACGGCTGCCTTGCCGGCACCCGCGTGCACGACGAGTGTCGTCCCGGGTGGCACGGTCACCGTTGCCTCGACCGTGCTGGTCGAGGCCGAACTGCCCATCGGGCACGCGCCGGCGGCACGGAGGCGGATGCCCAGATCGGCGATGAGCGACTGGTCGGCTCGGCGTCGGTCAGCGGGCAGGCCGAGGTTGCTGGTGTCGTGGGGGAGCGGCGGTGCGCCCACACGGCGGATCAAGTCGAGGTAGCCACCGGTGGTGACCGGCACGAAGTTTATCGGCACCACCCGGCTGCGTCTCGCTCGGTCACCGGCGAGCCGTACGCCGAGCGTCGCCGTGCGGGATGCCGCCTGGTACGCGAGCTGGTCGTGGCGATACGTGCGCACGTCATCGACCAGGTGCCACCCGTTGGCCACCAGGAGCACGAACACCACGACCAGCCCGGCGCCGGCAGCGAGCGGTGCGGGTCTGCCCGTGCGGCGTCTGCGGGCGCCGGACGTCTCCCGCCCTGCCCAGATCGGTCCTGCCATGGCAGCCGCGGCGCTGAGGAGGAACACCGAGTTGAGGAAGAGATAGCGGTCGGTGGCGGGCGCGATGCGGGGGAGCGGTACACCGCTCGCGCCGATCCCCTCGCGCCCGATCGCGGTCAACGCGACGAAGGACACGAACGCGGTCAAGGTCGACGCCGCACGCGGCCCGAAGGTGTGCCAGCGGGTCACCGACGCGGCGACCAGCGCCACAAAGGCCACGAGCAGCGCCCACCCGCCTGGCGTCCACCCCGCGCACAGCGCGGCGAACGACGCGAGCACCTCGGTCCCGGCGAAGTGCAGCAGTGAGCCCGCGCCACCAGGCTGCGCCGTCGTGGTGTGAAAGCCGATCCACCACGCCAACCACACTGCCACCGGCACGGCATGCGCCGCGACCGTTGCGAGCCCGAGGTCGCGTCGCGACCAACGCCATACCAACTCGACGGCGACGGCCACCGCGACCACGACGCCGACGGCCGAGCTCGCGAGCGCCACCGCCAACAGCAACGGACCGACCACGAGCGCAGCAGGCCCCGGCCGACCCGGGTCGCGCGTGTGATCGAGCGCCAGCCAGATGCCGCAGCCGCAGGCGGCGGGCACCGTGAAGTTGATGAGGAGCGGGAACAACAGCGTGAGCTTGGCGGCGGCGCTCCACAGCAGCGTGATGCCCACGAGCGCGCCGATCGCAGGGGTGGCTCGTCGCGCCGCGTGCCAGCCCGCCGCCGCCGCGAGCGCCACATAGGCCACGAGCCCGATCGCTCGGTACGGGCCGTAGTGTCCGAGCCCCACCGAGCGGGTCAGCGCCAGGTACACGGCTTGGGGCACGAGGGACAGGTGCCCGTTGAACGGTTGGAGGAGATCACCGCGGTTGGCGAGGATCGCGATGTTCCACTCGTCGGAGAAGATCCCGAAACCGCGCCCCATCCACCACACCCAGCCGACCAGCGTGCCCGCCGCGAGCGCGAACGCCCCGAGCGGCAGCTGCGCCCCACCACGCCTGAGTGGCGCCGGGCGACCGGCACGGCGCAGGTCGGGCTCAGCCCTGGGCTGCATCGGCAGGAAGCTCGAGGACGGCAGTGGGCAATCCCATGGCGATCATCGGGCCAATGGCGGCGATGACGGACCTCGGCACGTGCACGTCGTTGGCGATCGCCCACAGCGACTGGTCGACTTGGGGCACGAGCCGCGCGAGGCCGGCGGCACGCAGCTCGACAATCGCGCGGGCGCGCAGCCGCGCGTAGCGCCGACGCTGGGCCGAGCTCCGAGGGTCGACCTGCACCAGCAGCCGGGCGCCGGGCTTTGCTTTCCACGTGGCGATCCGCGGTCCGGACACGACGGCCAGCACCGCGGTCGCCTGCGAACGGCGCAGCACGCGGTGGGCCTCGACAGCGACGCGCTGGATCGGTGGCGCGCCAGCGGTGAACCCGCGCCGCTCCAACTCGAGGATGAGGCCGTACGCGTCGCCGCCGAGGCTGATCGGGTCGTCGAACGTGACCTGGTAGCGGCCGGACCGGTCGAGCTGGCGGACCACCGGTGGCACCAACGTGGCCATCTGCCGCGAGTACGGCTCGTAGGGCGGGCGGACGAAAGCGGCCGACCACGACGAGGTCGTCACCGCCACCACCACGACCACGACCCCGGAACCCACCAGCGCAGGTCGCAGCTGCTCGGCGCGAGCAGGAAGTCGGGCCTCGGCCACCAGCGCGATCGCGGTGGCGACGGTGGCGGCGACCATCGTGGCGGTCACCACCCAGACCCACATCACCAAGTACGCGAAGAGCTGGCCGAAGATCCGCGAGACCGCGAGCCAGGTGGACACGACAGCCGCCAGCACCGTCACATGGAGGGCGAACAGCTCGGGATGGCGCGCGCGCCGCAGCCAGCTGAGGGCCGCCGCGACCGCCCAGACCACGAGCAGCGCCAAGCCCGGCATCACGCTGGTGTGCAGGCCGGCGCGGCTGGTCAGCCAGCCACCCAGGGGGTTCAACAACCGGAGCACGTCGGCCAGACCCGTCACCGGGCCGATCGCGGCTTCCGGTGGGTGCCGGAAGTAGTCCAACAAGATGTGCAGGTTTCCGGGGTGGTGCACCGCCTGGTCGACGATCGGCGGGATCCACAGCACGACCCCCACGCCGGCGGCGACGGTGACGGGTCGCCACCAGCCGGCCCGGCGGGGCCACACGGTGAAGGCCAGGGCCACGACGCCGAGTGCGCCCACCGGCGCCAAGTAGCCCACGTGGCACTGCACGCAGAACGTGGCCGTGGCCACCAGCGCGGGCCACATCTGCCGGTCCCCGGCGATGACCGCCCACGCCAGCGCCGTCGTCGCGGCGAACCACAGCAAGGGGAGGAAGGGGTTCCACGGCTCGATCAGCGTGGCGATCCCGAAGCCGTGGATGAGACCGACAACGACGAGCGTCGCCCCGAGCATGCCGACCCACCCGGCGACGCGCCGAGCCGCGGCGATGGTCGCCGCCGCGCCGAGCGCGTGCAAGGTCAGGACGGACGTCTCGAGCGCCCAGGGTGTGGCGCCGAAGAGGCGGTACACCGGCCACAGCGCCCAGTACGCGAGCGGTCCCGGGTGGCTGCCGCGCTCGGCGATCGTGCCGATCCGCCCGGCCGCGCCGATCAGCGGCGGGTGGCTCCACAAGCTGCGCACCCGCATCTCGGCCTGTGCCAAGTCGCCGGTCGGCCACCAGTGACGGCCGCGCAGCGCCACTGCCGTCACCACGAACGGCGCGGCCACCAGCGCTGCGAGCCCCACAGCGCGCAGCGCGGAGGGCCGGAACGCACGTCGCATGGTCGTGCGAGCATACGGGACCGCTCCCGTGCCCGATGGGCTCGCCTGTCTACGATCGGCCCGGATGACGACGCCCGCAGCCGAGTCCCGTCCGGCCGGGCGTCCACCCGATCAGGAGCAGGCCACCGCATCTGCGGGGACTGGTGGGCGCCTCCAGTTGCCGGCCCTCGACGGGTACCGCGCGATGGCTGCGCTGGCGGTGTTGGTCACCCACGTCTCGTTCGCCACGGGCTTCAACGGCCACGGCGCGCTCGGCGCCGCGCTGGCGCGCCTCGACGTGGGCGTGCCGATCTTCTTCGTGCTGTCGGGATTCTTGTTGTACCGCCCGTTCGTCGCCGCCCGGCGAACGGCGCGACCGGGTCCCGACATGGCCCGCTACGCACGGCGACGCGTGGCCCGCATCTATCCCGCTTACTGGGTCGTGCTCGTCGTCGTGTTGTTGCAGACGCGCGAGCTGGCCAACGGCGTGCGAGGTCTGCTCGCGCAGATCCTGCTGCTGCACACCTGGTGGCCCGACACGGTGTTCGGACCGCCGGCCACCAGCACAGGTGGGGTCACCTTCCACCCCCTCGGTCAGGCGTGGACGCTCGCGGCCGAGGTCGTCTTCTATCTCGCCTTGCCCTTCTGGGCGCTGCTGATCCGCCGTCTCACGACGTCGGCCGCGCCGGCGCACCGCTGGCGAGCGGAAGCGGTCGGGCTCGTGGTGCTCGTGGCCGTCGCCCAGGCGTGGCGCGTGTGGATGGCGCACGCTGCGCTCAACGCATCCCAAGTCGCGGCGCGGTCGTCGTGGGTGTTCAACCAACTCGACCACTTCGCGTTCGGCATGGCCCTGGCCGTGATCAGCGTCGAGCTCGTCGCCCGCGGCCGCACCCACTTGCCGGGGATGGCCGCGCCCTGGCTGCCGGTTGCCTGCTGGACGGCCGCTGCCGCGTGCTTCTACGGGGCGATCCACTGGGCCGGCCTGCACCCCAACCAGGTCCTGTACACGAACCACCAGCAGATGGCGCGCCAGTGGTTCTACGGCGGCACGGCCGTGTTCGCGCTCCTGCCGGCCATGCTCGCCCCACCCGGCACAGGATGGGTTGCCCGCCTGTTCGCCAGCCCGCCGCTCCGGGCGTTGGGGCGAGTCTCGTACGGGATCTACTTGTGGCAAGAGCTGGTCCTGTTCGACTGGCTGCGGCTGCGAGACCAGAAGGTGTTCACCGGCTCGTTCCCCGCGACGCTCGCCGTGGTGCTGGTGGTGACCGTGGTCGTGGCGACGGTCAGTTGGTTCGTGGTGGAGCGGCCGCTGCTGCACCGCGCACGCTGAGCGCCGCGCCGTGCACGTGCGGGATCGTGTCGCCAGTGCGGCGAGAGCGCGCCGGTAGCATGCGCCGGTTGCCCGAACGGCCCGACACGGAATCCCCAACCGCTGAGCTGTCGCCCGCGGGCGACGGTTCCGGCGCGGGCCAGACGATCGAGCGCGGCAGGTGGGCCGACGTTGCCGCGGTCACGGTGTTGGTGGCGGCGTTCGCGCTGCCGTTGCGCGGGCTGTTGCGCTACCAGGGACCGCCGATGGAGGAAGGGTTCATGTTGACCTTCCCCGAGTTGGTCCTGCACGGGGCGGTCCCGAACCGCGACTTCCTCCATCTGTACGGGCCCGGGAGCCTGTGGGCGCTGGCGGGCGCGTACAAGGTGTTCGGCGCCTCGCTGGCCACCGAGCGGTGGTTCGGCCTGCTCCAGCACATGGGCATCGTGTTCGGCGTCTACGCGATCGCCCGGCGGTGGGGCCGCTGGCTGGCGCTCGTGTGCGGCCTCACGTCGCTCGTCATCATCATCTCGCCGGTCGGCCTCACGGCGATGGCGTGGAACGGGGCGGTGGCCCTGGGGGTCTGGGGTGTCTGGACGGCGCTCGGGGCGCACCGAGCCGTCGCACGCGCGGATGGCTGCGGCGATGCGGCTGCCGCGACCGACGAGCGCGTGGAGCAACACATCCGCCGCATGTTGTTCGCCGGTGGCCTGCTCGGCGGGTTCGCGCTGCTGTTCCGGCCCGACCTCATCTTGGCCGTGGCCCTCGGGCTCGGTGGCGCGGCGTGGGGCCTCAGCCGCCGTCGAGTGCGCACCTTGGTGGTCGGCGCGCTGGTGGGCGTGGCACCGATGGCGGTCCATGTGGCGCTCGCCGGGCCGGGCCACTCGTTCCAGGGCATGGTCATCGATCCGGTCTTCCGGCTGCGCGCCGGGCGCTCGCTGCCGGTGCCGCCGTCGTGGAGCCACCTCGACGGGTTCCTCCAACGAGCGGCCGGTCTCCAACGGCCCGGTTGGCCGCTTCCGGCGCTCCACGCATCGAACCAGGTCTTCTTGTGGTTCTTCCTCGGGCCGCTGTCCGCACTGTTCGTCGGCGCGGTCGGGCTGTGGGCGTACCGCCGCGACCAGCGAGACGTGCGCGCGCGGATCCTGCTCGCGGCGGGCCTCTTCGGCGTCGGCATGCTGACCCAAGCCGTGCAGCGTCCCGACACCGCGCATTTCGCCTGGGTCAGTTGCGTGCCCCTCGCGCTGGTGCCGGTGGCGGTCACAGAAGTCCTCCGCGCCCGGCGGGGACGCGGCGGGGAGCAGCGGAAGCTCCAAGTGGGCAGGGCGCTCGGCGCAGCGGTGATCGTCGTGGTGCTGGGCGGCGTGATCCCGCACTTCACCCTTCGCAGCTACGTCGATCTCAGCGAGCAGAGCTTCGGCCGCAACGTCTTCGGCTACCCGGTGCACCGCGACGGGCGGGTCGTCTACTACGGATCGGCGCAGATCGCTTCCGCCGCCAACGCGCTGTTGCGCGACCTCGACCGCCGCGACCCGAAGGCCGGTCAGCGGCTGTTCGTCGGACCGATCGACTTGCGCCGCACGCCCTACAGCGACGCGTTCTTCTACTTCTTGTATCCGAAGCTGAAGCCGGCGACGTACTTCATCGAGATGGACCCGTTCGACTCCGATCCCGGCTCCCGGCTGGCGCACGACGTCGCTTCGGCCGACTGGTTGATCCTCTCGGGCGTCTGGTCGAACTGGGACGAGCCCAACACGTCGAGGAACTACGGCTCGAACGTCCCGAACTACGTGGTGCGCACGCGGTTCTGCCTGCTCGGCTCGTACGGGCATCGAACCGACCGCGCAGAGCCGCTGTTCGAGCTCTGGCGTCGCTGCCGCTGACCCGCCCAGCACCTGGGCTGCCGGGGTGGTCCGGTAATGTCGCTCCGATGCCCACGCCCGACGTGACGTCTGCGCCCAGCCCGGCATCGACGGTCGTCGTCGTCCCGACGTTCCAGGAACGAGAGAACATCGAGCCGTTCCTGCGCGCCGTGCGCGCCGCTGCGCCCGACGTCGACGTCTTGATCGTCGACGACAACAGCCCCGACGGCACCGCCGACCTCGCCGAGAAGCTGGCCGACGACGTCGGCCGGGTAGAGGTGTTGCGTCGTGCGGTGAAAGACGGGCTCGGCAACGCCTACCGCGCCGGCTTCGCGGTGGCCCTTGACCGCGGCTACGACCAGATCATCCAGATGGACGCGGACCTGTCGCACGACCCCGGTTCCATCGCCGACCTCCGTGCCCGTCTCGACCAGGGGGCCGACGTCGCGATCGGCTCGCGCTATGTGCCGGGCGGCGCCACCCCGCACTGGCCGCTCCGGCGCCGCCTGCTGTCGCGGTGGGGCAACCGCTACACCACGCTGCTGCTCGGCTTGCCGGTGCGCGATGCCACCTCGGGGTTTCGCGCGTACAAGGCAACAACGCTTCGCGAGATCCGCTTCGACACCACCCGCGCCAACGGCTACGCCTTCCAGATGGAAGTTGCGGCACGGCTCGTCGACCACCACTGCCAGGTCGAAGAAGTGCCGATCACGTTCACCGACCGGGTGCGCGGCACGTCGAAGATGTCGGCCGCGATCATGGTCGAATCGCTGGCCTTGGCCACCCGCTGGGGGATCCGCAACCGCCTGGGCCGGCTCCGGCACCGTTGACAACGACCTTCCAGACTGGCGCGCAAGTCCGTGCCAGTACCGGCGGGCCCGGCGCGGAGCGCGCGCCGAGATGGTTCTGGATCGGCCTCGCCGGGGTCGTGCTGGTCGCCTTGATCTTGCGATTGTGGTGGGCCGTATACGCGTCAAAGACGCCGATCGGGCTGTTCGACCCCGCTCGCTACCTCCGATCCGCGCAGGCCATCGCCCACGGCTACGGCTACGTCGAACCGTTCACCGCCAAGGCGACCGCCTACTACCCGCCGGGGTTTCCGTGGTTCTTCGGGATCGTCACGTGGATCGCCGATCACAACCCGGTCGTCGGTGATCCTGTCCGGCTCATGGCGTACGTCCAAGCCCTGCTGGGCGCAGCGAGCGTCGGGGCTGTCGGCGTGATCGGATGGCGGGTGCGCTCGGCGGCCGCCGGCGTGTTCGGCGCGCTGTTGGTGGCGTTGTACCCGAATCTGATCTTCCTGACCGCGGCGATGCTGTCCGAGACGCTGTGCATCGCCTTGCTGACCGGCGCGCTGGCCGTGTTGTGGTGGCGGCCCAGCCGGGTGCCGCTGTCGAGCGGCCGGCTGGTGGCGTTCTCGGTGCTGTTCGCACTCGGCGTCATGGTCCGGCCGATCTCGCTGCCGGTCCTCGTCGTCGTCCTCGCCTTGTGGTGGCGGGCGTGGGGCAACCGCGCGGCCTTCCTGCGAGCAGCAGGGGTCGCCATCGGCGTGCTCGTGGTGGTGATGGGTGCCTGGACCGTCCGCAACGCGATCCGGATGCACGCGTTCGTCCCGATCTCGACCAACACCGGCGACAACCTTTGCATCGGGCACAGCCCAGGCGCGACCGGCGCTTTCCGCTTGACCATGGAGTGCGCCACCAAACAAGGCGTGATGCAAGGGCCGGCCGGTGAGATCGCGCACGACCGCCAGACCCAGGCGCGGGCCCGCAAGTGGATCGCCGGCCACTTGTCGCGCGAGCCCTGGCTGACGTGGCGGCGCCTCTATTTCATGTTCCAGCACGATCACGACGGCCTGCTCGGCGTCACGTCGTACCGCACCGACCACTGGATGCCGGACGCCACCTGGAACTCGCTCAGCCGCATCGCTGACGACTACGGCGCCGTGATTCTCGGCTTGGGGATCGTCGGGTCTGCGTTGTTGCTGTACGGGCACCGCGACGGGCAGGCGCTCGTCGCGATCACTGCGGTGCTGCTGGCTGTTCCGCTGTGCTTCTTCGGCGACGCTCGCTTCAAGGACCCCGCCATGCCGCTGCTGGCGCTCGCGGCCGCGTGCACGCTCGTCGAGCCGTTCGAGTGGGCCGTCCGGCACCGCGCGAGGTCGGATCGGGTTCGCCGATGAGGCCGATCGAGGATCCGCCGGTCCCGTCTCGCGATCGTGCGGATCGAGTGTGGTTCGTGTTGGCGCTCGCGTTGGTGGCGGTGCCGATCGCCGTCGCGGCGGGCCGCGCCGTGGCCGACCACTGGTACCCGGCATCCGACGACGCACTGTTCACGCTCCGGGCCCTCGACGTGTTCTCCGCTCATCCGCCGCTGCTGGGCACCTGGTCGTCGGGCTCGGGCTGGTCCGGGACGCAGTTCAACCACCCGGGTCCGATGCTCTTCTACTTGCTGGCGGTGCCCGTCCGGGTCCTCGGAGTCGCGCCGGGCACGGCCATCGGGACCGCGGCCGTCAACGTCGTCGCGGTGGTGACCGTCGTCTGGCTCGCCCGCCGACGAGCCGGGTCGGTGTTCGCGCTGGCATCGGCGGCCGCAGTCGCCGGGCTCGAGTGGTCGATGGGCGCGCCGCAGCTGTACGACCCGTGGAACCCCCATGCCGCCACGCTGCCGTTCTGCGCGCTGTTGTTTGCTGCGTGGTCAGTGGTCGACGGTGACTGGAGCGCGCTGCCCGTGATGGCGTTGGCGGGCTCCCTCGCCCTCCAACTCCACCTGTCGTACGTGATCCTCGTGCCGGTCATCGTGCTCGCGGCTATTGCCGGCGCCGCGGTGGTGCCGAGGCGCCGGGCGAGCGCCGATGTCCTCTCGGACTCGCGGTCCGCGGTTCGCGTCCGGGGGCCGAGTTTGGGCCGGTGGATCGTCGTGGCCGCCGGGTTGACCGCCGTCGTGTGGTTCCCCCCGATCTGGCAGCAGGCCACTGGGCACCCCGGGAACGTGAGCGCGCTGGTCGACGCGCGAGGCCACGGCGGCCCGCACCCGATCGGGCTCTCGCGAGGGGTGCGCACGGTGGCCGCGGTGGTGGCCCTCCCGCCCGGCTGGTTCCCACCTGGCTGGGACCGTCCGACCTTCGAGACGGTGCGCCTCGGGCAGGTACGGGGCTTCGAGACGGGCGCCACCGTTGGCGACGTTGCGCTCGGCGTGGTCGTCATCTTGCTGCTCGCAGGGGTGTGGGCCGGCCGCTCCGACGACCGGTCGACGTCGGTGGCGGGTTGTGCGACCGCGTTGGTGGCGGTCGCGGCTGCGATCGCGTCGGCGTCACAAGCCGCTTCCCCGTACGACTCGATCGACTCGTACGTCCGATGGCTGTGGCCGATCGCCCTGTTCTGCTGGCTGCAACTGGCGCTGATCGCGGTGCCTCGCCTTGCACGCTGGGCGCGCCGCCACCGTCCGTCGCTCGGACCGACGCTTCGACTCGCCGCGGCGGGTGTTGCGGCGGTCGTGGGGGTGGTCGGTGTCGTGGGAGCGTTCGGCGGCTCCGACGCGGGGAGCGGATCGATCCCGTGGGCACGCACGCCCTCCCGGGCCGCCGCCAGCGCGGCGTGGAAGTTACGTGGCCGTGGGCCGGTGCTGATCCACCAGCGCTTCGACATCGGCGGCTACGCGGTCGAACCGTCGGTGTTGGTCACGTTGGTGCGGGCGGGGGTGGGCTTCTATGTCGACGAGGATGTCATGGCGCACCAGGTCGGCACCCACCGTCGCTACCGCAACCAGCCGTCGGTCCGCACCATCGTCTGGTTCGGCTCGGGTGACCTGGCGCTGCAGGCGGTGCCCCCCGGCGCGCAGCGGCTACTGCTGTACCGCGGGCTCAGCCGGGTCGAGGAGGCCCGCTACCGCAAGCTCCAAGCGGCACTCGTCCGCGGTATGCGCAACGAGGGCCTTCGCGTGTCGGCGCACGGCCGCGCCCTGGAGCGCCTGGCATCGTTCGCGCCCACAGTGCAGGCGATCCGGCGAGCCCCCGTCGACCCGACCCCGCTCCTGCAAGGCTTCAGCCCCCAGACGATCGTGACGAACCACCTCGTCGACGAGCACGATCCGCTCTGGCCCGTGCTCGTCCAGTACGCCCCGCTCGCCACCCGGTGGAACACGGCAACCGTGGCGATGTTCGCGGCGCCGCTCGGCACGCCGGGCGCGCCCGCACCGAACCCGGCCGACACGAAGCAGGCCGTCGCATGAGGCGCCCCCGCACGCTGTCGGCATTCCTGCCCGCGTGGAACGAAGCGGGCAACATCGACCGTGTGGTGGGCGCGTTGCTCGACCAACTGCGGCAACTGGGCCTCGCGGAGTTCGAGGTCATCGTCGTCGACGACGGATCCACCGACGGCACGGCCGACTTCGTCGCAGCGTGGGCGGAGCGCGACGACAGGGTCCGGCTGGTCCGCCACGACCACAACCAGGGCTATGGCGCGGCGTTGCGAACGGGCTTCGGCGCAGCGCGCTTCGAGCACGTCTTCTTCACCGACGCCGATGGTCAGTTCGACTTCGCCGACCTGCCCGGGTTCGTGGAACGGGCCGCGTACGCGGACGCAGTGATCGGCTATCGGGCCGTCCGCGGCGATCCGCCGCTCCGACGCTGGACCGGGCATGCGTGGACGGCGATCGTGGACGCCTTGTTCGGCTTGCGCATCCGCGACGTCGACTGCGCGTTCAAGCTGCTCCGCACTGCGGACCTCGCCCGCATCGGACCGCTGGAGTCGACCGGGGCGGTGGTCTCGGCCGAGCTGCTGTGGCGCCTGGACCGCGCCGGCTGCACCATCGAGCAGCGCCCGGTCCGCCATCTGCCCCGCGTCGCTGGCGAGGCGTCAGGTGGGTCGCCGAGGGTGATCGCACGGGCGGTACGCGAGCTCGTCCGCCTCCGTCTCGGTCTCGGTCCCGGTCTCGGTCCCCACCCTCGCCCCGCCCCCTGATCCCTGCTGTGAGCAGCCAGCCACCCACCAGGTGGTCAAGTGCTCACAGCACGGGGTTGGGTGGCGCCATCATGTCCTGCTGTGAGCAGCCAGCCACCCACCAGGTGGTCAAGTGCTCACAGCACGGGGACCGGGTTGGGGGACGGGGACCGGGTTGGGGGTTGGGGTGGGGGTGGGTGTGTGGCTCGGTGGGGTCAGCGGTCGCGGGACTGGGCGGCGCGGTCGAGGACCTCGCGTGGGAGCACCGGGGCGTCGCGTCCGGTGCCGTGGCTGCCCGGCGGGCGGTGTGTCACGGGGACCTTCTCCTCGTGGTACTCCTCCTCGACGTTCACCTCCCACACGTCGTGGTTGGTGCCCGTCGTGATGTTCTCGACCGTCAACATGGCAGTGAACATCGAGTGGTCCTGGTTGTTGTACCGGAACATCCCGTTGCGGCCGACCGGATGGACGTTCGCCGCGTGGTCCGCCAGCCAAGCGCGCAGCACGTCGACGTTGGCCCGGTACCGGTCGTCGTAGATCGGGTACGCCTTGGCCTGGCGCACCACGTAGCCCTCCTCGACCTCGTGGTCGCCCACGAGGCCGAGGCGCTGGAGCTCACCTTTGGCCCGCTCGATCAGCACCTCGTCGGGGGCCGACCACTCGTCGTCGCCTTCCCACACCGTGTACTCGAGGCCGAGGGTGTTGCGCCCGGGCTTCACCATGTACGGCGACCACGACCCGAAGTTCTGGATCCGCATGGTGCGCACGCTGGGGTCGTGGATGTAGATCCAGTTGTCGTCGAACTCGACGGCCTCATCGGGCAACACAAGTGCGACGATCAGGTAGTCGCGGTAGCGCAGATCGGCGGCTGCGGCCTTCACGTCGTCGGGCACCGATGGATCCATCGCCTCGAGCAGTTCCGAGATCGGCATCGACGAGATCACGTGGGTGCACGGGTGTTCGCTGATGTTGCCCGACCGGTCGACGGCAACCACGCTCGTGGCCCGGCCGCCTTCGTGGCAAACCTTGGTGACCGTGGTCTCCAGCCGCACCTGCGAGCCTTGGGCCACGACCTTGTCGTGGCAGACCTCCCACATCATCCCCGGGCCGTACTTCGGGTACTGGAACTCCTCGATCAGCGAGGTGATGTCCTTTTGGTTCCGCCTCGGACGCAAGGCGTTCAGGATCGCGTTGCCGAGCGACAGGCCCTTCACGCGCTGCGCCGCCCAGTCCGCCGGCATCTCGCTCACCGGCACACCCCAGAGCTTCTCGGTGTAGGTCTTGAACAGGGCTCGGTACAGCCGCCAGCCGAAGCGCGCGACCAACCAGCCTTCGTAGTTGGTCTGGTCCTTCGGCGGCCGCACCCGGGCCCACGCGTAGGACAGCACGTAGCCGGCGGCCTCGAGGATCCCGACGTTGCGCAACGCGTTGAACGCGCGGAGCGGGTAGTCGAGGTAGTGGCCCTTGTAGTAGATGCGACTCTTGCGGGGCCGCATGAGGAAGTCTTCGTCGGGGAGGATCTCGTGCCAGAGGTCCTCGACCTGTTCGACTTTGGTGAAGAAGCGGTGACCGCCGATGTCGAAGCGCCAGCCGTCGCGCTGTGCGGTGCGAGAGATACCGCCGACCTGGTCGCCGGCTTCGAGCACCGTGGAGGCCACGTCGT
Source organism: Acidimicrobiales bacterium (assembly GCA_035547835.1). Taxonomy (NCBI): domain Bacteria; kingdom Bacillati; phylum Actinomycetota; class Acidimicrobiia; order Acidimicrobiales; species Acidimicrobiales bacterium. The sequence continues at coordinate 186,572 of DASZTW010000007.1, forward strand.
GCTTGTGGAGTTGGTAGGCGGCGGTGAGGCCGGCCGGGCCGGCCCCGATGATGACGACGCCGTCGCGCCCTTCGGGTTGGGGCGCGGACGTCGTCTCCAAGGCGGCTTCGGCCATGTGCTGCTCGCAGGGCTCGTCGGTTTGGCGGCATCGGCGGAAGGTCCGCCAGCGCCCGATGCACGGCTCACCACCCTACCGGCGACACTTGTGCGCGGTGGCATCGCGAGCGCCCGCCCGACGGCTCCTCGCACGCCTGGTTGGGCAGTAAGTTGACACGCCGTGCCTCAGACGAGCGTCGCCCCCGATCCGCCGGAGGTCGGTGTTGCGGAAATGCCCGAATCGGGGCCGCTCGGGGTGTGGCTCGACCGCCTCGGGCTCGTCGCAGTGCTCGCGGTGGGCGTGGCGCTCCGGTTCGTGGCCCGCTCCTCGCTGTGGCTCGACGAGGCGTTGACCGTCGACATCTCTCGCCTCCCGCTTGGCCGCATCGGGCCCTGGCTGCGCCATGACGGCCACCCCCCGCTCTACTACTGGATGCTGCACGGATGGATCGACGTGTTCGGGAGCACCAACACGTCGGTGCGGGCCTTGTCGGGCATGTTCGGTGTGCTGTTGCTGCCGCTGGTGTGGCTGGCGGCGAAGCGCCTCGGCGGTCGCCGCGTGGCCTGGATCGCGGTCGCCATCGCCGCTGTGTGCCCCTTTGCCGTGCGCTACAGCAGCGAAGCCCGCATGTACTCCCTGGTCATGGCGCTGGTGCTCGCGCTGTGGCTGGTGGGCACCGACGCGCTCGAACGGCCGACGTGGTGGCGCCGTGTGGCGGTGGCCCTGCTGTCGGCTGCGTTGCTGTGGAGCCACTACTGGGCGATGTGGTTCCTCGCCGCGGCCGGCGTGCTCTTGGTCATCCACGCCTGGTCGATGCACCGCCAGCAGCGCACGGGAGAGCGCAACGCGACGCTCGGGGTCATCGGGTCAATCGTGGCCGGGGGGGTGCTGTTCCTGCCATGGGTGAGCAGCCTCCTGTACCAGTCGGCGCACACCGGCACCCCGTGGGCCAAGCCGTCCGTGCCCACCGAGGTGGTCGCCGTGTCGGTGGCCGACATCGGGGGCGGCGCCAAGGGCGACAACCTCGTGCTCGGCTGGTCCTTGGTCATCTTGGTGTTGCTCGGGCTGTTCGGCGCCGCCGTCGACCGCTACCGGGTCGAGCTCGACTTCCGCTCACGACAACAGGGCCGTGTCCCGGCGCTGCTGATCGTGCTGACGTTGGCGGTGGCCATGGCGGCGATGTGGGCCACCGGCAGCGGGTTCGCCAGCCGCTACAACGCGGTGTGGGTGCCGCTGTTCCTGCTGCTCGCGGCCCTGGGCGTCTCGCGGATCGGCGCACCGGGCATCCGGCGCGGCGTGCTGGCCGTGGTCCTGTTGCTCGGCGTGGTCGGCACCGTGCGTGTGGCGGTCACCCACACCCGCACGGAGGCGGGCGTCGCGGCGGCCGGCATCCAGGCCACCGGCCATCCCGGCGACCTCGTGCTGACCTGCCCCGACCAGCTCGGGCCCTCGCTGCGCCGGGTGCTGCCGTCCTCGTTCCGGATGGCCACGTATCCCCACCTGGCGTCGCCCGCCCTCGTCGACTGGGTCGACTACAAGAAGCGGGTCGACGAAGCGTCACCGGCCACCTTTGCGAAGCAAGCCGTGGCCCTGGCTGGTGATCACGCCATCTTCTTGGCCTGGACGAGCACGTACGTGACGCACAAGGGGATCTGCGAGGACGTGGTCACCGAGCTGTCCGCGCTCCGACCCGGTGCCCACCAGGTCGTTGCTGACGACGGCGACTACTTCGAGCATGAAGCCGTGATGTTCTATCCCGCCCCAGCCGCCTCGCCCGGCTGACGGGGTCGAGATCAGCCCGCGGCCGTCCAGCGCTCGACCGGTGTGCGAGTGCCGTCGAGCACGGTCTTGGTGCCGTCCGCGAGCCCGTCGACATCCAGTTCGACGCGACGGATGGCCAGCACGGTCGAAGTCCGGAAGCTCGCCACTCGCGTGCTCCAAGAGTCGATGGCCTGACGCCCCGCACCGGTGCGGAAGAACGTGGTGAGCTGGCCTTCTTGCTGGTAGGCGTCGACGCCGTCGATCACTTCTACCGCGTGGTCGCGGAGGACGATGCGGTAGGCGGGCATGTGTCCACCGTAGGGACCAGCGCCTGTGGGAGGGAAGAGGGAGAACCCTGTGTCTTTCGCGCGTTGTCCACAGGGTCAACCTGTGGACGGGGGCGCAAGCGGTAGCCGACCAGACCCGCCACCAGTGCCATGGCGCCGACGGCGAGACCCGTGCCCTGCGGCCCTGCAACGCCCATGACGAGGCCGGCCAGGGGCAACGACACGACGTCGGCCATGTTGTGCAGCGTGCGGTTGAGGGCGAGGACCCGGCCGTGCAGCACCGTCGGGGAGTGGCGTTGCAGCAACGTGCGCGAGGGCGCGGCGAAGAAGCCGACGTCGACGCCCCACAGCGCCACGCCGGCGAAGGCCGCCGGCAAGGCGTGGGTGCCCACGTACAGCGCCGCGGTGACACCCGACAAGGTCACCGTGGCGGCCAGCACCGCGGTCGACGTCGCACGGTCGCCGAGGCGCGGGACCAACAGCCCGGTGACCACCAACGCCGTCCCGAAGGCCGCCTGGAAGAACGCGAACATCGTCGGCGTCGTGTGCAGCACGTCGCGGGCGTACAGCGGTTCGACCACCACGAACGTGCCCCAGGTCAGGAACACGGCGATCGACAGCGTGAGCGTCCATCGCAACATGGGGGTGTCGCGGGCGGTCCGGATGCCGTCGCCGATCTCCCGGAACACGCCCTTGGCGCCCGACACGTCGGCGATCCCGATCGCTTCGGCACGCGCCGGGTCGACCGGCACCGGCCGAAGCTGCAGCGGGATCACGGCGAGCATGCCGACCAGGTACGTGGCGGCGTCGATCACGAACGCGCCCCGCAGGCCGGCCACGGCGATGGCACCGGCGGCGAGCAGGGGACCGAACACGATGGCGGAGTCCGTGGCGGCGCCGAGCAGTGAGTTGGCGGTCAGCAGATCGTCCTCGTCGACGAGCCGCGGCGGGAGCGCATCAGCTGCGGGGTACACGAACGCCTTCGCCACGCCGGTGCCGATCCCGACGTAGACCAAGTGGCTCCACGTGTGGGCTCCGATCATCGCCAGCGCGGATGCCGCACCGATGATCTGCGCGCCGATCAGGACCTTGCGGGGCCCGAGCCGGTCGATCGGGACGCCGGCGAACGGCCCGATCAGCGCCGCAGGCGCGGCCCACGACAGGCCGAGGATGGCGATCTGTGAGGGGCCGGCGTCGAACTTGTACGCCGCGAAACCCCACAGCGCGATGAGCGCGGCCCAGCTGCCCGCGGCGTCGATCGCGACGCCGCCGACCAGGAGGGCGAACCAGCGCTCGCGCAGCAACCGCATCGGATCAACGCTACGGCGTGGCGGGTCGTTGTCCGGCCCGAATTCTGGTGGCCGCCGCCGCCATCGAGGGGTCTCGCGGGCCTGGTCGTCGACGCGTCGTCGGGGTCCCCCGCGGGACAGCCGGCTCGTGCCACTCTGGGGCCATGGTCAACGCCGCGCTCGGTGCCGATGTCACCGCCGATCTCGAGGTCGTGTGCCCCCGCTGCGGGGCGACGGCCACCCAGCGTTTCCCGGGACCGTGCGATCGCTGCCGGAGCGACCTGCGGGCCACGCTCGGCGGCGAACAGCACGACGTGCACGTCGAGGCCTACGAGCCGAAGATGAACGTGACGCCGAACGCGGTGGCCACCAAAGACTGACCGCGGCCTGGCAGCGGCGTGTTCAGCGTGGGCTGCTGGATGAGATCGCCGTGCTCGCCGTTCTCGGCGCGCGGTGCGGCGCGTGCCGAGGCGGCCGCATGCCGCTTGCTTGGAAGAGGCGGATGACCCGAGCCCGCTGGCCGCGCCACGGCTCGAGCAGCTCGAGCATCCGATGCTCGTCAGCGTCGGTGTCACCGGTGAGGAACCAGGAGACCAACGAGGGGAGGCTGTGGTCGTCGAGTGGCACCGCATCGGGGTCGCCCATGGCCACGGCGGCAACTTCGGCGGCGGTCGACCGGGTCACCCCGGGAAGGTCACGAAGCCGGGTCTGGGCGTCGGCGCTCGACAACGCCAACAGGGCGGGGAGGCGGCGGGCGTGCGCGCAGATCCGCAGCAAGTGGTCGGCGTGGTCCTGCTCGACGCCCCTGATGTGCAGGTCGTAGTACGGGACGGTGGCGAGCCGGTCGGGGTCCGGCGGCACGACCAGGTCGGCGGGGCCGGGCGCCGGCTCACCGAAATCGCGCACCACCTGGCGGTAGGCCCGGCCGGCCTCGAACGTGGTCACTTGATGCTCGAGGATCGCCGGCAGGAGTGCCTCGAAGATGTGGTCGGTGCGCCCGAAGCGGAGGCCCGGAAGGCGCCGGCGCAAGCGGGAGATGACGGGATCGTCGCCGTCGTCGAAGTCGGGACCGGTGGTGTCGTGGCACCCGATCAGGGCCGGTGCCTGGGCGATGGCCCACTCCGCGCCGGGTCCCCACGCCCTGGCGGTGAAGTCGAGGCCGTCGGGCACCAGGTGGAGGGTGGCGGGGCCGTCGGGCGTGCGGCTGGCGCGCCAGGCGCTGCCGTCGCGAGCGAGGTGGAGCGTGGGGTCATCGGCGCCGCGCTGCAGCCCGACCAACGTCGCACGCAGGTCGATGGCAAAAGGGGGTCGGATCCGATGTGCTTCGGCCACGGTGCTCCGAACGATTGTTCGATATCGGATCCGACCTTACTCCTCACGGTGGCTTCACTGCCACCTCGATGCCATCTGGAGGTTCATCAGCCCCTGTCAGTCGTTCGCGTGGGTGGCCTCCGAAACACCGTCCGTAGCGACGCCGCGCGCCCACGTGTAATCGGGTTTGCCGCTCGGACTGCGGACGATGTGGGGAACACGGACGTAGGCCTTCGGGAGCTTGTAGCGGGCGACATGTGACGCCGCCGCGGCCGACAGGTCATCGTCGGCGGGGTTGCGGCCCACGCGGACCTGCACGACCGCCACGACCTCCTGCCCCCAACGCGCGCTCTCCCGGCCGACCACGAGGACGTCGTAGACGTCACGGTGGTGCTTGAGCGCGTTCTCGACCTCCTCGGCGAAGATCTTCTCCCCGCCGGAGTTGATGGTGACCGAATCGCGACCGAGCATCTCGACCGTGCCGTCACGCCGGAGCCGCGCACGGTCGCCCGGCACCGAGTAGCGCACACCGCCGACGGTGGGGAAGGTCCGGGCGGACTTGTCGGGATCACCCAGGTAGCCCAACGGCACCCGCCCGCCCTGTGCCAGCCAGCCCACCTCATCGTCGCCGGGCGACAGCACCCGGTCGAGGTCGGCGGACAACACCACCGCCGTGTCCTCTCTGGCGAACCCGGCGCCACCGTTATCAGTGCCGGTGGCGCTGCGTGCAACGGCTTGGCGACCGGACTCCGACGACCCGTACACGTCGATGATCTGGAGGTCGGGCACCGCCTCGAGGAACTGCGCCTTGGCGGCCGCGGAGAGGATGGCCCCGCCGGTGATCAAGAAGCGCAAGCGCGACAAGTCGCGTGGTTTGCGGTGCTGCTCGTCGAGCAGCGGCCGCGCGAACGCGTCGCCGACGATGAGCAGCGACGTCACCTGCTCGCGCTCGCAGGTGTCGAGCACGTCGGCGGGGTCGAGGCGCACGACGTCGTCCTGCATGACCACCGTGCCGCCTGAGCACCAGGTCGACAGCGCGTTCCAGTGGGCTGCGCCGTGCATGAGGGGCGGTGCCGGCAGGGTGCGGAGGCGCTCCCCGCGGGCGGCCCGCTCCACCAGCTCGTCGAGCGATCCGAAGTCGCTGCCGTCGCGCCGTCGCAGCCCGGTGCAGCCGACGAGGAAGTCGCTCTGGCGCCACAGCACTCCCTTGGGGTAGCCGGTGGTGCCGCCCGTGTAGAGGATGTAGAGGTCGTCGGGCGACCAGTCGTCGCGGGCCTCGTCGGGATCGGCGGCGACGAGCGCGGCCTCGTAGTCGACCGCGCCGGGGAGCAGCTCGTCGCCCGAGCCGTCGTCGACCCGGAGCAGCAGGCGCAGCGACGGCAGGTCTGGCAACACTTCGCGGAGCGTGTCGGCGTATCGGCCGTGGTAGAGGATCGCGGCGGCGCCGGAGTCCCGCAGGACGTACGACAGCTCCTCGGCCACGTACCGGTAGTTGATGTTCACGGGTGCGGTGCGGGCCCAATACGAGCCGAGCATCCCTTCGAGGTACTCGTTCCCGTTCAGCAGGTAGAGGGCGACCTGGTCGTGGGGCGACGCATAGCTGGTGGTGTCGAGCGTCCCGTGGATCCCGAGGCCCTCCGCTGCCAGGATGACCGCCAGGCGACGTGCACGGTCCACGGTGTCGGCCCAGGTGAAGCGCCGCCCCCGGAAAACCAGGCACTCGCGGTCGGGGTAGGCGTTGGCGACCGCGTTGCAGATCGCGGGGAGGGAGAAGTCCATGCCCGGAGCTTCGCATCCGGTCGGACGTGTGGGCCAAGCTGAGCCATCCAGCGCCTGCCGCCGACCGCCAGGGAGTCCCGATGGCCACCGTTCGTGTCGAACAGCCCCGTCCGGGGGTCACGTTGGTGACCCTCGACCGCCCAGATCGCCTCAACGCCATGACCGCGGAGCTGGTCGAGGAGCTCCACGCCGCCCTCGACACGATCCGCGCGGACCGGGAGTGCCGGGTGGTGGTGCTGACGGGCGCCGGGCGGGGGTTCTGTGCCGGGCTCGACCTCACCGGCTACGGCGTGCCGCCCGGCGGCGACACTTCCAACAGCCCCCAGGCTCGTCTCACGGTGCAGCAGCACATCGCCTCGCTGGTGCCGAAACTGCGGGGCCTGCGTCAGCCGGTGATCGCGGCGGTGAACGGAGCGGCGGCCGGCGGTGGTTTCGCGCTGGCGCTCGCCAGCGACGTGCGGGTGGCGGCCGCGTCGGCCAAGTTCAACGTGGCGTTCGTGCGCATCGGGCTGTCCGGTTGCGACATCGGGGTGAGCTGGTTGCTGCCACGCCTCATCGGGGCCTCCAAGGCGTTCGAGCTCTTGCTGACCGGGCGGTTCGTGCAAGCGGACGAGGCCGAGCGCATCGGCTTGGTGAGCAAGGTGGTGGGCGACGGAGAGGTGCTGGACGCCGCGTTGGGCCTGGCTGATCTGATCGTGGCGAACAGCCCGTTCGGCGTGTGGATGACCAAGGAGGTGATGTGGTCGCAGCTCGAGGTCCCGAGCTTGACTGCGGGAATCGACCTGGAGAACCGCACGCAGATCGTGGCCACCTTCACCGAAGACCACCCCGAAGCGCTCCGTTCCTTCCTCGAGCGACGACCGCCGCAGTTCGAGAACCGCTGAGCGCCTGAGCGGCGGTACCGTGATCGCGATGTCGGAGCAGCCCGTAGCGGTCGCTCGTCCTCGCACGCTCGCCTGGCGGGCGCTCCGCCTTCGTTGCGCCCGGTGCGGCGCCCCGCACGTGATGCAGGACTGGTTCCACCTGCGCAAGCGGTGCCCGGGCTGCGGATGGGAGTTCGAGCGCGTGGAAGGCGCGTTCTTGGGTTCCTACCTGATCAACTTGTGCCTGATCCTGACCGTGCTGTTCGTCGTGTGCTTCACGTTCCTGCTCGTGAAGAACGCCTGGCCGTCGTCGAGTTACGTGCCGGCCCTGGTGATCGCCTTGGCCGCCGCGGTGGGCGTGCCGATCTTCGGTTACCCGTTCTCGAAGACCGGGTGGGTGGCGATCGAGGTCGGCCTCGGCGGCCATGACCTCATGGCCGAGATCGAAGCCGCGCTGGCCGCCGAGCGATCCGTGCGGGATCGCCTCCCTGGGGACGACGACGATGGCGAAGCCGACGGTGGACGTGGCGGAGAGCCGCAGGGCGGCCGATAGCGACGCTCAGCCGGTGGTCAAGGTCAGCCGCGGGCTCGCTCGGTGATGGTGACCGTGTTCATCTTGTCGCCGACCTGCACCGCCTGGGCGACGTCGACCCCTTCGGTCACGTGGCCGAACAGGTTGTAGCTCTTGGCGAGCTTCTGCTGGCAGTCGTCGATGCAGATGAAGAACTGCGAGCCGTTGGTGTCGGGCCCGGCGTTCGCCATGGCCACTGCGCCCAGCACGTACTCGGTCTTCACGGGCTCGTCGGCGAAGCGGTAGCCAGGGCCGCCGCGTCCCGTGCCGTCGGGGTCGCCGCCTTGGATGACGAACTCGGGCACCACACGGTGGAACGTGAGACCGGTGTAGAAGCCGTCGCGGGCGAGGCTCACGAAGTTGTTGACGGTGTTGGGCGCGAGCTGCGGGTCGAGCTCCATCACGATGCGACCGCGGTCGGTGTCGAGGGTGACCTCGTAGACGGTGTCGAGGTCGATCTGCATTTCGGGGGGCTGGGCCATCTGGCCAGGATGGCACACGGGGTGCCCCACGGCCGCCAGACGGCGCGAACCCCCGGTCGGTCGGCGCCCGCGGCCGGTAGCTTGCCCGCCATGGCATCCGGCACTTCCACGTCCCGCGTCGGCTTGCGCGCCGCCACCGCCGCCCTGGCGGCGCAGAGCGCGGTGTTCGCTGACCTGATCGACACGCACGGCCCGGTGCGGCTCGGACGGCCGGAACGGAGCGGCGACCGGTTCGAGTCGCTTGCCAACGCCATCGTGTTCCAGCAGCTCCACGGCAACGCTGCCCGCACCATCTGGGGCCGGGTCCGGGCGCTGGTCGACGGTCCGTTCACCCCGGAAGCCGTCGCGGCGGTGCCGTTCGACGACCTTCGCGTCGCCGGGCTGTCGGGCAGCAAGGCCGCCTCGGTGCATGACCTCGCCCAGCGGGTGACCGTCGGCGACGTGTCGCTCGAGCGCATCGGTCGCCTGGCCGACGAGGACGTGATCGACCACTTGACGCAAGTGCGAGGCATCGGTCGGTGGACCGCGCAGATGTTCCTGATCTTCAACTTGCGCCGGCTCGACGTGTGGCCGACCGGCGACTACGGCGTGCGGGCCGGGTACGCCCGGGCGTTCGGCCTGGCCGCGATGCCCGATGCCAAGGAGCTCGAGCCGCTCGGCGACGAGCTTCGCCCCTATCGGAGCTTGGCCGCCTGGTACTGCTGGCGGGCCGCCGACACGGTCACGCCGGCGTGACCCACCCGCACCGAAGCGTCAGGCCGGAGTGGGGCTGGCCGCCGCGCCGTTGATCTCCACCGGCACCGCCTGCTCGCCGACGAGCGGGAAGTGGCAGGCCACGTAATGCTCGTCGGCCACCTCGCGGACCTCCGGTTCCCGTTCGGCGCAGAGGTCCTGGGCCCGGTCGCACCGGGTGCGGAACCGGCAACCGGACGGTGGCTGCAACGGGGAGGGGATCTCGCCGCCGATCGTGGGCCGGTCTTCCGGTCGGATCTCCGGGTCCGGTACCGGGATCGCGCCGAGCAGCGCCGCGGTGTAGGGGTGCGCGGGCGCGGCGTACAAGGTGTCGGGCGCGCCGACCTCGCACAGCTTCCCGAGGTACATGACGGCCACCCGGTCGCTGATGTTCTTCACCACGGCGAGGTCGTGGGCGATGAAGATCATCGTGAGCCCGTAGCGGGCCTTCATGTCCTCGAGCAGGTTGAGGATCTGCGCCTGGACCGACACATCGAGCGCGGAGACCGGCTCGTCGCAGATGATCAGCTTGGGTTCGGTGGCCACCGCGCGGGCGATCGAGATGCGCTGGCACTGCCCGCCGGAGAACTGGAACGGGCGCCGACCACGGGTGACGTCGGGGTCGAGGCCCACCACGTCGAGGAGCTCGGCGACCTTGGCGTCACGGGACTTGTTGTCGCCGATCTTCCAGATGTCGAGACCTTCTCGGACGATGGTCTCGACCTTGCGGCGCGGGTTGAGCGACGAGATCGGGTCCTGGAAGATCATCTGCATCCGCGTGCGGACATGGCGCAGGACCTTGCCCTTGGCGCCGGCGATGTCACGACCCTCGAACACGACCCGGCCGCTCTTGGGTGCCGGCAGCTGCATGATGGCCCGGCCCGTGGTGGACTTGCCGCAGCCGGACTCGCCGACGAGCCCCAGCGTCTCGCCCTCGCGGACGTCGATGCTGATGCCCGTGACGGCGTGGACCTTGCGGCCGCGCCCGGCTGGGAATTCGACGACGAGATCCTCGACGCGCAACAGAACGTCGTCCGCGTCGCGCAGGTGGGCGGTTCCGGTGCCGGCCATCAGTCGCCGTCCTCGTGTTCCGTTGGTTGGCGCACGCGCAGCGGCGTGGCTCGCCGCCGGATCCGCACGCGCGGCAAGTGTCTCGCGGTCGGGTCTGCGCCACCGTCGGCCGGTGCCGCCGCGTCGGCCATGACGCCCGCGGTTGGCGTGCCCGCAGCAGCCTCGCCGGGTGCCTCGGCCCGCGTTGGTTCCTCGCCTTCGCTCCGCGCCACGCCGGCGGGCTCGGTCGGCTCCGCGGGCTCGGCGGTGGGCCCGGGCTCGTCCGCCCCGTCGGGTTCGCGGCCCTGCGCGTCCGGTGGTCCGCCGTTGGCATCGGGGGTGGTGGCCCCGATCTCGGCGGCGGCCTGCTCTTGCGCTTCGACGGTCGTGGCGATCTGGATGGTGTCGGTGACGGTCTCGCCGATCGCCACGCCGGCGACGTCGCGGGCGTCGAGGTCGACGGGGAACCAGCAGCGGTACTCGTGGCCGTTGCCGTCGTCGAGCAGGGGTGGTTCCTGAGCCCGGCACCGGTCGCGGACATACGGGCATCGGGCTGCGAACTTGCAGCCTGGTGGGGGGTCGAGCAGGTTCGGCGGCCGACCCGTGATGGCGGCGAGGCGGGTGTGGCTGGGGTTCTCGAGCCGGGGAATCGACCGCAGCAACGCTTCGGTGTACGGGTGCCGGGTGTGGCGGAACAGGCTGGTGGTCGCTGCTCGTTCGACCACTCGCCCGGCGTACATCACGGCGATCTCGTCGGCCCGCCCGGCGACCACGCCGAGGTCGTGGGTGACCAGGACCATCGCCATGAAGCGGTCCTGCTGTTGTGCCTGCAGGAGATCGAGGATCTGCGCCTGCACGGTGACGTCGAGCGCGGTGGTGGGCTCGTCGGCCAGCAACAGGCGGGGGCCGCAGGCCAGCGCGATGGCGATCATGATCCGCTGGCGCATGCCACCCGACATCTCGTGGGGGTATTGGCGCAGCCGCCGGGTGGGCTCGGGGATGCCGACCGACTCGATCAGGCGGATCGCCGTCGCAGTGGCGTCGGCCCGGCTCATCCCGAGGTGGACCCGCAGCGGCTCGGTGATCTGGTTCCCGACGCGCATGACCGGGTTGAGCGCGGTCATGGGGTCCTGGAAGACCATCGAGATCTGCGTGCCCCAGTAATCGCGGAGCTCGTCCTCGGGTTTGCCGAGGAGCTCCACGCCGTCGAACTTCACGCTGCCGCTGCGCACCGCGTTGGCGGGGGTGAGACCCATGATCGAACGGCTGAGCACGGACTTGCCCGAGCCGGACTCGCCCACGATGCCGAGAGTGCGGCCGCGCTCGAGTCGCAGCGACACGCCGTCGACGGCGCGCACCGTGCCGGCGGGCACCCGGAAGGTGGTGTGGAGGTCCTCGACCAGCAGCAGGGGACCCTCGGACTGGTCGGTGTCGGCGCTCGGCTCGACGATGTCGGCCGTCTCGGCGGGGCTCACAGCGCGCTCTCCCGGACTTCGAAGTGCTCCTGGATCGCGTCGCCCATGAAGTTGAGCGCGAACACGGTCAAGAACATGGCGGCGGACGGCATGAACACCGTGTAGGGGTTGTCGCGGAAGGTGGTCTGGCCGCCCGCGATCACCGCCCCCCATGACGTGATGCCGGTCGAAGGGGTGATGCCGGCACCGATGATGCTCAACCCACCCTCGGCGATGATCGCCACGGCCACGCCGAGCAGCGCGATCGACGCCATGGAGGGCCACACGTTGGGCAACACCTCCCGGAACAGGATCCGCATGTTGGTGGCGCCTTGGGCTTTGGCGGCGAGCACGAACTCGCGCTCGCTCCACGTCAGCGCGGACGCGCGGGTGATGCGGGCCAGGATCGGGATCGACACGATGCCCAGGGCCAACATCAGCACGACCTGCTGCGGCAGCCCGTTGCCACCGGACCCGCCGCTCTGGCCCCCGCGCAGGAACGTGGCGAGTGCCAGCGCGAGCACCAGCGCCGGGAACGCGAGGACCGCGTCGGCGATGCCGGTGAGGACCGTGTCAGTGGTACCCCGGAAGTACCCGGCCACCAGGCCCATCAGGCCGCCGATGAGGGTGCCGGCGACGACGGCCACGACTGAGATCGCCAGCGAGGTGCGGGCGCCCCAGATGACCTGTGACAGCAGGTCGCCGCCGCTCGCATCGCCGCCGAGGAGGTGGCCGAGATCGCGGAACGGGCCGAGGTTCTTGACCGCCAGGCTCGTGTCGCTGAGCGCCGGCATCGGCAGGACCGGCGCCAGCAGCGCGAGCCCGACGATCAGGACGAGCCAACCGGCGGCCAGCCAGAAGCCCCATGAGAACTTCTTGCGGTCCAGTGCGCGGATCTCGGGCGCGGGCGCGGCGAGCAGGACCGCGGGGTCGGTGCCGGCGTCAGTGCGCAGGTCGGACATTGCGAATCCTCGGGTCGAGCACGCTGTACAAGATGTCGATGATGAAGATCACGACCACGTAGACGGCCGCGATGAGCGCGACGAGGCTCTGCACCGCCACGTACTGGCGCCGGCTGATCGCGTCGCCGAGCAGGAAGCCCATGCCGTTGAGACGGAATAGCACCTCGATCACGATGGCGCCGCCGATCAGCGTGCCGACGTTCAACCCCGCGACGGTGAGCAAGGTGAGGCTCGAGGGGCGCAGGGCGTGGCGCCACAGCACCCGTTTCGACGACATGCCCTTGGCTTTGGCCACCAGCACGAAGTCCTCGCGCAGGGTCTGGATCATGTCGGTCCGCAACAGCCGCTGGTACACCGCGATCTGCGCGACCGCGAGCGAGATCACCGGGATGATCATCGACTTGACGTAGGGGCCGATGCCCTGGCCTATGCCGTGGTAGTCGCTGACGTAGGTCCATTTCAGCTTGACGCCGAAGAAGTACACGAGCACGAGCGCGAGGGCGAAGTTGGGTATCGCCAACCCCGCGAACAGCACGCCGTTGGTGATCCGGTCAGCCCGCTTGCCCGCGCGGTGCGCGGCGAACACACCGAGCGGTATGGCGATCCCGAGCGCGAGGAGCTGCGACCACACGAGCAGCTGCAGCGAGATCGGGAACGCCCTGCTGACCGACTCCGACACCGGCCGCTTGTTGCCGATGCCGAGGTAGTAGTAGCCGAGGTCGCCGTGGACGAAGTCCTTCAACCAGTAGCCGTAGCGCTGCAGGAGCGGCTTGTCCTCGTGGAGGTCGTGGCGGATCTCCTGTTGGTACGCCACGATCGTGTGCGCGTTCTCGCCGGTGGTCTGCACCGGCACCAGCAGCTTCTCCGGCTTGCCCGGCAGGAACGAGACCAGCAGGAAGCTGAAGAACGTGACCAGGATGAGTACGGCGATGAGTGTGATGACCTTCCTGGCGTAGAAGACGACCATCGAGTGACCTACCCGCCCCCTCGCCCGGGGCCCGCCGTGGGTGTCACTTGGACACCCACAAACCGGCCGGAGAGTCGCCGTTCAACAGGCCGTACCACGGCTTGGTGCCGTCGGGCAGCGGAGGCCCGAGGATGCCGTGCACGTTGGTGGCCGTGGCGATGGTCCACGGTGAGTAAGCGCCCCACACGTAGTACGCCTGGGTGGCGAACCGGTCGTTGATGGCGCCGTACACGGCGTTCTCGTCCTTCGGATCGATGTTGGCGATCTTCGGGTCTGCCTTCACCGCGTCACTCCCCGGCTTCAAGCAGCCCGTGACGTCCATGGCCGAGCGGCCGACGTCGAGCAGGCAGTTGATGACCGGGTCGTTGTAGCGGGCGAAGTTCACGGGGTTGCCGTTGCCGTACCACCAGACGTACTGGTTGTCGGGGTTGGTGCCGCCGTAGTTGCGCCACGTGACCATCTGGAAGTCACCGGAGATGGCGTTGTTGATCAGCTTCGCCTGCTCCAGCGTGGTGATCGTCACCTTGAAACCGACCTTTTGGAGGTCGGCCTGGGCGAGCTGGGCGGTGCGCACGGTCTCGGAGTCGGGCGTGGCGCTGATCTGGAAGCTGGTCGGCTTGCCTTCCTGCTTCAGCTTGGCGACCAGCGCCTTGGCGGCCGCGGGGTCGTACTTCGGGTAGCCGGTGTCGTGGTAGCCCTTCTGCCCGGGCGGGAAGGCGCTCTGGCCGAGCGGCGGCACACCGTCGCCGACGAGCTCGTTGGCCTTCTCACGGTTGATGGCCATGGACACGGCTTGGCGCGTCTCGAGGTCGTTGAACGGCGCCTTCGCGGTGTTGAACATGAAATGGCCGATCTCGGTGTCGTGCACGCTCGTGATCATGTTGACCTTGCCGGCGTCGGCGTCCGACCGGAGCTTCTGGATCGACGCACCGCTGGAGGTGTGCATGGCGTTGATCGAGCCGGCCTCGAGGTTGCTGAGGCGGGTCGGGCCATCGGGGATCGGCTTGTAGATGATCTTGTCGAGGTAGGGGAGCTGCTGGCCGTTGGCGTCCTTGAGCCAGTAGTTCGGGTTGCGGACCATCGTGTAGTGGTCGTTCGGCACCCACTGCTGCAAGATGAACGGGCCGGTGCCCACCAGGTCCTTGGCGCACGAGCTGGGGTCGGCGTTGAGCTGCTTCTCGCCCATGATCCCCACGCGGGCCTGGCCGAAGAGGGCGGCGTCGAAGCGGACCCACGGCTGGTGCATGGTGACCACGACGTCGTTGCCCTGCACGGCGGTGGTGGCGATGTTCTTGAACGTGAAGATGAACAGCAGCGGGTGGCGGGCGGGCAGCGCGCCGCGGTACGCGTCGAGGTTGTCCTTGATGACCTGCGCGGTGAGCGGCGTGCCGTCGCTGAACTTCACACCGGCGCGCGGCGTGATGGTCCACGTCTTGTAGTCGTCGGAATGGGTGACCTTGGAGGCCAGGAACGGGTGGTACTGGCCGTCGGCGCCCGGCGCTGTGAGCGTGTCGTACACGCTGCGGATGATCTGCTCACCGGAGATGTCGGCCTGGGCTTCGGGCAGGCAGTAGCCACCCTCGTCCTCGGCCTCGAGGCCGTACGTGACGGTGCCGCCGCGAACCGGCGTGAGCCCGGCGTCGGGTTCGCCCGGCGTCTTAGGGGAGGGGCGGATGTCGACACCGAGGAACGCCCCCTTGCCCTGCTTGAAGAGGTCGACGCTCGAGCTGCTGCTGCCGCCGCCCTTGCCGCCGCACGAGGCGACGAAGAGCAGGCCCACAGCGACCATCGTGAAGAACGTGCCGAAGCGACGGACGCGGTTGGCGGTGCTTCTCATGGATCCCCCTGAGGTCATTTCTGCGGTGATGTTGTGGTGCTGGGACCGGTCAGCCCGATGGAGCGCAGCTGTGACCGGCTTCACTGCCGGGCAAGTGCGTACGTTATAGCCGCTCCGATTGACCCGCGGGTCAACCTTCGTTCGACGATCCAGAATCCGTGGCGCAGCAAGCGATCGCGACAGCCCACGCCGATCCTCACTGTCAGCCGAGCAGCTCTTGGACCCGCTCGGGCGGGCGGGCGATCACGGCCCGATCACCGAGCACCACGATGGGCCGCTCCAGCAGGATCGGGTGCTCGACGATCGCGTCGAGCAGCGCGGATCCCGACACCGCGTCGAGGCCTTGCTCCGCATACACGGCCTCGCCGGTGCGCATCATCGCCCGCGGATCGTCGATGCCGAGTTGGCGCATCAACGTCGTGAGCTCCGCGCGCGTGGGCGCGTCGGCCAGGTATTCCCGGTATTCGGCCGGCGCGTCGCGCTCGGCGAGCAGGTCGCGGGTCTGGCGGCACTTGGAGCAGCGCGGGTTGAACCACACGGTGCAGGCGTCAGTCATCCATCGGCTCCTTGTCACTTCGGGTGGGGGGCGCCAGCCGCCAATCGGCTGGTCACGGTGGCGTGCACACGCTCTGCGACCTCGTCGGGGCTGCCGGTGCCGTCGATCTCGGCCAGCAGGCTGCGCGCGGCGAGCCAGTGCAACAGCGGGCCGGTCTCGCGCTCATAGATCGCCAGGCGACGCTCGATCGCGTCGGGAAGGTCATCGTCGCGTCGCACGGCAGGCCCGTGCCCGAGCGGGCATGGCACCTCCGCGACCGACGGGTCGTCAACGGTGACCACCGTCCCGCAGACCGGGCACACCCGTCGCCGGGCCATGCGCGCCAGCACGTCGTCGACCGGCACCTGCAGCTCGATCGCGAGGTCGAGCCCGACGTCCGGCAGCGCCCGGAGGAACGTCTCGGCCTGGCGGACCGTGCGGGGGTAGCCGTCGAGTACGACACCGCCCCGCGCCCAGTCGCCGGCCCGCGCTTGTTCGCTGATCAGCTCCAACATCACGTCATCGTCGACGAGCGCGCCTCGCTCCACCGTGGCGGCCACACGGCGGCCGAGATCACTCTGCGCGGCGATGGCTGCCCGCAAGAGGTCGCCGGTGGAGACGTGGGTGAGCTGCAGGCGCTCGGCGAGTCGGGCCGCCTGCGTTCCCTTGCCCGAGCCTTGCCGGCCGACGACGGCGAGACGGGGGCGGTGCGGCACGCGCTCGGTCTACCACCCGCGCCGACCCGGGTCGTCCGTCACGGTGCGCGCTGGGAGCCGGCACCGCCGGCGCGGTAGGTTGGCCCGCCGATGCCGACGACGACCCCGTGCCCCCGAGGCGTCCGATGACCGACCCACGAGCGACGGCCGTGCGACCTGCTCGCGGCGGTTCGCCTGCGGAGCGCCGGACGATCTCCGACTTGCCGCCGGGCGAGGAGCGGGGTCTGGCCCTCCTGGCGCTGGCCGCGCACCGGCGCGATGCCGACGAGCCCGAGCGCGCCGCGGGTCCCGCATTCGCGGCCTGCCGGGAGCTGATCGGTGCCGGTCGTTGCGTCGCCGCAGCTCGAGCGCTGCGCATCGCCGGACTGGCGCTGGTCCTGATCGGTCGCAGCGGCGAGGCCGTGCCGCGGCTGCGCGGCGCACGGGAGAGCCTCGAGGCGGCAGGGGCCGGGGACGTCACCCTGGCTGGGGTCGACGTCACGCTCGCAGAGGCGTTGCGGGCCCTCGGCTATGCGTCCGCCGCACGTACCTGCCTCGAATCCGCCCGCTCCACCTACGCGGCGGCCGGTCACACCGAGCTGCTGCCCACGATCGATCACGACCTGGCGATCTTCCAAGCCGAGCTCGGCGACGTGCACGGCGCGATCGACCAGCTCGTGGCCGTCCGCAAGCAGTTCCTCGAAGCGCGCGACCGGGAAGGCGTCGCGGCGTGCTCGCACAACACGGGCTTGTTGCTCCACGACCTCGGCCAGCTCGACGACGCCGCGGAGTACCTCCAAGAAGCTCGCCGCATCTTCGCGGCAGTAGGCCATGGCGCCGAAGCGGCGGCCTGCGACCAGAACCTCGGCGTCGTGTTCCATGACATGGGCAGGCCCGAGGAAGCCGCGGCCCGGCTGCTCGATGCCCGCAAGGCGTTCGCGCAGGCCGGCGCCCGCCGCAGCGTGGGGGAGTGCGACCACAACCTGAGCGTGGTACTCACCGTGCTCGGCCGCCCCGAAGAGGCAGCCGAGTGCCTGCGCAGGGCCGAAGCCGTAGGCGTGCGCGCCCCGGCCGACACCGGGACCCAACCAGCCGTGCCCGCGGTCGCGCAGGAGCCGGCGGTGGCTTCCGCACCGGCGGGCGCCCCGCCCCCAGCCGGGCAGGTGCCCGGCGCGGACGGTCGGGCTGCGGCTATTGGGGCGGTTGCCGTGTCGCCAGGTCGTGGCGAACCGCGGCGACCGCGGTTGGTGGCCGATCGCCAGGCCCAACCGGCCTGACCCCCGCGGTGCAGCAGGCCTGATCGCGGACCCGGGCGGGCGAGATCGGACGGAGCGGCCCGAGGGACCGACTCGGCCAGCGTCAGCGACGGCGCGCCAGGGTGAGGCCGTCGGCGAGCGGGAGCAGCACCGATTCCATCCGCTCGTCCGCGGTGACATGGTCGTTGAAGGCGCGAATCGCTGCGACGGATTCGTGGTCATCGTCGGCCGGCGGTGCCGCGGCGTTCCCGTTCTGGAGCACGTTGTCGGCCACGAGCAGGCCGCCGGGACGCAGGCGCGGCACCAACTCCTCGTAGTAGTCGAGGTAGCCGGTCTTGTCCGCGTCGACGAACGCGAAGTCGACGACCGGATCGGTCGGGAGCGCACGCAAGGTGTCGATGGCGGGAGCGATGCGGAGCTCGATCCGATCACCGACGCCGGCCACACCCCAGTACTTGCGCGCCATCGCGGTGAACTCCTCGCTCACGTCGCAGCACAGCAAGTGGCCGCCGTCGGCCAGACCGCGGGCGATGCAGATCGACGAGTAGCCGGTGAACGTGCCAACCTCGACGGCGTTGGTGGCGCCGACCAGGCGCACCAGCAGCGTCATGAACGCCCCTTGGTCGGGGCCGATCTGCATCCCTGAGATCGGCCCGAGCGCGGCGGTCTCCTCGGCGAGGTCGCGCAGCACCTGGTCGGGCTGCGCGGCATGCGCGCCGACGTAGGCGGCGAGTCGGTCGTCGAGCAGGAAGGAGCGGGGAGACATGGCCGCAGTATGCCGAACGCAGGACCCGTCGTGGCGGGCGCGGCCCGCGCGTGGCGCGACCGCGGTCCACGCGGTGCAGACTCTGTCCATGAGCGATCGCGTGACCGTGACCATGGA
Source organism: Acidimicrobiales bacterium (assembly GCA_035547835.1). NCBI lineage: Bacteria > Bacillati > Actinomycetota > Acidimicrobiia > Acidimicrobiales > Acidimicrobiales bacterium. Next base: position 205,383 of record DASZTW010000007.1, read on the forward strand.
CGGCGGGGTGGCCGACGTCCGGATGAATCGCCCCGACAAGCGCAACGCGCTGGATCCCGCGATGTTCGAGGCGCTCGTCGTGGCGAGCGATGAGCTGGCCGCCGACCCGTCGGTGCGGGCGGTCGTGCTCTCCGGCGAAGGCGTGTCGTTCTGTGCCGGCCTGGACTTTTCGAGCTTCCAGGCGATGGCGGGCTCCGACGCTCCGCCGAGAGCAGAAGGAGCGGGCAAGCCCCGGCTTCCCCGCGAGCTCGGCGCGCGCGACGACGGCCGCATCACCAACCGGCCGCAGCAGGCCGCGTGGGGATGGGCCGAGCTACCGGTGCCGGTCATCGCCGCCGTGCACGGCCACGCCCTCGGCGGTGGGTTCCAGATCGCCATGGCGGCCGACATCCGCATCACCGCCCCCGATGCCAAGTTCTCCGTGCTGGAGATCCGCTGGGGGCTGGTGCCCGACATGACCGGTGTTCCGCAACTCGTCCGCCACGTCGGCCTCGACGTCGCCAAAGAGCTGACGTGGACCGGTCGGATCGTCAGCGGTACCGAAGCCGTGGAGCTCGGGCTCGCCACCCGCACGTCCGATGACCCTCGCACCGACGCGCTCGCGCTCGCACACGAGATCGCCGGCAAGAACCCCCACGCGATCCGGGCCGGGAAGCGTCTGCTCCACGACGTCGATCAGCGGCCGCTGGCCGAGTCGCTCGTCGCCGAGTCCATCGAGATGGGTCAGCTGATCGGCTCGCCGAACCAGGTCGAGGCCGTCACTGCCTACTTCGAGCAGCGCGAGCCGCAGTTCGCGGATCCGGAGGCCTGACCTCCTGCCGTGCCGCCGTCGCTGCCGCCCGACGTCGCCCGCGCCCTGCGCGACATCGTCGGCGCGGCCAACTTCCTCACCGACGCGGACCTGACCGCGACGTACGCGGTCGACTGGACCGGCCGGTTCCGGGGCGCCACACCGGCCGTCGTCCGGCCCGGCAACACCGCCGAGATCGCCGCGGTCGTGTCGGTGTGCGCCGCCGAGGCCGTCGCCTTGGTGCCCCAAGGCGGGCGGACCGGTCTCGTCGGCGGCTCCGTCCCGCTGGCGGGGGAAGTCGTGATCAGCACGCACCGGTTGAGCACGGTCGAACCGGTCGACGACACAGCCGGGCAGCTCACCGCCGAGGCCGGGGCGCCGGTGGCGTCTGTGCAGCACGCCGCGTTCGCGGCCGGGTGGATGTACGGCATCGACTTCGCCGCGCGGGACTCCGCGTCGATCGGCGGCACCATCGCCACCAACGCCGGCGGCCTCCACTTGCTGCGCTACGGCGGCACGCGCCACCAACTGCTCGGCGTCGAGGCGGTGCTGGGCGACGGTTCGGTCGTGTCGCACCTCGGTGGGCTCATGAAGGACAACACCGGCTACGACCTGGCCGGCCTGTTGTGCGGCTCGGAAGGCACGCTCGGCATCGTCACCAGGGCGCGCCTCCGGTTGCATCCGCCGGCGCCCGCACGGGTGGTGGCCATGGTGGGCTTCACGTCGGTGGCCCTCGCTCTGGTGGCCGCGGGGGCCTTGCGCCGTTCGCTCCCATCGCTCGAAGCGTGCGAGCTGGTGCTGGCACCCGGGCTCGAGCTCGTGGCACGCGTCAGCGGTCACCGCCCGCCGTTCGAGGCCATCCCTCCGGCCGCGCTGGTGGTCGGCTGCGCGGGGCTCCTCGACTCGACCGACGAGCTGGCCGCGGCCGTCGACGCACTCGACGGGGTCGTCGACGTGGCGGTCGCCGAGGAGCGCGCCCGGCGCGCCGAGCTGTGGCACTGGCGCGAGGGCCACACGGAGGCGATCGGCACGTTGGGCGCACCCCACAAGCTGGACGTCACGCTCCCGGCGGCGACCCTCGTCGAGTTCCTCGAGCGGGTGACGGGCGCAGTGACGGCCGTGGCCGGCACGGCACAGGTGTGGTTGTTCGGCCACGCAGCCGACGGCAACGTCCACGTGAACGTCACCGGTGTCGAGCCCGACGACGAGCGCGTCGACGACGCCGTGCTGCGGCTGGTGGCCGGCCTCGGCGGCAGCATCTCCGCCGAGCACGGCATCGGCACCGCGAAACGGCGGTGGCTGACGCTGAACCGCTCGCCCGAGGAGCTGGCCGCGTTCCGGGCGATCAAGTCGGCGCTCGACCCCGCAGGCATCCTCAACCCCAACGTCCTGCTCCCCTGATCCCACCCTGCTGCGCGTGAAGAGCGACCGCGATGGTGGGATTTTGCGGGCAGAAGGCGACTTGTTCAGGGGCGGGGGGTCCAGTCGCCGCGGCGCTCGAGCACGTCGCGCAGGACGGTCGGGCGGTCGGTCATCAAGCCGTCGACGCCGAGGTCGAGCAGCTCCACCATCTCAGTGGGGTCGTCGATGGTCCACACGTGGACTTGCAGGTCGCGGGCATGGGCCGTGTCGACGAAGCGCTGGTCGACGATCGTGAGGCCCTTGGCGCGGTGCGGGACCTGCACGCAGCCCGCATCGAACGCTCCTGCGGGAAGGTGGAAGGAAGCGCCGCGCAGGCGGGCCACGCCGCGCGGGCCGAGCGACGTGCACAGCTCAGGTCCGAGCAGTTCGCGGATCTGGGCGAGGCGCTTGTCGGAGAACGAACCGATGCACACCCGCTCGACGCTCCCGGTGCGGCGGATGACCTCGGCCAGCGGTTCGACGGTCTCGTCGTGCTTGGGGTCGATGTTGATGCGCACGTCGGGCCAGGCGCCCAGCAGGTCTTCCATCAACGGGATGGGTTCGCGGCCGTCGACGCGCGCCTCGGCGACCGTGGCGTAAGGCAGCTCGGCGATGGTGCCGGTGCGGTCGGTGACGCGGTCGAGGCGGTCGTCGTGGAAGGCCAGCAGCACCCCGTCGGCGGTGAGGTGCACGTCGGTCTCGAGGTAGCGGTAGCCGAGCGACACTGCCGCCTCGAACGCGGGCATCGTGTTCTCGGGCGCGTCGCTCGCGCCGCCGCGGTGGGCGAACGCGAGCGTGCCGGGATGGTCGAGGAACGTCCAGCGGCTGGCCGGCACGTCCTCAGGCTCCCGCAGCTGGCGCAGCGGCGTCAGGCCAGAAACGGTCGCGGACGAGGCGCTTGTAGAGCTTCCCCGTGGGGTGGCGCGGCAGCTCGGGGTCGAAGTCGATCGTGCGAGGACACTTGTAGTGCGCGAGGTGCTCGCGGCAGTACGCGATCAACTCGTCGGCGAGGTCCTGGTTGGCGTCCACACCCGGGGCGACTTGGACCACCGCTTTGACTTCTTCGCCCATCTCCTCGTTGGGCACCCCGATCACCGCGACGTCGTCGACCTTGGGGTGCAGCGCGAGGAGGTTCTCGGCCTCCTGGGGGTAGATGTTCACGCCGCCCGAGATGATCATGTGGGCCTTGCGGTCGGTGAGGTAGAGGAAGCCGTCAGCGTCGAGGTAGCCGATGTCGCCGAGCGTCGACCACTCGGGGTGGCTCGGGTTACGGGACTCGGCGGTCTTGGCGTCGTCGTTGTGGTATCGGAACTCGCCGCCGCCGAAGTAGATCGTGCCGGCCTCGCCCGCCGCGACCTCCTCACCGTCGGGGCCGCAGATGTGGATCTGTCCCTGGAGGGCGGTGCCGACGGTGCCGGGGTGTGCGAGCCACTGCTCGCTGTTGCAATAGACGAACCCGTTGCCCTCGGTGCCGGCGTAGTACTCGTGGATGATCGGACCCCACCACTCGATCATCGCCTGCTTGGCCTCGACCGGGCAGGGTGCTGCGGCGTGCACCACGTGGGTCAGGCTCGACACCTCGTAGCGGCTGCGCACCTCCTCGGGCAGCTTGAGGAGGCGGATGAACATGGTGGGCACCACCTGCGTCTGCGTGACCTTGTAGCGGTCGATCAGCGCGAGGTACTGCTCGGGGTCGAATCGGGTCATCACGATCACGGTGCCGCCGGCGCGCTGGGCCGACATGCAGAACCGCAGCGGTGCGGCGTGGTACAGCGGCGCGGGCGACAGGTAGATGGACCCTGGTTGGAAGCCGAACAGCATGCTGGTCAACAGGACCAGCGCGTTCGGCGAGCCCATCTCGCCCGCCGGCAACGGCAGGTCAACGCCTTTGGGACGGCCGGTGGTGCCCGAGCTGTACAGCATGTCGACGCCTTCGACGTAGTGGTCGAGGTCGCTGCTGTCGAGGCCGTCGACCGAGTCCTCGTAGGAGTCGTAGCCGGCGATGATGCCGTCGAGCATGAGGCGGGGGAGCTCACCGGTCAGCGGCACCAGCTCGGCCGCCTGGTGGGCCAGGTAGCGGCTGGTCACGTACGCGCGGGCACCGCAGTCACCGATGATGTACGCGGCCTCTTCGGCCGTCAGCCGGGAGCTGATCGCCGTGAAGACGAGGCCGGCGTAGTCACATCCCCAGGCCACCTCGAGGTAGCGCGGATGGTTCTCCATGCAGAACGCGACGTGGTCACCAGGCTGGAGGCCCTGCCCTTGGAGCCACCGGGCGAGGCGGTTGGCGCCGGCGTGGAGCTCGGCGTACGTCGTGATGTCGCCCGTGTCCGCCATGATCTGCGCGGGGGCGTCGGGTTGTGCCGCCGCTCGCGCGCCGGGCCACCAGGGGTGCTCGTCGGCGGCCGGGTTCGTCTCATCGGGAGCCATGGCGCGGGACCCTAGTCGTCGGCCCCTTGCCGTCGACCCGGCCGCGCGGGGACGAGCGCCCGACCAGCCGGACGGGGCCGGTAGAGTTCTCGGCGTGTCGTATGACGCGTTCGTCGACTTGGTGAACCGACCAGCCGACGACCTCCGACTCGATCGGATCTGTCTCGCGCTGTCTGCGTGCTTCCAGCCGATCGTCGACGACGCGGGCGCGTTCGGGGTGCTCGACGAGGTGGCCGGCAACGTCACGGACCGATCACCAGACGGCGTGTGCCGGGCCGTGTTCGACCACGGTGGCTTCGGGGGCGACGCCGACGATTACTACGCGCCGGAGAACTCGCTGCTCGACCGCGTGCTCGAACGGCGCCTCGGGATGCCGATCACGTTGGCGGTCGTGGTCATCGAAGTCGGCCGTCGCGTCGACGTGCCGTTCGACGGTGTCGGGATGCCAGGCCACTTCGTCCTGCTCGACGTCACCGGACAGGTGCGTGACCCGTTCGCAGGTGGCGCGGTGCGGTCGAACGAGGAGTGCGCCGCGATCGTCCAGCGGCTGCACGGCGGGCGGCGGGTGGCGTTCGACGAGCGCTGGCTCCGGCCGGTCGCTCCCCGCGTGATCGTCGCGAGGATCCTCGCCAACCTCGAGCGGAGCTTCCAGCTGCGCGGTGAGCGCCAGCAGGCGCTGACCGCGATGGAACTGCGCGCGCAAGTTCCCCAGGTGCTCGACCCGCGGGGTCGCCGGCGCCTGGCCGACGCGCTCGGCGAGGGGGGCCGTTTCGGGTCGGCGGCGGCGTTGTACGAGGCGCTCGCCGATGCCCACCCTGACGCCGCGGCGGACTTGCGCCGTCAGGCCACGCAGCTGCGGGCCCGGTTGAACTGACCTGGCGGCCGGCCACTTTCGACTTCCGGACTTGACCGGGGGGTCAAGTATGCTGCCGGCGCCCACCAGCGCACGCGAGGTAGCCATGACCGTTGTCGAAGACAGCCCTGCGTCGACGGACGTCGACGAGCAGCGGGTGCACGCCCTGATCGATCAGCTGCTCGAGCAGCACCCGCCGCGGGAGACCGATCGGGTCACGTTCCTCGGCGCGCAGTTCGACCTCGGCCTGGCGTGGGTCCACTTCGACGAAGGCGACGGCGGCCTCGGGATCGAGCCCCGCCACCAGAAGGTCGTCCTCGACCGGTTGGGCCGCGCCGGCGCACCGCACCCGGGCACGTCGAACCCGATCGGCTACGGCATGGGGGCGCCCACCATCGCCGCGTGTGCCACACCCGACCAGCGCAAGCAGTGGCTGCGTCCGCTGTTCACCGGCGAAGAGGTGTGGTGCCAACTCTTCTCCGAGCCCGGTGCCGGCAGCGACGTGGCGAGCCTGGCCACCCGGGCCGTCCGCGACGGCGACGAGTGGGTGGTCAACGGGCAGAAGGTCTGGACCACCATGGCGCACTTGGCCCGGTGGGGGATGCTCGTGGCCCGCACCGACCCGGATCAGCCAAAGCACAAGGGCCTGACGTACTTCGTCATCGACTTCGACCAGCCGGGCGTCGAGGTCCGGCCGCTGCGCCAGATGACCGGTGAAGCCGAGTTCAACGAGGTGTACTTCACCGATGCCCGCACGCCCGACACGTACCGCCTCGGCGAGGTGGGCGAGGGTTGGCGCGTGGCGATCACCACCTTGATGAACGAGCGGGTGTCCATCGGCGGCACCGTCCCGCCCCGTGGGTCAGGGGTGATCGCCAAGGCCGTCCAAGCTTGGCGCGACGGCGGCCACGACGACCCTGCCCGGCGCGACCGGCTCATGTCGCTGTGGATCCGCGCCGAGATCCTGCGCCTCACCAACTTGCGGGCCGCGCAAGGGCGGCGCCGCGGGACGCCCGGCCCAGAAGGGTCGATCGGCAAGGCCGCGATGGCCGACTTGAACAAGGAGATCCTCGAGCTCGCCGTCGACCTGCTCGGCGCCGACGGGATGCTCTACGACAGCTACGCGATGAAACAGCCCGACATCGCCATGGACTTCAGTGCGCCCACCCAGAAGGTGTTCCTGCGGGCTCGTGCCAACTCGATCGAGGGTGGCACCACCGAGGTGATGAAGAACATCCTCGGTGAGCGGGTGCTCGGTCTGCCCGGCGACGTGCGGACCGACAAGGACGTGCCCTGGAAGGACGTGCCGCGGAACTGAGGCCCGCCGATGCCGCGACACGATTGCCCAGTGCCGCACCGACTCGAGTGACCCACGAGGCGACCGCCGGCGGCGGCCCCGACAGCCTCTACGTCGTGGAGCAGGTCCCAACCCGGCCAAGTGCCCCTCGGGTCGTGCTGGTGCACGGCACGATGGACCGCTCCACCAGTTTCGCCAAGGTGGCCCGGCGGCTCGATGACCTCGACGTCGTCCGTTACGACCGTCGCGGGTACGGCCGGTCGCGCGAGGCGGGGGTGGGCGGCCTCGCGACCCAGATCGACGATCTCCTCGCGGTGATCGGTGACCGGCCCGCCGTGCTCGCCGGCCACAGCTTCGGCGGCACCTTGTCGCTGGCTGCGGCACTGCTGCGCCCAGACCTGGTGCCATCAGTCTTTGTGTACGAAGCGCCGGTCCCGCGCGCGTGGCGGGCCGGGGAGGACCAGACCACCGAGGCTCCCCTCGACGACCCGAGCCCGCTCGCGCTCGATCGGGGCATCCCCCTCGATCCCGCGGGTCAGGCCGAGCGCTTCATGCGGCGCATGATCGGCGACCGCCGATGGGAGCGGTTGCCGACCCGGACCAGGGCAGATCGGCGCGCCGAGGGCCCTGCGCTGCTGGCCGACGGCCGATCGATGCGCACGCCCGATGTCGTGGTCGACCTGGCAGACGTGGCCGTGCCCGTCGTGGTGGCATGGGGCAGCGCGACATCGGCGCGCCACCTCGCTGGCGCGCAGCGCCTGCTCGCCACGCTGGCGGACGCCGAGCCGGCCGTGATCGAAGGTGCCGACCACGGCGCCCACCTGACCCACCCCGGGCCCTTCGCCGACCTCGTTCGACGGGCGGTGGGGCGAGCGGGGGGCCGCGCGGCGGGACGGTAACCTCACCCCCGGTCCGATCCGCCCAGCGAGGTCCACCGCGTGCTCGAACCGATCCGCCGCCGGTGGCGGCGACCAGACAAGACCGCGTTCGTGCTGTCCGGCGGCGGCAACCGTGGCGCGCTCCAGATCGGCATGTTGCGCGCGTTGCTCGAGCACCGCATCAAACCCGATCTCGTCGTGGGCTGCTCCGTGGGAGCGCTCAACGGCGCGGCCGTGGCGGCAGACCCGAGCCTCGGCATGGTCGGTCGCTTGCAGGACCTGTGGCTCAGCCTCGACGACGACGACATCTTCCCGGCCGGCCTGCTCCCGAGCACCGTGCAGCTGGCACTTCGCGGCGAGGCGATCCACGACAACGACGGCCTTCGCCGGGTGATCGAGTCGATCTTGCCGGTGATGACCTTCGAGGCGCTCCAAGTCCCCTTCGAGTGCGTGGCCACCGACATCGACGCGGCCGCCGAGCACTGGTTCTCCTCGGGCTCGCTGGTCGAGCCGTTGCTGGCATCCGCGGCCATCCCCGCGGTCTTGCCGGCGGTCACCATCGACGGCGTGCGCTACCTCGACGGCGGCATCGTCAACGATGTGCCCGTCGTCCGCGCGGTCGAGCTGGGCGCGACGCACGTCTACGTGCTGCATGTGGGCTCGTTCGGCCGGCCCCGCCCCGAGCCGCGCCGCCCGCTCGACGTGGCGGTGCAGGCCTACTGGATCGCGCGGCGCAACCGCTTCCGGCGGGACCTGGCCGCCATCTCGGGGCAAGTGAAGGTGACCGTGCTGCCGACCGGTGAGACCCCGAACCTCTCCTACCGCGATCTCACCCACACGGCGGAGCTGATCAGCGTGGCCTACCTGGCGGCCAACGATTACCTCGAAGGCCGCGCGGCGCCGCCGCTCCCGGTGACGTCAACGCCCGAGCCCGCCAGCCGCCTGAAGTTCCTGCTCGACCGCGTGCGTGAGATCGCCGGTGAGGAGGAGCATCCCGCGCCAGCTGACCTCGCGGGTGAGGACGCCGGCGAGACGGCGGACCGTGCCGGCGCGGTCGTGCAACCGGCCGCGCCGGCGTCGCCGGGGGAGTCTGGCGGGCCACTCAGCTGAGCCGGCGACAGGCGGGCCCGCTCGCGGGGGTCCGGCTGGCCGCGGCGTGCTCGGTAGGGTGCGGCCATGGCCGACCAATCGATCACGTTCACGCCGTCGGGGCCGCCCGAGACGGTCCTCGACGCCGAGCCCGCGGCCGCCCGTGACGCCCTGCGTTCCGCCATCGAGTCGCCGGAGGGGGAACGTCGCGCGGCGGTTGCGGCGGTCGTCGCGCAGTGGCCGCGCTACCTCGATGGCTGGGCACGCCTCGGCCGGCAAGGTCGTGACGAGATCGAGCGCTACGCCGCCTATCGCGTGGGGTACCACCGAGGCCTCGACCGCTGCCGTGCCGCCGGGTGGCGCGGGTCGGGCTACGTCCGCTGGAGCCATCCCGAGAATCGCGGGTTCCTGCGCTGCCTCGCCGGCCTGGCCGACGCAGCGGGCGCGATCGGCGAGACCGACGAGCAGGATCGTTGTGCGCAGTTCCTGCGCCAGCTCGATCCGGCCTGGCCACCGGCCGACTTCCACGACGAGGTGACGGCGGATGTCTGAGGATCTGACCCTCCCCTCGCAGGGCACCCCCGCGGCCGCGCTGGTCGCTGAGCTGGCCGACCTCCGCGCCGACGACCTCGACTGGCGGGGCGGGCGGGCGTTCTCGCTCGTCTACAACAGCGGCGACGAGGAGCACGAAGAGCTCCTCGAGGCCGTCGGCCACTCGTACCAGCACGACAACGCCCTCAACCCGTTCGCGTACCCGAGCCTGTTGCGCATGGAAGTCGAGTTGATCGCCATGGCCGCCGACCTGCTCGGCGCCCCCGCCGACGCCGGTGCGCTCACCGCGGGTGGCACGCAGAGCATCTTTTGCGCCGTGCAAGTGGCCCGGGACCAGGCGCGCGAGGAGCGCGGCATCGCGGAGCCGGTGCTGGTGACGCCCGAGACGGCGCACCCCGCGTTCGCCAAGGCCGCCCACTACCTCGACATCGAGCAGCGGTTCGCGCCGGTCGGCGCAGACGGGCGGGTCGACCTTGGGGCGCTCGAGGGGGTGATCGACGACCGCACGGGGCTCGTCGTGGCGTCGGCGCCGTGCTACCCGCACGGCGTGATCGACGACGTCGCGGGCGTGGCAGCGCTGGCCGCGGCCAAGGGGTCGTTGTGCCACGTCGACGCCTGCCTTGGCGGCTGGCTGCTGCCCTTCTGGGCGCGCGCCGGCGCCGACGTCCCACCCTGGGACTTGCGGGTGCCGGGGGTGACCTCGCTGTCTGCTGACCTGCACAAGTACGGGTACAGCTTCAAGGGGGCGTCGGTCATCCTGTACCGCGACCCCGGCCTGCTCCGCTTCCAGCACTTCTGGTACGACCGCTGGCCGGGCGGGACGTACGCGTCGTCGGGCCCCGCCGGCACCCGCCCTGCGCCGCCCATCGCAGCGGCGTGGTTTGCGGTCCGCCACCTCGGTGTCGAGGGCTACGTGGCCAAGGCGCGGGTGCTGCGCGATGCCACCGCCGCGTTCCGCGCCGCGGTGGAGGCCGTGCCGGGTCTGCGGATCACGCACGAGCCAGACCTGTCGCTGTTCGAGTTCACCGACGACCTCGGCCGCCTCGACGCCATCGCAGCGGGCATGTATGGGCGGGGTTGGCGCATGGATCGCCAGCAGGGCGGCCTCCACGTGATGTTGTCGCCGTACCACGCCGAGGTGGCCGAGCAGTTCGCCGCCGACCTCGCGGCGTGCGCGGCCGCCGCGGGCGGTGGCGCCAGTGGCCCCGCCGACGGCGCCGGACCGGAGAGCACGTACGGCGGAATCGCCGGCCGGTGACCTCGTACGCAGCAGGTCGTCGGTGGGGTCGGGGGTATCGTGGCCTCGCCCACGACTACGGAGGTCTCCGTGCAGGTTCCCGAAATCGACGTTGCCGAGCTGGCTGCGCGCCGTGCGGAGGGTGCGCCGCTCATCGACGTGCGTGAGCCTGCCGAGTTCGCTGCTGGCCGGGTACCGGGTGCGGAGCTGATCCCGCTCGGAACCGTCCCTGATCGCCTCGACGATGTGCCGGCCGACCAGACGGTCTATGTGATCTGCAAGGGCGGGGGTCGGAGCCGCCAAGCCGCCGAGTTCCTGCGCGCGCAGGGCGTCGACGCAGTGAACGTCGCCGGCGGCACCATGGCATGGATCGACGCCGGACAACCCGTCGACCGCGGCGAAGCCAACGCTTGACCGCCCGCGCGCCCGACGCAGCCTGGATCGACACTCCGGAAGGCCTGGCTGAGGTCGTCGCGGCGGCCGCCGCCGCACCGGCGTACGCAGTCGACACCGAGTTCCATCGCGAGAAGACGTACTGGCCCCGCCTGGCACTCGTGCAGCTGAACTGGGGGGACGGCAACGTGTTGGTCGACCCGACCGCGGTCGACATCGCGCCGCTGGCCTCGCTGCTCGAAGGGCCCGGCACGGCGGTCATGCACGCCGCGGCCCAGGACCTCGAAGTGCTGCACCTCGCGTGCGGCTCGATCCCTTCGTCGCTGTTCGACACGCAGATCGCGGCTGGCTTCGCGGGCATGTCGAGCCCGTCGCTGAGCAGCCTGGTCGAGCGGATGTTGGGCGTCCGCGTGCCGAAGGCCGATCGCCTCACCGATTGGCTCCACCGCCCCCTGGCCACGGACCAGTTGTCGTACGCGGCGTCCGACGTTGCCCATCTGCTCGACCTCGAAGCAGCGCTGCGCGCCGACCTCGAGCGCCGCGGGCGGCTCCAGTGGGCACTCGACGAGTGCGAACTGTTCCGCACGAAGCCCCTGCCGAGTCGCGACCCGGAAGCAGCGTGGCTCCGGGTCAAAGACGGCCGAACGCTGCGCGGCCGCGCGGCCGCAGTGGCGCAAGCTGTGGCTGCCTGGCGCGAAGAGCGAGCGGCCGAGGTCGACCAGCCGACACGGTTCGTCTTGTCCGACCTGGCGCTGCTGTCCATCGCCCAGCGGCCGCCCTCGTCGGTCGAGGGCCTCGGCAAGGTGCGTGGGCTGGACGGCCGGGCGGTGAAGGGGCGCCTCGGCCAAGAGCTGTTCTCGGCCATCGAGCGGGGGATGGAGGCGCCGGTGCCGCCGAGGCCCGAGGGTCGCAGTCCCAACGTCGATTCCCGGCTCCGCCCCGTCGTGTCGCTGCTCGCCGCGTGGGTGAGCCAAGTCGCGCACCAACTGGAGCTCGACACCGCGCTGGTGGCCACTCGCACCGACATCGAACTGCTGGTGTCCGGCGACCGCAGCTCGCGCCTGGCCAGCGGCTGGCGGGCGGAGTTGGTCGGTTCGGTCGTCGAACAGCTCGTCGACGGATCGGCAGCGCTCGCGTTCGATCACGGCAGCCTCGTGCTCGAGGCTCGCAGCCGTCGCCCGCTCTGACGCACCGCCGCGCCGCGAGCCCGCCTGGTCTGGGTGTCAGCGGGGCGCGAGCACCAACGCTTGGTCGGGTCCCAGGCGAGACGGCACCGTCACGCCCGCGGCCTGGCCTTCAGCAGCGGTCGTGTCGAGCTCGACGCACCAAGCGCCGTCGAGGGCCGGAAGGTCGACCTCGGCGCCGGTGAAGTTCACCAGCACCAGGCGATCACCGAGCGGGTGCTCGCGGCGCCACGCCAGCACACCGTCGGGCGCGTCGATCCGCGTGCTCGCGCCTTCGCGCAACGCCGGCGTGGCCCGGCGCAAGGCGATCAGGCGCCGGTAGAAGTGCAACGTGGAGGACGGGTCCGCGCGCTCGCTCGCGGCGTTGCGCCGTCGGGCATCGGGCGGCAACGGGAGCCACGGGCGCTCCCAACCGTGACCGGGCTGCTCGCTCCACGGCACCGGGGCCCGGCAGCCGTCGCGGCCGCCGGGGTCCTGCACCTGGTCGGGCGGGATGGTCGCTTCGGCGAGACCGAGCTCCTCGCCTTGGTACAAGAACGGCGTGCCGCGCTGCGTCAACAGCAGCACGGCGGCGGCCCGGGCCCGGCGCTCCGTCGCCGCTGGATCCACGCGCGCCGCGCCGGCTGCCCCGGCCCAGGTCGTGAGGTACCGGTCGATCCGGGTGGGGTGGCGGACCGCGTCGTGGCTCGACAACACCCACACCGGCCACGCGTCACGGGGCTCGAGCTCGGCTGCCACTTCGTCCATGCGCGCGGCGAAGCCCTCGGCGGTCCAGGGCGTGTGCATCAGCGGCATCAGGAAGGACAAGTGGAGCTCGGGATCTTCGGGCGTGCCGTAGTACGGCGCGATCTGGCGGGTCTCGAGCAGGTACACCTCGCCGATCATCATGCGGTCGTCCCCGTACTCGTCGAGCACGGCCCGGATCTTGCGCAGCCGCGGGTGCACCGAGGGGATGTCGTTCAGCGCGCAGTACGGGATGCCCTCGTACTCAGGTGGGGCATCGGGCAGCCCCTCGGGCTTGGCGATGGCGTGGAGGACGTCGGCGCGGAAGCCGTCGACACCTCGGTCGAGCCAGAAGCGGAGGACGTCGTGCATGGCCGACTCGACGGCCGGGTTGTCCCAGTCCAGGTCGGGTTGCGTGGGCAGGAACAGGTGCAAGAACCACTGGTCACTGGCGGCGTCGAACGACCAGGCACGGCTGTCGGGAGGGAAGGCGGCGATCCAGTTGTTGGGCGGCTCGTCGGGTGTGCCGTCGCGCCAGACGAACCAGTCGCGGTGGGGCCGGTCCTTGCCCGTACGGGCATCTTCGAACCAGGGATGCTCGTTCGACACGTGGTTCGGGACCCAGTCCACGATGACCCGGATGCCCCGGGCGTGCGCGTCGGTCAGCAGCCGGTCGAAGTCCTCCAACGTGCCGAACAGCGGGTCCACAGCACAGTGGTCGGCCACGTCGTAGCCGAAGTCACGCTGCGGCGACCGATAGAACGGCGACAGCCAGATGGCGTCCACGCCCAGCCAGACCAGGTGGTCGAGGTGGTGGCGGATCCCTTCGAGGTCGCCCACTCCATCGCGGTTCGCGTCGGCGAAGCTGCGCGGGTAGATCTGGTAGAAGACGGCGTCCCGCCACCACGCTCGTTGCATCCGGGCATGGTAGGGCCGGGCGCGCACCCTGGCGCGTGGTCAGGTGCGTGGGACGATACACTGAGTCGTCGGACCGTACGAAGAGTGGGAGTGGGCCCGTGAAGAAGGGTCGTCACCGGCGCTTCGAAGAAGCGCGTGCGCTCAAACAATCCGGTGACCCGGTGTTCGACGCGTTGCTGGACCGGGAGGAAGAGACCTGCCCGGAGTGTGGACGTCAGCCTGGCCACGACCACGCCTCGTGGTGCATGCACGACGACGCCATCGCGGCGGACGAGGGCTGGACCGACTGAGGCTTCCAGCTGAGGCCGTCGCGCCGTGCCCGTCACGCAGGTAGGGTCCGCGCCCGTCACTCGGTTTCGCTGAGGATCTCCGCGAGCTTCATGATCTCCGAGGTCCGCAGCTCGCCGGCGAACGTCCCGTCAGGGCCCACCACCCCCAGGCAGTCGACGTCGGCGCGCTCGAGGGCTTGGAGTGCGTCACGGATGGTCCACGACGGCACGCCGACGGGCAGGTCGGTGCGCATGATGTCGGCCACGGTGGTGTCGTCCCACGCGCCGCGTTCGATCATCGCGACCTCCTCCATCCCGCACATCCCGACATAGGTCGACCCGTCGACGACGGGCACGGACCGCTGGCGGTTCCCCACCAGGTGCACCCAGACGAACTCGGCGACGGTGGCGTCCGGTGGAACCGTCAGCACGTCGGCTCGCAGCACGCTCGACACCGGCAGCGGGAGGCGCCGCTCGAGCGCGCCGGTGCGAGACTCGGCCTGTGTTGACGACACGGTCTCGTGGCCCATCACGAGCTGTGAGATCGCCGCGGCCACCAGCGCTGGTACCACGAACACCGCGTCGCCGGTGGACTCGGCCACGAACATGACCGCGGCGAGTGGCGTGCGGTAGCCGGCCCCGAGGAACGACGCGATGCCGAGCACCGGGAACAGCGAGGATGACGCCTCGACATGGCCGGCCGCGGAGAGCCCGAGGCCGTCGTACGCCCCCGCGACGAACCGGCCCAGCAATGCGCCTTGCATCACCAACGGGATGAACAGCCCGCCGGAGCCGCCGCCGCCGAGCGTGAGCAGTGCCGCGCCGAACCGGAAGGCGAACAGGGCGGCGACCAGCCACAACGCCCGATCGGGGCTCGACATCCAGGCGAAGGTGCGGTAGCCGGGGCCGAGGCTCAGCGCCTGGTCGTACATGGCGTGGGTCGCGAGCACCAGGCCGGCCAACCCCGCGCCCGCCAGCACCACCCGGGCCCAGGCGGGCGCCCGGTTGGCCGCCGACTTGCTCCAGCGGACCCCGATCGCGAACGCACGCGCGCCCAGCCCGGCGAGCAGGCCCACCACCAGCGCGCCGGCGAGCTCCTGCAGGCGGAAGGTGGTGCTGCCTCTCGTGGAGAGGCGGAACAGTGGCTCGGTGCCGATCAACGCGGCATAGGTGAGGTAGCTCGTTGCGCCGGCGACCAACGCGGACAGCATGCCCCTCGGCGTGATGCCGTCGCGGTAAGGGACTTCGAGCGCGAACAACACACCGGTCGCCGGTGCCTTGAAGATGGCTGCCACACCGCCCGCGGCGCCGGCGATCAACAGCGCCTTGGCCTCGTCGCGCCGGAACAGCCGCGACAAGCGGCGTTGCAGCGCGGAGCCGATGCCGGCTCCGATGTAGATCGAGGGACCTTCGAACCCGAGCGCGCCACCGGAGCCGAGCGTCGCGATCGATGCGATCACGCGGCCGGCCATGGGCCGGAGGTCGAAGCGACGGTTGCGGTCGTGGTAGAAGCGCACGTACTCGTCGGATGTCGACGGCGATGCGCCACCGGCCAGGTAACGCAGCGCGAGGGCTGCCACGAGCAATCCGACCACCGGCGTGAGTGCCTGCACCGGCAACGACGCGCGGAAGAGGCGGCCGAGCAGAACGTCGCCGGTGATCTTGTCGAAGGCCGCGATCGCCAGGCCGACCAACACGCCGGTGACGGCCGCGGTGGCGAGGATCGCCTGGCGGCGGGGGTCGAGCCGCGAGCGGACGAGATCGAGGGAGGGCCGTTGCACCACCTGTGTTGCTAGCAGCCGCGTCGTCCCACGCATGACATGTGCCACAACCGCCGCCGGGTGCCGTCGCGCGGCGGTTCGGGCTCGGGGGTCCGCACCGGTAGTCTCAACTGCCCGCTTTCGCACTTGCGCGAGCGGCCCCCACGACCAGACCGGACCACACGTTGAGCTCCCCCGCACCCGCCGACATCCGCAACGTCGCCATCGTTGCCCACGTCGACCACGGCAAGACCACCTTGATCGACGCGATGCTGCGCCAGACCGGCGCGTTCCGCGAGCACCAGGAAGTGGAGGACCGCGTCCTCGACTCGATGGACCAAGAGCGCGAGCGCGGCATCACGATTCTGGCCAAAGCTGCCGCCGTCACCTGGCGGGGCGTGCGCATCAACCTGGTCGACACGCCGGGGCACGCCGATTTCGGCGGCGAGGTCGAGCGGGCGCTGGCGCTCGTCGACGGTGTGTTGTTGCTGGTCGACGCTGCCGAGGGGCCGCTGCCACAGACCCGCTACGTCCTGCAGAAGGCCTTGGACCGCAAGTTGCCGACCGTCGTGGTGATCAACAAGGTCGACCGGTCCGACGCGCAGGCGGAAGTGGTGCTCGACCAGGTCTACGAACTGTTCTTCGATCTGGGCGCGGAGGATCACGACATCGACTTTCCCGTGATCGCCGCCGTGGCACGCGAGGGCCGGGCGATGGAAGGCCTCGGGGTGCCACCCGAGACCGCCGACCTCGCGCCGCTGTTCGAAGCGATCTTGAAGGTGGTGCCCGCGCCCTCCGGTGACCCGGACGGCCCGTTGCAGGCGCTGGTCACGAACCTCGACGCGTCCGACTACCTCGGCCGCCTCGCGGTCGGTCGGGTGGTGCGCGGGCGGCTCCGCAAGGGCCAGCAGGTGGCGTTGCTCGACGAGGAGACCGCCGAGGGCGAGGCCCCCGTGGTACGCCGGCTCAGCTCACTCATGGCCTTCACGGGCGTCGGACGGGAGGATGTCGAGGAGACCGTGGCGGGCGACTTGTTCGTGGTGGCCGGCTTCCCGGAGGTCGAGGTCGGTGACACGCTCGCCGATCCCACCGTCCTCGAACCGCTGCGGCGCCTCGAGGTCGACGAGCCGGTCATCAGCATGACGTTCGGCGTGAACACGTCGCCGATGGCGGGCCGGGAAGGTCGTTATCTCACGTCGCGCCACCTGCGCGACCGCCTCGACCGTGAAGTGCTGGGCAACGTGTCGATCCGCCTCGCCGACACCGGGTCGCCCGACGTGATCGAAGTCGCCGGGCGTGGGGAGCTCCAGCTCGCCGTGCTCATCGAGTCCATGCGTCGGGAGAGCTACGAGCTCCAGGTGAGCCGGCCGGAAGTCGTGATCACGGACGTCGACGGCGTGCGGTCCGAGCCGCTCGAGCGCGGCGTGATCGACGTCCCCGACGAGCACGTCGGCACGGTCACACAGGCGCTTGCGCCCCGCAAGGGCCAGGTGCGCGACCTCACCCCTGGCGACCCGGGCCGCACCGTGATGATGTTCGAGGCGCCCGCTCGCGGTCTGATCGGCTTCCGGTCGCAGTTGCTCACCGCCACCCGGGGGACGGCGTTGCTGCACACACACCACGCCGGCTGGATGCCGTGGGCGGGCGATCTGCCGCACCGCAGCGGCGGCGCCATGATCTCCGACCGTGCCGGCGTCGCGACCGGCCATGCGCTCGACAACCTCCAAGCCCGCGGCGAGCTCTTCGTCGAGCCCGGCACGCCGGTCTACGAAGGCATGGTGGTGGGAGAGAGCGCACGCGGCGAGGAGATGGTGGTCAACGTGTGCCGCGAGAAGCAGAAGACCAACATCCGCACCCACACACACGACGACGCCATCAAGTTGGCCCCGCCTCGGCTGCACACGCTCGAGACCGCGATCGAGTGGATCAGCGCCGACGAGCTCGTCGAGGTAACCCCCGGCGCCGTGCGCATCCGCAAGCGACTGCTGTCCGAGCAGGACCGCCGCCGGGCGAACCGCCGCTGAACACCCCGCCGGCGGCTCGGGACGGTCGCGGCTGGCGCTGGTCGTCGGCGGGGTGTAGGCCCTGCGCCGAGATGGTTGTTGCCCACCCGACCGGGACCCCCGAGATCACGCCCCACCACCTGCTGCAAACCGAAGCCGAACCGGCGACGGGCGTGTTGGCGGCGGCGTTTGCCGACGACCCGATGTTCACCTGGATGTGTCCGGAGTTGAGCGTCCCCGAACGGGAGCAGGCCCTGGTCGGCTTCTTCGCACCGTTCGTCGACGCCTCGCGCCGGCGCGGCCACGCGTATGCCACCGATGACCGCGCGTCGGTGGCGCTGTGGTCGCCACCCGACGTCGCGCTGCTCGACGACGGGGCCCTGGAGGCTCTCGGCCAGTTCTTCGTGGAAGTGATCGGCGAGCGGGCCGAGCTGGTGGGCACCGCGCTGCAGGAAGTGGAAGCGCGCCATCCGACCGAGCCGCACTTCTACCTCGGGGCCATCGGCACGCGGCCGGAGTTGCGGGGACGCGGCCGGGGCCGGGTTGCGCTGGGCCCGGTGCTCGAACGGTGCGACCAGACCGGTGTCCCCGCCTACCTGGAGTCGAGCTCGATTCGCAACGTGCCCTTCTACGAGCGACTCGGGTTCGTGGTGACCGACGAGGTCCGCCTCGCCGACGGGCCCGTGCTGCGACTCATGTGGCGCGAGCCCCGGCCGCCGGAGCAGTCCTGATCGTGATCCTCGACCGCTTTCGCCTCACCGACCAGGTCGCGATCGTCACCGGCGCGAGCCGCGGCATCGGGGCGGCGACCGCAGTGGCGCTCGCACAAGCGGGCGCCGACGTGGTCATCTCGGCGCGCACCACGTCGGACCTCGTGTCGGTTGCGCACCAGATCGAGGACGCCGGTCGGCACGCTCACGTGGTCACGGCCGACTTGTCCGACCTCGACACGGTTGCCGATCTTGCAGCGGCAGCGGTCGACGCCTTCGGGCACCTCGACATCGTGGTCAACAACGCGGGCGGCACCATGCCCCGTCCGTTCGCGGACACCTCCTCGGGCTACCTGCGTCGAGCGTTCGAGTGGAACGTCGGCACCGCGCACGCGCTGACCCGCGCGGCGCTCCCGTACTTGCAGGCGTCGGCCGAGACGGCCGGGCCAGAAGGGATCGCCGCGGGGCGCGGGCCGTCGGTGGTCACGGTCTCGTCGGCCATCGGCCGGGTCGCCGGTCGGGGCATGGTCGCGTACGGCACGGCGAAAGCCGCCTTGAGCCACTGGACGCGCATGACCGCCGCCGACCTTGCCCCCGCCATCAGGGTGAATGGCATCGCGGTCGGCTCCGTGGCCACCTCTGCGCTGCAACTGGTGCTCGACGACGAAGCCACGCGCACGGCCATGGAGGCGGCGACCCTGCTCGGGCGCCTTGGTCGGCCCGAGGACATCGCCGCAGGAGTGGTGTTCCTGGTGTCGCCGGCGGGTTCGTACCTGACCGGCAAGCTGATCGAGATCGACGGCGGTCTCGACCGCGCCAGCCTCGAGCTCTGAGTGATCCCGCCGTCAGAGGGGGCGGGCAGTGGGCAGCCGCTGCTTGTCGCCGTGGCGGTCAGCCTTTGCGGACGGCCGGGTGAGGGAGGAACACCTCTGCCATGCGTGGGCCGGGGTCGGCGGGGTCAGTCGCGGCAGCGATGCGGGACTCGATGTGGCGCACCAACAGCTCGTACGGCGCAGGTCCGCACAACTCGACCAGCTCGTCACGGAGGGTCAGGTACACCGGCTGCTCGCCGACGAACGCCTCGCCCGACTCCGTGCACCACCAGTGGAAGTCGTCGCCGCCCTCGCCCCAATCGCGGCGTTTCCATTCGCGAACGGTCGAGGTGACATACCCGTGCTGGTCGGTGTCGTCGTGACGGCGCAGCGGAAGCTGCCAGCACACTTCGGGCTTCCACTCGATGAAGGATTCGCCCGCCTCGAGCGCGGCGCGATGGAGCGCGCAGCCGGCACCGCCGGGGAAGCCCGGCCGGTTCAAGAAGATGCACGCGTCGTCGACGAGACGGGTCACCGCGTCGCTGGACTTGTCGACCTTGGTAGGGCCACCCCGGCGCGCCGCTTCGGCACGGTGCTGCCACTGGCCGGAATCGAGGCGCTCGCTGTGCCGGATGACGCGCTCGCGGTCGGCGTCGTCGACGAAATGGGCACCATAGGAGCAGCATCCCTGTTCCAGTTCGGGCGCGGGCCCGGTGAGGACACCTTGGCAGCCACGGCCGTAGATGCACGACCAGTTGCTCGTGAGGAAGGTGAGATCGAAGACCCAGGTGCGCTCTTCGTCAGGATCCTCGAAGGAGATCCACTCGTGGGGATCCGAGAGGTCGGGCAGGCGGGTCACCACAGGGGTGTCACCACGTCGCCGTCGTAACCCGATCGGCGGCACCTGTCGCGGGTCATCTCGGTCAACGTAGCGTGGGTCTGGCACCATGCCGGCATGGCTGGTGAGTTCGACGACATTCGCACGCGCCTCGAGGGGATCGCCGAGGAGCTTGCCGATCTCGCCATTGTGCGGCTGCGCGAGTCGATCGACGCGGGTGGGACGGAGCTGCCGGTCGACGAGCGGCGCCTCACTCGTGCCCGTCGCGCGGTCGACAAGGCGGTCAACCTGCTGCGCGAACCCGATGACGTGGAGCCTGCGGGCGGCTGACCACGCCGACAGGGCGGCCATCGGGGGGACTCAGTCCGGCGGTGGCGGAGCAGCCTCGGTGGTCGGCGCGGAGTCGAGGGCGTTCAGCGCGTCGATCAAGCCGCGCAGCGCGCTGATCTTGCGGTGGTCGTACCGCAGCACCACGCGGGCCAAGTCGAGGCTGTCGTCACTCGAACGCTCGGCGGCCAACGGCTGGCTGCGCGCGATGTGGCCGCTCGCGCACAGGTGCGAGAAGCGTTCGTTCAGCTCGGTGATCTCCTTGTCGGTTGGCTCGGCCTTGATGCGGACGACCAGGCGATCACCCACCCATCGAATCGACTGGTAGTTGCGGTAGAAGCCGAGGATCTCCTCACGCGCCGCTACGACATCGTCGGTGATCAGGTAGAGGCTCGTGTCCTCCGGGCTGATCAGGCCGGCGGGCACCAAGTTCCGGTCGATGAAGTGCTGCAGCGCGTTCCAGTACCCCCCGTGTGGTGTGTCGAGGAGCACGGTGGGTGCGGGCACGGCCTTGCCCGTCTGTTGGAGCGTGAACAGCTCGAAGGTCTCGTCGAGCGTGCCGAACCCGCCGGGCAGCGCGATGAACCCGCTCGATTCCTTCATCAGCATGAGCTTGCGGGTGAAGAAGTACTTCATGGAGACGAGCTTGTGGTCGCCTTCGATCACGTCGTTGGCCGAGTCCTCGAACGGGAGGCGGATGCTCACCCCGAGCGAGTGGTCGCGGCCCGCCCCTTCCATGCCGGCCTCCATGATCCCGGGTCCCGCGCCGGTGACGACCATCCACCCGCGCTGCGCGAGTTCGCGTGCCACGTCGCGGGTGTGGGTGTAGAGCGGGTCGGCGGGCTTGGTGCGGGCCGACCCGAAGATGGTGACCTTCGGGTACGCCCGCCACGGCGCGAACATCTCGAACGCGGCTCGCATCTCATTGAGCGCGGCAGCCGAGATCTTGAGGTCGAGCCGAGTCGCACCGTCGGTGGCCAACCTCGCACCGTCACTGAAGATCTGGAAGACGAGGTCACGGTGGGTGCGGACTTGCAGATCGTCGAGCAGGCTCTCGAGGTCGGCATCGAGCTTTGTGTCGCCGGTGGTCCGACGTCCGGGCGTGGTTCCGACGTTCGTCATGGTGGCTCAAGGTTGGCATGACCGCCGAGTCCCCGCGCGCAGCCTGCGGGCGAAGCTGACGGCGGACGCCACCGCCGATCAGGCGTCGAGGTCCCACCAGTCCTGCTGGAGCTTGCCTTCGATGGAGCGGACGTGGTCGCGCGTGCACACCGGGCACGCCCAACGAAGGCCGTCGGGGCCGGCTTCGGAGGACCAGGCCAGTGGCGGGTCGCCTTCGCCCGGGCCGGGCTCCATCCCGCAGATGGCGCAGGCAACCGGCGGACGGTCAGTGGGCGGAGGCTGGTCGTCCATACAGGGTCGAGCGCTGCTCGAGGGGCCGGCCGAGTGGCTCCACCAGCGCCTGGAACGCGGACTCGTCCATGGCCTGGCCGTGCGATGCGCCCGCCGCGCGGGAGATGTTCTCGTCGATCAACGTCCCGCCCAGGTCGTTGGCGCCGGCTTGCAGCAACTGCCGTGAGGCTTCGATGCCGTGCTTGACCCACGACACCTGCACGTTGTCGATCAGGCCGTGGTAGGCGATGCGGGCCACGGCGTGCATCAGCAAGGTCTCACGGAAGGTGGGGCCGCGGCGTGCTTTGCGCTGGAGGTAGATCGGTGCCGCCATGTGCACGAAGGGGAGAGGGACGACTTCGGTGAAGCCGCCGGTCTCGCGCTGCAGGTCGCGCGTGCGCACGAAGTGGCGCGCCCAGTGGACGGGTTGCTCCACCGAGCCGTACATGATCGTGATGTTCGAGCGGAGACCGATCTCGTGCGCGGTGCGGTGGGCGAAGAGCCACTCCTCGGTGTTCACCTTGTCGGGGCACAGGACCGCGCGGATGTCGTCGTCGAGGATCTCGGCGGCGGTGCCTGGCAAGGTGGCGAGCCCGGCGTCCTTGAGGCGCCGCAGATATTCCGCCAGCGGCTCGCCGAGGCGTCGGGCGCCTTCGGTGACTTCCAAGGCCGTGAAGCCGTGAACGTGGATGGCGGGTGCAGCGGCCTTCACGGCCTTGGTCACGTCGAGGTAGTAGTCACCATCGAACTTCGGGTGGATGCCACCTTGGAGGCAGACCTCGGTGGCGCCCATGGCGGCCGCTTCGGCTGCACGGCCCGCGATGTCGTCGAGCGTGAGCAGGTATGGGGTGCCCCGCAAGTTGAGCGACAACGGACCTTTCGAGAACCCGCAGAACTTGCACTTGAACGTGCAGACGTTCGTGTAGTTGATGTTGCGGTTGTGCACGTACGTGACGACGTCGCCCACGGTCGCCCGGCGCAGCTCGTCGGCCACATCGGCGACGGCGGCGACCTCGGGGCCGCGGGCACGGAACAGCGCCACCAACTCCTCGACCCCGGGTTCCTGGCCGAGGAGCACCCCGTCGAGCACTTCGCGGACGGCCCCTCGCGCGGACGGAGTGGCCGGGATGAGGGACGGCGGGTGGCCCTGGCCACCCGAGTACCAACTGGTGTTGCGCCGGCCGATCTGGACGACCTCAGCGCCCGTGCCGGCGTCGACCGCCTCTTGGATCCGCTCCGGGTAGAACGACCCGGGGTCGTCGCGGGCCAGCCCATCGGCATCGGAACGGTCCATGACGGCGAAGCGCAGACCCTCGTCGAACCACCTGTCGGGTGCCAGCACGAACTCGCGGTGGGCGGTGAGGCGTGGCGCGAGCGTGTGGCCACGCGCTTCGGTGGCCTCGCGCAGCCGGTCGAGTGCGGGCCAGGGGCGTTCAGGGTTGACGTGGTCGGCCGTCACCGGCGACACCCCGCCCCAGTCGTCGATCCCGGCATCGAGCAGGATGCCGAAGTCGTCGGACAGGTTGGGCGGGGCTTGGAGGTGGATCTCGGCCGGCAGGATCAGGCGCGCCAGCGCGATGGCGTCGAGGAACTCGTCGGGCGGACACGGGGAAGCGCTGTGCATGCTCGTGCCGGCCTTCGGCAGGAAGTTCTGCACGATGACTTCTTGCACGTGACCGTGGCGGCGATGCGACGCCGCGATGGCTTCGAGCGCGGCGACGCGGTCGTCGCGGCGCTCACCGATGCCGACGAGGATGCCGGTGGTGAACGGGATCCGCAGCTCGCCCGCGGCCTCGAGCGTGGCAAGCCGCCGGGCGGGTTCCTTGTCGGGCGAGCCCCGGTGGCAGGCGAGATCGCCGTTCAGACTCTCGATCATCATGCCTTGCGAGGGGGCGACCGATCGCAGCGCCGCGAGCTCGTCGACGTACAGCGCACCGGCGTTGCCGTGGGGCAGCAGGCCCGTCTCCTCGAGGACGAGGCGGGCCATGGCCGCGATGTAGTCGATCGTGGAGGAGTAGCCGTTGGCAGCCAACCACTCCGCGGCGACGGGATACCGCTCCTCGGGGCGCTCGCCGAGCGTGAACAGCGCTTCGTGGCAGCCGTGCGCGGCGCCACCCTTGGCGATGGCCAGCACCTGCTCGGGTGAGAGGTAGGGGGACTCGAGGCGAGCCGGTGGCTGCGCGAACGTGCAGTAGCCGCAGCGGTCGCGGCACAGCTTGGTGAGCGGGATGAACACCTTTGGCGAGTACGTGACCCGGGTGCCGTAGACGGCGTCGCGGACCTCGCGGGCCCGGCGCAACAGCTCGTCGGGCGCCAGAGCCAGCAGGTCGTCAGCACGCATGGGTCGACCTTATCGGCGCGCCCCGGAAAGCTCGCGCTCCAGGAAGTCGAGCCAGGTGCGACCCGCTGCCCCGAGCGCCCGGGCCCACCGGCGCCGCGGCGACGCGATCGATGGCCGTAGTCCGACCAGCAGGCCGGCCGTCACGATCGCGGCGCCGAGGAGGCCTGCCGCAGAGAGCGTGCCGGTGCCGAGCAGCACGCCACCGGCGAGCGTCACCACGGGAACGCCGCCGGACACCAGCGCAGCCAGGTCGGCGCCGATGCGAGCCACCGCGCTGTACCAGGCCACGAAGCCGACCATGGTCGATCCGATCGCGAGAAAGAGGATCATCGCCAGCTGTGACCCGGTCGGGACCGGGAGGCTGTGCGCGCCATCAGCGACGAGCGCGGCGATGCCGAGCACGGGAGCAGCGAGCAGGCACGTCCAAGCCGACACGGCCCACGGTCCGAGCCGGGGCAGGACCGGCACGGCCAACAGCGTGAACGCCACTTCACACGCCATCGTGGCGAGCGCGAGCGCGATGCCGGTACCGTCGGTGTGCCCCGCGCCCTGTACGACGGCGCCGCCGGCCACCACCACGGCCGCGCCGACAAGACGGTGGGGAGCGGGTCGGCGTCGTGCCACCAGCGGGGCGAGCAGCGCGACCACCACCGGCACCGCGCCGACGGTGAGGCCGGGCACCGCGGGCTCAGCGTGGTGGAGCGATGCGGCGAGGAACAAGTTGAAGCCGACCAGTCCGGTGGCCGCGAGCAGACCGAGGTAGCCGGCCTCGCGCCAAGTGGGGCGGGGGAGCGGCTTGCCGAGGACGCCGGCCGCGCCCACCAGCAGGGCTCCGGCCAAGCCGTAGCGCGCCGCCTGCCCACCGAGAACCGGGTAGTCGTTCAGCCACACCATGCCCGCGACGGCGATACCCACCATGAGGGTCGAGCACACGGCCGCGCTGTAGCCGAGCAGGCGTTCTTTCTCCATGGCTGCAAGGTACGGGCCTGATGGACCGAGGGTAGGGTCCACAACGGTGCGTGAAGAGAGGACCAATTCTTCCCTTGAGCTCCTGGTGCCGCTCGATCGATCGAGCAGCGTCCCGCTCCACCGCCAACTGGAGACGGCGCTTCGCGATGGCATCGTGAGCGGTCGGCTGCGGCCAGGCACGGCGCTCCCGCCTTCGAGGCGCCTGGCAGCCGATCTCGGGGTCTCGCGTGGGGTCGTGGTCGACGCGTACGAGGAGTTGGTCGCCGAAGCGTGGCTCGACTCGAGGCCCGGCTCCGGCACCCGCGTGGCCGACGCGGCGCGAGGCGTTCCCGAGCCGCCCGCTGCCTCGCTGGCGCGCACACCTGGACCGAGATGGGATCTCCGGCCCGGTCAACCAGATCTGTCGCGCTACCCCCAACAAGAGTGGCTCGCCAGCGCGCGGCGGGGGCTGCGGGGTCTCCCGTGGACCGATCTGGGCTACGGCGACCCGCGCGGCCTCGCCTCCACCCGCGACGCGGTCCTGGCCTATCTGGGCCGCGTCCGGCGGGTCACGGCCACACCGGACGGCGTGCTGATCTGCAGCGGGTTGGCCCACGGGCTCGCGTTGATCGCGCGCTGGCTGGTGCGGCGGGGGACCGACACGATCGCGGTGGAGGACCCTGGCTCGTACAACCAGCGCACCTTGCTGGAGGCCAATGGCCTCCGGGTCAAGGGGGTCGCGGTCGACGACGGCGGGATCGACACGGCGGCGCTGCGTGCTGCCAAGTGCCGGGCGGTGCTCGTGACGCCGGCGCACCAGTTCCCGACTGGGGTCGTCCTCGCACCCGAGCGCCGTCAGCAGCTGGTGGCTTGGGCGCGGGAGGTCGACGGGGTCGTGATCGAAGACGACTACGACGCCGAGTACCGCTATGACCGGGCCCCCGTCGGCTCGCTGCAACCGCTGGCGCCCGAGCGGGTGATGCACGGCGGCTCGCTGTCGAAGAGCCTCGCGCCGGGGTTGCGGCTCGGGTGGCTCGTGGGTCCCGACCAGTGGATCGCCGAGCTCGCCGACCTCCGGTGGGTCGACGATCTGTCGCCGGCCGTTCCCGCCCAAGTGGCCTTGGGCGAGTTCCTGCGCGACGGCGGGCTCGACCGACACCTGCGTCGCACCCGATCGGAGTACCGGCGGCGCCGCGACGCGCTGGTGGCCGCGATCCGTCGCCGGCTGCCTGACTCGGAAGTACTCGGGGCCTCGGCCGGGCTCCACGTCGTCGTGACGCTGCCCGACGACGTGGAAGAAGCGGCGGTCGTGGCGGCGGCGCGGGCCGCAGGAGTCGAAGTGCGCTCGCTGGCCCGGTACCGCATGAAGCCCGGACCACCCGCCCTGGTGCTGGGCTACGCCGCGCTCACGCCGGGATCGCTGCGTCGCGCCGCCGCAGCCCTCGCGGAGGCGGTCGAGGTGTCGCGTGGCCGATCCGGTCGTCCGGCCGGCAGCCCGCGCACGTCGTCGGCACCGCTGCCCTCGACGCCGGACGGCACCCGCCGCACGCGCTCCGGCCCGGCGGGCTGAGCGCGGGGCACCGACGCCTGGGCGGCGCAGTACCGTGCCGCCATGGCGATCACGGCTGCGATGCAATCGATTCTCGACGGTGCGGAAGCGGCCGCGGGCGACGTGACCGCGCTGCGACGCAAACTGCACCGCCGACCGGAGCTCGGCCTGCAGTTGCCCGAGACCCAGGCTGCGGTGCTCGAGGCGCTCCAAGGGCTGCCCCTCGAGGTCGGTACCGGTGAGCGGACGACGTCGGTGATCGCGACCCTGGAGGGCGCCCACGCCGGTCCGACGATCGTGTTGCGCGGCGACATGGATGCACTCCCGCTGCAGGAGGACACGGGCCTCGACTTCGCCTCGGAGCTCGACGGTCGCATGCACGCGTGCGGGCATGACGCCCACACCGCCATGCTCGTCGGTGCCCTGCATGTCCTGGCAGGCCGGCGTGACGAGCTGCACGGTCGCGTGATGGCCATGTTCCAGCCAGGGGAGGAGGGGTTCAACGGCGCCTCGCTGATGATCTCCGAAGGCCTGCTCGACCTGCCCGACGGCACGAGGGACCCCACGATCACCGGCGCGTTCGCGATCCACATCACCCCGTCGGCGCCGACCGGTTTCGTGGTCGGCAAGGGCGGCACCATGCTCGCGTCGGCCGACGAGTTCACCGTGACGGTCCACGGGCGGGGTGGGCACGGCTCGCTGCCCCACCAGGCGCTCGACCCGATTCCGATCGCCTGCGAGATCGTCATGGCGCTGCAGGCCGCGGTCACCCGGCGAGTCGACGTGTTCGACCCCGTGATCATCTCGGTGTGCGAGCTGCACGCAGGCACCACCACCAACGTGATCCCCCCCGATGCGCGGATCCGCGGCACGATACGAGCGACGTCGAACAAGGCCCGCGACCACGCACACCGCCTGGTCGGCGAAGTGGCGTCGGGGGTCGCTGCCGCGCATGGGGCCACCGCCGAGGTGGTGATCGACGCGGGTTACCGCGTGACGTCGAACCACGGGGGGTTCGTGCAGGGCGTGGCCGAGGTCGCCCGTGACCTCCTCGGTGACAAGCGGGTCGCGATCCCGGTGCCCAATCCGGTCATGGGCGCGGAGGACTTCGGCGAGGTCCTCGACCGCGTCCCGGGCTGCATGGTGTTTCTCGGCGCCTGCCCACCCGGCATGGATCCCGCCACGGCGCCCTCGAACCATTCGAACCTGATGCAGCTCGACGAGGCGGCCCTCCCGCTCGGCGTCGCGCTGCACGCGGCGGTCGCACTGCGTCACCTGTCGGCGGCGCCCGGCGGCGGGCTGGCCGCCGCCACCTGATCGGCCGAAGGGCCGTCACGGCGACGAACGGCGCTGGCCTGGCCACTGCCTGAGGCAGACTGGTCTGGCCCGCAGCGCATCTGGAGACCTTCGACTGGTGGCCACGCCCGGCACTTCTTTTCCTCAAGGCAACCAACGCATCCCCGGCTACGAGCTCCGCCGGCAGCTCGCGCACGGCGGGTTCAGCCAGGTGTACGAGGCGTACCAGCCAGCCTACGACCGCACGGTCGCCGTGAAAGTGCTCACGGTCGACCTCACCGACCATCGGTCGCAGCAGCGCTTCACCCGTGAGATCCAGGCGACCGGTCGGCTCACCGGGCATCCGTACATCGTCACGGTCCTCGATGCCGGCTTCACCAGCGACGGTCAGGCCTATCTCGCCATGCCGTTCCTGTCGGGCTCGACCGCCGACCGTCTGGTGAGCCAAGGGCCTCTGCCGGTCCCTGACGTGTTGGACATCGGCATCAAAATGGCGGGTGCGCTCGAGACGGCGCACCGTCACGGGATCCTCCACCGTGACGTCAAGCCGGGGAACATCTTGATGTCGGCCTATGGAGAACCCGCGCTGGCCGACTTCGGGATCGCGGTGGTCGATCGCGGGCGGCAGGAATCCGTCACCCTCGGCGCGCTGACACCTGACCACGCACCTCCGGAAGTCATCGACAACGAGCCGACGACCACCGCGTCCGATGTGTATTCGCTGGCCTCCACCCTGTACACGCTGCTCTCGGGTCGGCCGCCGTTCTGGGTGGAAGACGATGGCTCGGTGCTCGGTCTGTTGCGCCGCATCCTGTCGGCTCCCGTGCCGAGGATCGGTCGGCCCGACATTCCCGCCGCGCTCGAGGCGGCGCTCGAGACGGCGATGGCCAAGCGACCCGAGGATCGCTACCCCGGCGCGCTGGCGTTCGGCGAGGCGCTCCAGGAGGCGCAACGGACGGTCGGCCTCCCGGTCACCGAAGTGGTGTGGGGCGATCGGGTGGCACCTCCGAGCCCGCCGGGCGCCGGGACCGGTGCGGAGGCACGGCCTGTGCCGTCGGGTGCCACCGGCGATGACACCTCTCTCGTGGGCACGGTGGACACGCCGACCGTGCGGCCCGGCCGGTCCTCGGTGGCATCGCCAGGGCTCCCACTGCCAGCTGGACCGCCCGTCGCTGCTGATCCACCGCCCGTCGCTGCTGATCAACCGCCCGTCGCTGCTGATCAACCGCCCGTCGCTGCCGCGGCGGCGTCCGCTGGCAGCGGTGCCGGCACCCCGACGCCCACTGGCGCCCAAGAGGCCGGTGCCACGCATGCCGGCGCGGGTGGCGCCAGCCCCTGGGCCCGGCCGGGCTCCTATCAAGGCAGCGACACCGTCGTCGTCGGCCGTCAGCGCCCACGGGGCGAGCCAGCGACCAGCGACGGCGGCGACGAGGAAGCGAACAGCCGCCGTTGGCTCGTTGCAGGGATTGGCGCAGTGGTGGTCGTCGGGCTCGTGGTGGGCGGTCTCTTGTTGTTCCGCGACAAGGGCAACAAGCCGGTCCCGACCACCGCCCGCAAGGTGGCGACCGTGTGGCATTCGGTGGCGCCGTTCAAGGCGGTGCGAGACGCCAACGGCACAGGTGTGCGGCTGACGTGGAAGGACACCAACACCAAAGCGCAGTACGTGGTGACCGCGGATCCGCAGGTCGCCGACCGCGGGTCGATCCAGACTGACGCCCGCGACCACACGCACATCGTGGGCCTCGTCCCGGGCACGCAGTACTGCTTCATCCTCATCGGGTTCCGTGACATCAACGCCGAGCCCCACCAGCTCGGCCAAGCGTGCATCCCGGCGGCCAAGGTCCAAAGGGCCCCCACGCCGTAGCCCCCGCAGAACCCCCCTGCTGTGAGCAGTTGACCACCTGGGAGGTGGTCAACTGCTCACAGCTCGGCGGGGTTGTGGCGGTGTCGGGTGGTGCCGCCGCGTGAAT
Organism: Acidimicrobiales bacterium; assembly: GCA_035547835.1. NCBI lineage: Bacteria > Bacillati > Actinomycetota > Acidimicrobiia > Acidimicrobiales > Acidimicrobiales bacterium. Next base: position 235,343 of record DASZTW010000007.1, read on the forward strand.
GGCGGCGGGCGGCGTGGTAGGCGTCGACGTGGGTCCACGCCTCGGCGGCGTCGGCGGGCGACGGGCCGCCGCGGCGGAACATCGTGCGGTTGACCAGGTCGGCGAAGTCCGCCACGGGACGTCCGCTCTCCGGTGGGAGGTTGGCCGACGCCGTGGCCTGCAGCGCGGCGGCGCCAGTGGAGGGCGGTACCTCGATCCCGTCGCGGCGCAGGGCCTCGGTCACCTCCTGCCAGGCCCCTCGCAGTTGCACGAGCGGGTCGCGGTGCCGGCGCCGGCGGATGGCTCGTCTCCGGCGCACCGCGAGCCGGCCACCGAGCAGGCCGAGCGCCGCGACCACGAGCGCCCCCAGCGCGACCAGGGCCCACCACCAACTGGATCCGTGCGACCGGAGCGATCTGCGATGCGGCGTAGCCGGCGTGCGCTTGGCAGTGCTCGTGTCGCCTTGGTTGGTGTGGACCGCATCGGACGCGTCGTGCGCGCCTGGCGGGTCGGTCTGACGTTGGCTCGCGGTCTTCGCGGGGCCCGGGTCGGGGTCGAACGCGGTCCAGCCGACTCCTTGGAGGTCGACCTCGGGCCAGGCTGTCGCGTCGCCGGCCCGGACCCGGTACATCCCGCCGGCGTCGGGCTGGGGTGTGTGGAACCCGACCACGACCCGGGTCGGCAGACCGATCGAGCGCGCCATGACGGCGTAAGTGGCAGCGAACTGCTCCGGCGTACCGAGGAAGTCGCCACGGGCCTGGTCGACGAGGTACGTGAGGTTCCCGTACGCGTGGCCGCTCGGCGCGCCCGTGCCGGGCTTGGGCAGCCGGAAGCGGGCCTGAAGGTACAGCTGCAGTGCCTTGGCCCGCTCGGCCGGCGAGTTGGCGCCGCGCACGGCGACTTGGGCGAGCTGGCCGAGTGCGCTCGGGACGGGTTGGGGCAGCCTCAGGTCGGCGGCGTCGCGCGTCACTGGCGCGGTCTGGATCTGGGCAGCCGTGGGCTCCGGGACGCTGGCCTGGACGGTGTAGCGGCGGGCGGTGACCTCACCCTTGGCGACCGCGGCGACCTGGTGGATCCCGTCCCAGGCGGCCGGGATCCCCGACAGTGCGGCCGCGCCGTCGGGGATCGGCAACCAGATCCCGTCGAGCTTGCCGACGCGGATGGTGAGCGTCACGTCCCGCCGCGCCACCGACAGATGCGGACCCGGCGGGAGGCGTTGGCCCGCGGCCACGTAGTCGGCCGCCGTCGACCACTCCGTGCCGTCGTAGCGGTCGAGCACGACTTGACGCAGCCGCGGCGGCGGGTCGCCGTCTGCACGGAACGTGAACAGCACCGGGTCGGGTTGTTCGATCCGCAAGGAGAGCTGCGTCAGCGGGTTGATGGCCGACTGGGGCGGCGGGTCCAGGCGCCGGTGCTCGCGGGGGTCGACCGGGTTGGCGCGCGCTGCACCTGGAAGGTGCGGCGCGGCCAGCACGGCGACGAGTGCGAGGGCGACGGCGGCCGGGACCCCCCGCAGGAGCCGCCTGGCCGCGAAGACCGGCAGCCCCGCAGCGCTCGAAGGCTGGGGCAGAGAGCGGACGAGGACGATCGCCGCCGCTGCGAGGACGGTGACGACCACGGCGGTCCGCGACCACGTGCCGGTGGCGATGACGAAGGCCTGCGTGGTGACGAGCGCGAGCACCGGAGGGACCGTCGGCGCCACCGACGACCTGGTCCGGTGCGCGAGCTCGGTACCGATCCACCCTGACAGTGCCGCGAGCCCGAAGGGCACGAACAGCAGGGCCGGCGACGGGTCGGCCGGGAGTGCGGCGGTGAGGATGCGAGCCCAGCCGTTCTGGAAGCCGTCGCCGAGCGCGTGGAGCGTGGCACCGGTCGGAAAGATCGCCGCGGCCGTCGTCGAGCGGAACACGGCCGGCCCCGATGCGACGGCTGCGGCCGCAGCAGCCACGGTCGAACTGACCAGCAGACGGACACGGGGCGGTCGCAGCAGCGCGATGACCGTGGCGGGCACGATCGCTCCGATGAGCACAGGTCGCCACAAGGGGCGGGCTCCGAAGACCGGGGTCATGGCGAGGCCGGCAGCCGCGGAGGCGACGATGACCAGGAACGTGCTGGCGCCGGCCCGCCGCCCTTCGGCCGCGCCCGCCGAGCGCCTTGGTGGCTCGGACGCCGGCCCGCTCACCGTGGAGGTCGATGCCATCACCGCACCGCCACTTCGGCCCAGGCGGCGGCGATCGCCGCGCCGTCGGCGCCTTGGGCCTCGACCACGCCCGGCCGCCGGGGCAGCACGCTCGTCGCGCCGGGACGCACGACGACGTAGACGACGCGGTCGAACGAGCTCCGCAAGCCCGCCAAGCGCCCGCGGGCCGCATCGGCGACCGAGCCGGTCACGACCACGAGCGTGCCGGATCCCCGTCCTCGGCGGAGGTCGTCGAGGGACCGCGCGAGGGCATGTCCCTCGGTCGGCTGCACCGCGGCGAGCTCGTCGAGAAAGGCATCGGGGGATACCCACGTCGTGCCGTCGCCCACCTCGAGCCGCCGGGTCGACGCGAGGCGCGCAGGGAATCCGGCGAGCGCGACCGACGACAGCACCGATGCGGTGACATCGACGGCTTCCTCGAACTGCTCGGCGTCGTAGGCAGCCGGCGACAAGTCGAGCAGGACGGTGGTGTCCGGCCTGCTGGTGTCGACGTGCTCGCGGACCATCAACGTGCCGGTCTTGGCGGTGGACCGCCAGTGGATGTGGCGCAGATCGTCGCCGCGCACGTACTCGCGCAACGCATGGAACGTGATGCTGCCGGTGGGAACCGTGTCGGCCATCGGTCCTTCGAGGCTCGGCGACCGGCGTGTGGGCAACAGGGGCAGCGGGTGGAGTCGGGGCCGGACCCACAACGTGGCTTCGCCGCCGAGTGCCTGATCCCGGCGCACCAACCCGAAGGGATCGGCGTGCTCGACCCGCAGCGGTCCGATCTGGTGCACGCCACGCCGATCGGTGGGCAGCGGCACCTCGATCGTGGCGGTCGCCCGACCGGCCAACCGCGGCACCATGATCGGCACCCGTTGGGCACCGACACGGTCCTCGGCCAACATGCGCGGGCTGGGCCACGTCGAACGGTTGCGGATCCGCAGCGTGGCCCGGGCGGCGTCGCCCCGGGCGACCCGGCTGCTGGTGAGCTCCCTGGCGACTTCGAGATCGTGGCGGCGCAGCACCCAGACGACGGCGCTGGCGGCGGCGAGCAGGCCCACCGCCGCGATCGCGACGAGCGGGGTCCATCCGAGGATCCACCCGGCGAGGTACAGCGCCACCGAGCCGCTGAGGACGGCAGCACCCGCCTTGGTGATCACCGGACCACCGGGGTCAAGCGCGCCCGGCCGCCTGTGGAGTCGGGACCTTCTCCACGACCGCGTCGATCAACTGTTGGGTGGTCACACCCTGGAGCTCGGCTTGGGGCTGCAACAGCATCCGGTGGGCGAGCACCGCAGCGGCCAGCGCCTTGGCGTCTTCGGGCACGACGTAGTCGCGCCCGTCTGCGGCGGCACGGGCACGGCAGGCCCGCATCAGGGCGAGCGATCCGCGGGGGCTCGCACCGAGGCGCACCTCGGGCAGCTCGCGGGTGCCGGCCACGAGCGTCACGAGGTAGCTCCGGACCGCGGGGGCGACATAGACCTCGTTGGCCACCCTCGTCATGAGGCGCACGTCGTCAATGGACAGCACCGGCGTGACCTGATCGAGCGGTGACCGGCCGCCTTGTTGGCCATCGAGCACCTCGATCTCGGCCGCGTGGCTGGGATAGCCGACCGAGGCGCGCAACAAGAAGCGATCGAGCTGCGCTTCCGGGAGGCGATACGTGCCGTCCATGTCGACGGGGTTCTGGGTGGCGATCACCATGAACGGGCGCGGCACGGCGCGCGAGGCGGACTCGACCGTGACCTGCCGTTCCTCCATCACCTCGAGCAAGGCGGACTGGGTCTTGGGCGACGCGCGGTTGATCTCGTCGGCCAGTACCACGTTGGCGAACACGGGTCCGGGGTGGAACTCGAACTCGCGCGTCCCCTGGTTCCAGATCGACACGCCGGTGACATCGGACGGCAGCAGGTCGGGGGTGAACTGGATCCGGTGCCACGACGCGTCGATCGTCGAGGCGATGGCGCGAGCGAGCGAGGTCTTGCCCACCCCCGGCACGTCCTCGAGCAGGAGGTGGCCCTCGGCGAACATGCACACGAGCGCAAGGGCGACGACGTCGGGTTTGCCCCGGATCACGTCCTGGACGCTGTCGGCCACCAGGCGGAATCGGTCGGCGAACCAGGCAGACCGGTCGCCGGCAGACGAGTGGTGGGGGGCAGACGGTGCGTACTCGGGCATGGGAGCGCGTGGGCCTTCAGGTTCGGGGCGAGGTGGGGGGCCGCGGGATGCTCACGACCCCACGTAGACGAAGCGGGCGTCGGAGATCGCGAGATACACGGCGACGTTCTGGCCGCTGCAGTTGAAGATGGTGTTGTTGTCGCTGACCCGCACCGTGTTGCTGCCCGCACCGAGCTTCACGGTGCCGAGGTTGAGCCAACCGGGCCCGCCGCCGGTGACCACGCTCGACCCGTTGGGAAGGGTGTAGCGGGTGCCGTTGACCAGCCCGGTGTCGCCACGGGGGTCATTCGCGCCGCCGGGGACCCGAACCTCGATCTTCCAGCGCCCCGCCGAGGGGATCGACGCCGTCCAACTTGCGCCGGTGTGCTGTGAGTTGTTGCCGGCGGCCCGGCAGCCGCCGAGCCAGTTGACGGTGCTCGCGCCACCGTTCATCTGGAAGTAGTTGTAGTAGACGTGCGTGCCGCCGCCGGAGGCCCACTTCTGACCCGTTCTCGGCCCGATCCACGAGAACCCCCGGCCCTTGAAGCCGATGGTGATGGTGGTCCCGGGCGCCGGGCCCGGCTGGTCGACGTTGGCCGACGCCGACCCTGCAGGTCCTTGGCCGGCCGCGTTGACCGCTGACGCGGTCCACGTGTACTTCTGGCCGGCGGCCACCGTGACGCGGAGGTTGGCGTTTCCCTTTGGCCCGGCCGCCACCACGTTCGGTGTGCCGGCGCCCGTCAGGCGGTACTTGGTGATGGGGCTTCCGCCGTTGCCACTTGCCCGGATCTGCAAGGTGACCGACGCCGTGTTGCCGTTGGGCTTCGATGCGGTGGCCGTCACCGTGGGCGCGGCCGGTTTGCCGATGGGGGTCACCGCGGCCGAGGGGTCGGAGGTGGCCGAGGTGCCGTTGGCCGCATTGGCGGTGATCGTGACCCGGTAGGCAGTCCCGTTGGCAAGGTTGGCGATCGCGGCGGGACTGGTGGACGCGGTGGCGGTGACCGATCCACTGCCGCCGGCTGCCGGGGTGGCCGTCAACGTGTAGCCGGTGACGGCGCTCGCGGGCTCCGTCGTGGACCCGGTTGGTTGGCTCCACGTGACGTGGATGGCGCCATCGCCCGCCGCGGCTTGCTGGATGACCGGTTTGTGGGGGACGCCGGCGCGGGGGGTCACGGGCGCCGACTGGCCAGCCGGGCTGTCGCCGCTGCTGGTGTTGGCCACGACCGTGACGGTGTACGTCGTGCCGTTCTTCAGGTGCGCGAACGACGTGGATGCCGAGGTCGCAGCCACGCGTCGAACGGCTGATCCCTTGGGGGGAGCCGGGTCGAGCGTGACCGTGTAACCCGTGAGGATCGCGCCGTTGGTGGCCACCGACCAGGTGGCGCTGACGTTGGCATCGCCGGCGTTGGCCGTGACCGTCGGCGTGCCGGGCGGTTGGTGGGTGGGCAGGGTCGGCAACGGCTGGTTGGACCCCGTGCGGGTGGGCCCGGGCGTCGGCAGCGGCGTGGGCGCAGGCGGACCGGAGCTGGGCCCGCCGAGGTACACGGGCTGCGGGCTGGGTGGGGTGACGGACGTGGGTGCTGGTGCCAGACCAGGAAGGTTGTCGTGGTACTTCGAGATCGAGTGACGGTTCCCGTGCTGGTCGATCACCAGGGCTTGTGAGCCGTCGGCGTCGTTGGCCCACAGGTTGCCATTGGCCACGAACAGGTCGAAGCGCCCGGCACGGTCGAGGAAGGGGATCCGTGCTCGCAGGCCGCCCGTGCTGGTGTCGATCTGGACGAGGCCGCCGGTCGAGTAGTCGGGCAAGTACACCTGCCCGCCCACCTGCTGGGGTGCACCGAGGTCGTGTCCGGCGAGCTCGGGTGCGCGGACGTCGCTCACCTGCTCGCTGTTCGGTTCGTACTTGATGAGGCGACGCGCGCCGGGTGCGACGAGGTACACGGGCCCTGTGCGATCGGAGGGTGCGGCCAGGACCTCGCCCGTGACCCCGGTGGCGACCAGGTGCACGTCACCGTCGCCGACGGTGCCGACCTTCCCGCTGGTCTCGTCGACCACGACGATCAGCGACCCCGAGCGGGTGAGGTGCGCTTGGTCACCGAGCTGGCCGTAGTGGTGCGTGCCGGCAATGCGCGCCGCCCTGATCGACACGATCGAACCCTTGGCCGGCACGGCGGCCCATGCGGTGCCGGTGTCGTCGACGATGATCGAGCTGATTGATCCGCCGAGGTCCACCACCCGCCCCTGCGGTCGCAACGTCTGCCCGTCGAGTGAGCGGACCTCCCCCTTGCCCTGGTCGACTGCGTACGCGTGGCCGCCGCCGACGACCACGGTGAACGCCGCGCTGCCGTACGACTGGGCCGTGCCCGCCGCCAAGTTCCGGGTGTCGATGCGCCGCACGTTGCCCGAGGCATCGCGCACCACGACGAAATCGCCGTCCTGGACGATCTGCAGCTGGCCCTTCTTGCCGACGTCGACGCCGGCATCGGGTTTGCCCGTGGCGCCGTTCACGCGCACGACCTGACCACGCTTGTTGCTGGCGAGCCACGCGTTGCCGCTGAACAGATCGAGGCGATTGGGGCTGTGGCCGTGACCGAAGGTGAGGGCGATGGCCGAGGCGACCAACATGCTGGCCGCACCAAACGCAGTGGGTTTGCGACCGAACGGGCGATGGAGGAAGCGCATGAGGGACCGCGACGTGGTGGATTGATGTGAGAGACGCGCTCGCGCCTCGAAATGGCCCGCAACGCCAATGTAGCCTGCCCACCACTGACGGTGCCCAAACCCTCCGGATGGGTGCTCGCCGGGCGCGCCCGCCGCTACCGGCGGCCGGCGGCAGGTCGCTGGCTACAAGCGGGCTGCCGCAGCTGGATCGACCAGCCACAGGACCCGGTCGGCGCGCACGCGGGCCGCGGGCAGGTCTTCGCCCGCGCTGATCCGACCGAGCGCCGCGGCCTTCTCCTCGCCTTCGACCGTCAGCACCACGACGCGTCCGCGGGCGATGCCACCGAAGGTCAGCGTCATGCGCGGGTGTGGGTTGTGGCCGAACGGGTCGTCGTTCATCGTCACCAGACGGCCGGGATCGGCCTCGAGCCCGGTGGAGTGCGGGAACAGCGATGCGGTGTGCCCATCGGGGCCCACGCCGAGGTGGATGAAGTCGAGCTGGCCCAGGGCTCCGATGCGGAGCTGGTAGTCGTCCGGACCGTCGCCGCAACGCATCAGGTGCGTGGCGTTGGCGGCGCCGACCCGGTCGAGGAGGGCCTCACGGGCGAGGCGGTAGTTCGAGTCGGGGTCGTCGTGCGGCACGCACCGCTCGTCGCCCCAGTAGAAGTCGACCTTCCACCAGTCGATGGCCGTCGCGCCGTCCGTCGCGAGGCGCTCGTAGCAGCGCCGAGCCGTCGTTCCGCCGGACAGCGCGATCGTGAACGGGTCGGACGGTCGGCTCTGAAAGGCGCGGACGACCCGGGCCGCAAAGGCACCGGGGACGTCGTCGGTGACCTCCACGTCACCCGGCAGTCCCATCGGCAGGTCCTTCAGGCCCCGCCGGCCTGGAGGCTGTTGGCCTTGGTGGTGAGGCTGGTCAGCAGCTCGTCGAACGACTTGCTGAACGAGGCGACGCCCTCGTCTTCGAGCGTGCGGGCGACGTCCTCGAGCTCCACGCCGACCGACGCGAGCTTGTCGAGGGCGGCACGGGCGTCGGCGGGATCCGCGTCGACGGTGCGGGCGAGCGCGCCGTGGTCCTCGAACGCGTCGATCGTGGCCTCGGGCAGCGTGTTCACCGTCTCCGGTCCGATCAGGCGGTCGACGTACATCGTGTCGGGGTACGAGGGGTTCTTCGTCGACGTCGATGCCCACAGCGGACGCTGCGGCTTGGCGCCTTTCGCCGCCAGCGCTTCCCAGCGGGGGCCGCTGAACTGCTCGGCAAAGAGCGCGTAGGCCGCTTGGGCGTTGGCGACCGCAGCGGTGCCCTTGAGCGCGAGCGCCCCGGGCGTGCCGATCTCGTCGAGTCGCCGATCCGTCTCCGTGTCCACCCGGCTGACGAAGAACGAGGCCACGCTCCGGACCCGTGACACGTCCTCGCCGGCCGCCACCCGAGCCTCCAGGGCGGAGAGGTACGCCTCGATCACCTCGGCGTACCGGCTCAAGCTGAACAGCAAGGTGATGTTGATGCTGCGGCCTTCTCGCAGCATCGCCTCGATGGCGGGGACGCCTTCGGCGGTGCCCGGGATCTTCACGTACAAGTTGGGCTCGTCGATCTGCTGGTGGAACGCGCGGGCGGCCTCGATCGTGGCGGGTGTGTCGCGGGCCAGGGACGGTGCGACTTCGATCGACACGAAGCCGTCGACGCCATCGCTGTCGTCGTACACGGGCCTCAGGAGCGACAGCGCGTCCTCGATGTCCTTCGTGACGAGTTGCCAGTACGCGTCCTCGATCGACATCCCGTCGCGGACCAGTGAGGTGAACTGCTGGTCGTACGCGTCACCACCTTCGATCGCCTTCTGGAAGATCGTGGGGTTCGACGTGATGCCGCGCACGCCGCCGTCGATCATCTGCTGGAGTTGACCTCCGGTGATCCAGCCCCGGCGAAGGTTGTCGAGCCAGGGGCTCTGGTCGAACTGTTCGTGGAGATCTTGCAGCCGGGTCATGGTACCTCCGTGGGCGATGCGATGGTCAGGGCGCGTCGGTGGCCAGGTCGCGCAGCAGCTCTCGGGACCGCGCCACGACGTTGTCGACGGTGAATCCGAACTCGGCCAGGGCGACGTCGCCGGGGGCCGAGGCGCCGAAGCGGTCGAGGGCTACGCACGCGTCGGCCCAGCGGTCCCAGCCGAAGCTGACGCCGGCCTCGACGGCGAGGATGGGGACGTGCGAGGGGATGACCTGCTCCTGGTACGCGTCGTCTTGCTCCTCGAACAGCTCCCAGCACGGCATCGACACGACCTGCACCCGCAACCCGTCGGCGGCGAGTCGTTGCGATGCGTCGACGCAGAGCTGGACTTCCGAGCCGGTCCCGATCAGCACCAGATCAGCTTGCTCGCGATCCGGGCCGTGGGTGGCGAGGACGTACGCGCCGCGCCGCAGGCCGCCGTTGCCGGCGGTGCCGTCGAGGACCGGCACACCTTGGCGGCTGAGGACGAGGGCGGTCGGGCCGTCGTGCTCCACCGCGATGCGCCAAGCGACGGCCGTCTCGTTCGCGTCGGCCGGACGGATCACCCGCAAACCGGGCATGGCACGCATCGACGCAAGATGCTCCACGGGCTGGTGCGTGGGGCCGTCCTCGCCGACGCCAACCGAGTCGTGGGACCAGGAGTAGACGACATGTTCCTGGCTGAGCGCGGCGAGTCGCACCGCGGGGCGCATGTAGTCGCTGAACACGAAGAAGGTGCCGCCGACCGGGAGCACGCCTCCGTGGGCGGCCAGGCCGTTCATGACGCCGCCCATCGCGTGTTCCCGAATGCCGTAGTGCACCTGGCGGCCGCCAGGCGTCTCGGCGGACTGGGCGGTCCCGTCGCTCAGCTTCACGCCGGTGTTGCCGGTGAGGTCGGCCGCGCCCACCACCAGACCTGGCACGACGTCGGTGAGCGCGTTGAGCACGTCGCCGCTGGCCGCGCGCGTGGCGATCTGCTTGCCGGCCTCGAAGGTGGGCAGCTTCGCTTCCCAGCCCTGCACGCCGCTGCCCGCCCACGCAGCGTCCCAGACCTGGCGGTCGCCCGACCAGGAGGCGAGGCGCCGCTCCCAGGCCTCACGTGTGGAGGCACCGCGCGAGCCGGCGCCACGGTAGAAGTCGAGCACGTCGTCGGGCACGTAGAAGGTGGCGTCCGGGGGCAGCCCCATGACCTCCTTCGTGTGGCGGATCGATTCCGCGTCGAACGGGTTGCCGTGCGCTCTGGGGTCGTCGGTGAACTTCGGCGACGGGTACGCGATGTGGCTGCGCACCACGATGAGCGACGGCTTGTCCTCGACGCCTTTGGCACGCTCGAGGGCGGCCTGGAGCACGTCGAGGTCGTTGGCGGCCTCACCTACGAAGTCGACGTCCCAGCCGTACGCTTCGAAGCGCCGCACGGGATCGTCGGAGAGCGCGAGCTCGGTGGGCCCGTCGATCGTCACGTGATTGTCGTCGTAGACATAGACGAGTCGGCCGAGGCCCAAGTGGCCCGCCAGCGAAGCCGCCTCGTGGCTGATGCCTTCCTCCAGGCAGCCGTCGCCGCAGATCACGAACGTGTGGTGGTCGACGAGCTCCGGACCGAACCGCGCTCTGAGGACCCGCTCGGCGAGGCCCAGACCGACACCGTTGGCCACGCCTTGGCCGAGCGGGCCGGTGGTGACCTCGACGCCCTTGGTGTGGCGGGCTTCGGGGTGCCCCGGTGTGAGCGATCCCCACTGGCGGAACTGGCGCAGGTCATCGAGGGTGAGCCCGAACCCGGTGAGGTGGAGCATGGAGTACAGCAGGATCGACGCGTGCCCGTTGGACAGGACGAACCGGTCGCGGTTGGGCCAGTCGGGGTGTGCGGCGTCGTAGTTCATGACGCGGGTCCACAGCACGTGCGCCAGCGGCGCGAGCGCCATCGCCGTCCCCTGATGACCGGACTTGGCCTTCTCGGGTGCGTCCATGGCCAGCCCGCGGATCACGTTGATGGCCCGCTGCTCGAGGTCGGGGTCGGTCATGTGGGCAGTGCTCCTGCGCGTGGGCGACGCGGCCACACTAGTGGGGCCTTTCACGGGCCCGGTCGCCCGCGTGGCCGGCCGACCTGCACGGATCGACCCGCCGGCTGGTCAGCTCGCGGGTGGCAACAAGGTGAACGGCACCACGGTGGTGGGGCCGCGGTCGACCGTGCAATGCGCCTCCACCGTGCCGTACTCGTCGAACTCCATCTCGCCCCGGACCAGCCGGTAGGAGAACTTGCCGGGTTCCACCTGCAACGGCTGCACGTTGCGGGCGATCTGCTCGTCGCCCCGGCGGTACACGACTTCGAGCGCCCCGTTGCCCGACTCCGTCGGCGCGCAGCGGACGAGCACGACGAGGTGTGGCTCGATGGTCACGGGCACCGGCTGCGGCGCTGCCGCCGAGAAGTGCACCCCGGTCAGGTCGATGCGGGTGGACGGCCCGGCGACCTGCCGAACGTCGATCCCCTCGATGAAGACGGCAGCCACGATGTCCATGCTCAGTAGGGTAGGCAGCCGTGCCAGATCCAGTTGACGTCGCCGACGCGCCCCCATCCACGCGGACCTTGTCCGAGGCCGCGTCGAAATCGCTGCTCGCCGAACATGGCGTGGCCGTCTTGGAGGAGCGCCTGGTCCACACCGCCGAGGAGGCCGCGGCCGCGGCGCCAGAGGTCGGGATGCCGGTCGTGTTGAAGCTGTGCGGTGACGGGATCGCCCACAAGACCGAGCGCGGCCTGGTGCGCCTCCGCCTCGGCGAGGTCGACGCCGTCCGCGTGGCGGCCGCGGAGCTGCTGGCTGCCGCGCGCCCCGACGATGGCGAGGTCGGCGTGTTGGTGGCCCCCATGGTCTCTGGGAACCGGGAGCTGATCGCGGGGCTCGCCCGTGACCCGCAGTTCGGCCCGACGGTGCTGCTCGGGGTCGGGGGCATCTTCGCCGAGGCGCTTGCCGACGTCGTACTCCGGCTCGTGCCGCTCCACGCCGTCGACGCCGAAGAGATGATCGACGACTTGGCCACCCAGCGGCTGCTCGGACCCTTCCGCGGCGAACCTGCGGTCGATCGGTCAGCAGTCGTCGACGTCCTCGTGGGGCTCTCGAAGTTGGCGGAGGCCCGGCCCGACGTCGTGTCGGTCGACGTGAATCCGCTGATCGTCGTCGACGGCCGTCCCGTCGCGGTCGACGCCCTGGTGGAGGTGGCGTCGTGACCGAACGACCGATCGGCAAGGCCCACTTCCAAGCGCTGTTCGACCCGCGCGGCGTGGTGGTGGCGGGTGCGTCGACGCACCCGGGCAAGTTCGGCTTCGTGGCGCTCCACAACATCCTCGCTTGTGGCTACCGCGGCGACGTCTACGCCACGAACCGTGAGGGGGTCGACGTGCTCGGCCGCCCGACGTTGGCGTCGATCGACGAGCTGCCCGAGGGGCGGGTCGATCTCGTCTTCTTGTGCACGCCGGCGCCGGCGAACCCCGACATCCTCCGCTCGTGTGCCCGCAAGGGGATCCGAGCGGCGTTCGTCGCGTCGGCCGGCTACGGCGAGGCGGGTGCCGATGGTCGTCGCGCCGAGGCCGACCTGGTGGCGTTGGCCAAGGAGCTCGGCATGGTCGTGGTCGGCCCGAACGGTCAAGGGCTGGTCTCGACGCCGTCGTCGCTGTGTGCGCAGATCGTGGCGCCGTACCCGCCGACGGGCCACATCGGGATCGCCAGCCAGTCGGGCAACTTCGTGTCGTCGTTCATGAACTACGCGCGGCAGTCCGGGGTCGGGGTGAGTCGTGCGGTCAGCGCGGGCAACGCGGCGATGCTCGGCGTGCCGGACTTCCTCGACTACTTCGCTTCCGACGAGGCGACCTCGGTGGGCCTGGCCTACGTCGAGGGCGTGACCGACGGTCGGGCCCTGTACGAACGTCTGCACCGCGTCGCAGCCACGATGCCGCTGGTGCTGGTCAAGGGGGGCGCGACCTCAGGCGGGGCGCGGGCTGCCGCTTCCCACACCGGGTCGCTGGCGACCGACGACCGGGTCTTTGACGGCATGTGTCGCCAAGCGGGCGTCACTCGTGCCGCCTCCATCGAGGAGGCGTACGAGGCTGCGGCGACGTTTGCGACCCAGCCGCTGCCGAGCGGGCCGAGGGTTGCAGTGGTCAGCACTGCCGGCGGGTGGGGCGTGGTCACCGCCGATGCCATCGCGGGATCGCCATTGCAGCTCGCGCCGCTGCCCGACGATCTGCGCGACCGACTCGACGGGGAGCTGCCACCTCGTTGGAGCCGGAACAACCCGATCGACCTGGCCGGCGGCGAGACCCGCGACACCATCCCGACCGTGTTGGAGATGGTGGCCTCGCATCGCGAGATCGACTCGGTGGTGCTGCTCGGCATGGGCATCCAGGCCAACCAGGGACGCCTTGAACGGGAGGGGCCGTTCTATCCCGACTACGGGTTGGAGCGGATCGTGGCGTACCACGAGCGCCAAGACGGGCGCTTCGCGACCACCGCGGCGGAGGTTTCCGACGCCACGGGCAAACCCGTCCTGCTCGCCACCGAGCTGGCGGTCGGCGATCCCGACAACGCCGCGGTGGCACAGACCCGCAAAGCCGGTCGGCTCGCATACCCGTCATCGAACCGCGCGGTGACCGCGCTCGGCCACCTGTGGCGCCGGGCCGCCTGGCTGCGGCGGCGCGGACTGGCCTGAGCTCCGCCGCGTCATGCGCCGCTTCCTGCTGCCGTTGCTGTTCCTCATGGCCCTGGTCGCGTGCGGAGTGGGCGGCGTCACCACGATGGGGCTGCGGGCATCGGGGGCCACCACCGGCGGCGGAACGCTGTCGACGCCCGTCTTGTCCGCCCGCCGCACTCCGGGTTTGGTCGAGTCGATGGCCGCAGACGGGGCGTTGCGCACGCAACTCGACCAAGTCGTCGCCCGCTCCCAACCTGCCACCTGCCTGGTCGTGAAGGCCGGTGACCGGGTCGTGTACTCGCACGCGGGCGACGCGGCACTGCTTCCGGCCTCGAACGAGAAGCTGCTCACGGCCACCGCCGTGCTCGACCGGATCGGCCCCACCACGCGGCTGCGCACGCAAGTGCTGTCGACGGCACGGCCTGACGCTGCCGGTGTCGTGCACGGCGACCTGTACCTCGTGGGTGGCGGTGACCCCTTGCTGACCACCGACCCGTACCGGGAACGCCTCGTCGACCCCACGCTCGCCACGCGCCTGGAGCAGCTCGCCGACTCGCTGGTGGCCGCAGGCATCCACCGGGTGGAGGGACGGGTCGTGGGCGACGATCACCGTTACGACGAGCTGCGCGCGGTGCCCACTTGGCAGCCGAACTACCTCACCGAGCATCAGAGCGGCCCCCTGTCCGCGCTCACGGTGAACGACGGCTGGGCCACCTTTCCGAGCAAGGCCGACCCTGATGAGCGGTTGGCTGCGGCACCGGACCCGGCCCGCAGCGCAGCCGACGCCCTCATCTTGTTGCTCGGCCAGCGCGGTGTCGCCGTCACGGGCGGGTCGGCGTCGGGGCTGCACCCCGCGGGCGCGACCGAAGTGGCCCACCTCGATTCCGTGCCGATCACCACCATGTTGCGCGAGATGCTCAGCGAGAGCGACAACCAGACCGCGGAGCTCCTGCTCAAAGAAGTCGGGGTGCGCAGCGGCGGCGGCGGCACCACGCAGGCCGGGCTCGCCGCGCTCCGCGCGGACCTCACGAGCCGGGGCATCCCACTCACCGGCACGGTGCAAGTCGACGGGTCGGGGCTCGACCGGGGCAACCGCGTGACCTGCAACACATTGGTCGCCCTGCTCCAAGAAGAAGGGGCGATGTCGCAGCTGTCTGCAGGGCTGGCGGTGGCCGGCAGGTCCGGCACCCTCGCCGGCCGGTGGCGCGGCACCCCCGTCGCTGACCGTCTGCGCGCCAAGACCGGGACGCTCGACGACGTGAGCTCCCTCACCGGGTTCGTGAACACCGTGCCAGGGTCGTTGCTGACGTTCTCGTACCTCACCAACGGCAAGCCCAAGACGCCGACGCAAGCGGCGGCCGAGCAGGACCTCGGCCTCGACCTGGTCGGTTACCCGGCCGGGGTGACCTTGGCGAAGATCGGCCCGGGTCCGGTCCGGTGACCACCGAGCGCCTGGCGATGTTCCCCTTGGGGACCGTGCTGTTCCCAGGTGAGGCCATCCCGTTGCAGGTGTTCGAGCCGCGTTACCAGGTGCTCGTGGCTCGCTGCTTGGAAGGCCGGCCCGAGTTCGGGATCGCGCTCATCGAACGAGGCAGCGAAGTCGGCGGCGGTGAGACCCGCACGGCGGCCGGGACCATCGCGAGGATCGTCGAAGCGAGGGAGCTGGGAGGGGGCCGATGGTTCCTGCTCGTGGTGGGCGATCGGCGCATCCGTGTGGAGCGCTGGCTCGACGATGACCCGCACCCGTGGGCTGAGGTCGCGGAGTGGCCGGACCCGACCCCCGGGCCGGGGGTGGAGGGGCTGCTCCGGTCGACCACCACCGCGGTTCGCCGAGTGCTGGCGATGGCGACCGAGCTCGGGCAGGCCGTGCGGTCGACGACGTTCGAGGTCCCCGACGATCCGGGACCGGCATCGCACCGACTGGCGAGCGTGGCCCCGCTCGGGCCGTTCGACCGCCAGCGGCTCCTCGAGGCGCCGTCGGTCGAACACCGCCTTCACGAGGTCACGGTGGCGTGCGACGAGCTGCGCACCACCCTCGATCAGGCCTTCCGCAGCTGACCGACCACCCAGAAGGGGTCCACGATGCTTGCGCGTGCCGGCCATGGCCAGTAGCAAAGGACCCCATCGGGCCGGACCGAGATGCCGACGAAAGGACGCGGCGTGGCCGCAGAACGACCGCCGAAGAACGCGACGGCCGCCCAAGGCGAGCCCAAGAGCGTTCCTGATGTCGCCAAAGAGCTCTGGCAGCTGCTGATCGACTACGGCAAGCAGGAGACCGTCGATCCGCTCAAGCGTCTCGGCAAGTTCGTCGCGTTCGGCGTGCCGGCCATGCTCTGCTTGGGGATCGGCGTGATCCTCCTGCTGATCGGTGGCCTCCGGGTGCTGCAGACAGAGACCGGCTCGCATTTCACGGGTCACCTGTCCTGGCTGCCGTACGTGATCACCCTGGCGGTGGCTGGATTGCTGGCCGCCCTGGCGGTGATGGCCATCGCCCGCCAGCCCAAGGAGCGGAGGAACCGGTCGTGAAGGGATCCACCAACAAGAGCGAACCATCCGTCGCGCCGGTGACGACCCCACGACGGATCGAGCCACGCGACATCGAGGCGAAGTTCAACGAGCTGCGCGGCGAGGTCGACCAGACCACCGAGGCAGCCAAGGGAACGATCGTGGCGGTGGGCGCGGCCCTGGCCGTCGGCGTGGTGCTCGTCGCGTTCGTGTTCGGCCGCAAGCGCGGCAAGAAGCGCACGACGATCGTCGAGATCCGCCGGGTCTGACCAACCAAGATGGCCAGCTCCACGGGTCTGTCCCGCAAAGCCCGCCTCGTCGCGATCGGCCGGCGCAACGTCATGCGCCGCGCCCGCCAACAAGGCGGCTTTTGGACCTTCGCTGCCATTGGCTGGTACGGCGCCCGCACCTTGTCGCGCTTGGCCAAGCGCAACGAGGAGGTCGTCTACAGCGAGGCGCTGCGCCCCGGTGAAGCGGTGACGATCCGCCACACCACCGAATCGCGTCGTGACTTCGCCCGTCGCCAGGCGGCGGCCAAGGCCGGCGCCAAAGCCGCCAAGGCAAAGGGCCCGGAGTCGTCGAAGCGCCAGGCACGTCGCGCCGCGAAGGCGGCCGCCGGCTGACGACGCCCGAAACCGGCGGGGCGCCGGAGTGGCCACGCGCCTGGGCCATCATGGAGGCGTGAAGGTCGTCCTGCGCAACCCCCGGCGCGAGCTCGAAGTAGAAGGACCGGTGTCGGTCACGTCGCTGCTCGGCCGCCTCGAGCTGCACCGCGATGCGGTGCTCGTCATCCGCGATGGTGTGCTCGTGCCCGGCGACGCACAGCTGCCCGACGAGGGCACGGTCGAGATCCGCCCGGTGATCTCCGGGGGAGCGGGGGGCCAGGTCCGGTGAAGTGCCGTGTGTGTCGTGGGCCTGCCTTGATCGACGTGCGGCGGGCCAACGCGAACTTCTGCGGTGACCACTTCGTCGACTTCGCGCGACGCCAGGTCGGGCGGACCATCGAAGACTTCGAGATGCTCCGACCGGGGGAGCGGGTGCTGGTGGCGGTCTCCGGCGGCAAGGACTCGCTCGCGCTGTGGGACCTGCTCCTCGACCTCGGCTACGACGCGGTCGGCTTGTACCTCGGGCTGGGCATCGGCGACTACAGCGACGAATCCGGCCGCTACGCCCGCGCCTTCGCGGCGAGCCGCGGGGTGGACCTGAGAGAGGTCGACCTCCGGGCCGACCATGGCTACGACGTCCCCACGGCTGCAGCCGCCACGCGCCGCGTGCCCTGTTCGGCTTGTGGCTTGTCGAAGCGTCACTTGTTCGACCGCGCGGCGCTCGACGGCGGGTTCGAGGCGGTGGCAACGGGTCACAACCTCGACGATGAGGCGGCGGTGCTGTTCGGCAACACACTGCGGTGGGACACCGAGTATCTCGGTCGCCAGCTCCCGAAGCTGCCCGCCGGCCCGGGCCATCCCGCCAAAGTCAAGCCGCTCGTTCGCTTGGGCGAGCGCGAGACCGCCGCGTACTGCGTGATCCGCGGGATCGACTACCAGGTCGAGGAATGCCCGATGGCGGCAGGCAATCGCCACCTCCGCTACAAGGAGGCGTTGAACACGGTGGAGGCGGCGTCGCCCGGCACGAAGCACGCGTTCTACTTCAACTTTCTCGCACGTGCGGTCAAACGGTTTCGCGTCGACACGGCAGCGGAGTTGGGCACGGTCGAGCGTTGCGGTCGTTGCGGTGGGCCCACGACGGGCACGATCTGCGCCTTCTGCCGGCTGGTGGAGACCGCGTCCGCGGCCGAGCCGGTTCGCCTCACGACGAAGCAGAAGGGGAGCACGCGATGACCTCGGACCAGACGGCGGGCGACGAGCCGGCGGAACCGAGCAGTCCGGGTCGCGCCGTGCGCCCGCTCGGCGTCGGCGACAAGGTGCTGCTGATCGACGACAAGCGCCGTCGTTACCTGATCACGCTCGCGGAGGGCGGTGAGTTCCACTCCCACGCCGGCTACCTGGCGCATGAGGAGCTGATCGGGCGCGACGAAGGCATCACCGTGCGCTCCACGCGGGGCGCACGCTTCGTCGTCTTCCGTCCCACGCTCGACGACTTCGTGCTCAAGATGCCCCGCGGCGCCCAGGTGATCTATCCGAAGGATCTCGGACCGATCTTGATGCTCGCCGACATCTCGCCGGGTGTCCGGGTGCTCGAGTCCGGGGTGGGATCCGGCGCGCTGTCGATGGCCATGCTGCGCGCCGGCGCCGTCGTCACCGGCTACGAGCTGCGCGACGACTTCGCCAACCGGGCACGCACCAACGTGCAGGGCTTCCTCGGCGACGATGCGATGTCGCGCTACTCGGTCGAGACGCGCGACTGCTACGAGGGCATCGACGAGACCGATCTCGATCGGGTGGTGCTCGACCTGCCCGAGCCGTGGCAGGTCGTGAAGCACGCGGAGCGCGCGCTGCGACCCGGCGGCATCCTCGTCGCCTACACCCCGTCGATCATTCAGGTGTCCCAGCTGCGCGACGGCCTGGCCGGGGCCGGCTTCGCGCTCGCCGGGACCCTCGAAGTCCTCCACCGCACCTGGCACGTCGAAGGTCATGCGGTTCGGCCCGACCACCGGATGGTCGCCCACACCGGGTTCTTGACCCATGCCCGAAGAGTGACGACCTGACTGAGTACTTTCACCGCCGGTGAGCTCGCTCGACGTGATCCTCGTCGCCGCGGCTGCCGCGGCGGCAACGGGCGGCTACCGGCTCGGCCTGTTGATGCGCGCCACGTCGTGGCTCGGTCTCCTCATAGGTGTCTTCATCGTCTCGCGGTTCTTGCCGTTCACGCTGCGCGAGCTGCGCACCGACCTCCAACCCGACGCCCTGCTCCTCGTGGCGGTCGGCATCCTCGCCTTTGGCGGGTTGGTGGGCCAAGCGCTCGGCTTGGTGGTCGGACAGCGCCTGCACCTCGCCATCCGCACGCGCCGGCTCCGACGGATCGACCACGTGCTGGGCGCGGTCGGCGGTGTGCTCGGCGTGCTGCTGGCGATCTGGGTGCTGGCCCCCGCCATGGCCTCGATCCCGGGCTGGAGTGCCCGCGAGACGCGCAACTCGGCGATCGTGCGGGAAGTCCACCGCTTCCTCCCGCAGTCACCCGACACCGCGCGCTCGATGCGGCGCCTCCTCGGCGCCGGCTACCCCGACGTGTTCGACGCGCTGCGTCCCGCCCCGCGCGTGGGCCCTGCGCCATCGGCGAGCGGTCTCACCGAGACGCAGGCCGATCGGATCGCGGCGTCGACGGTCAAGGTGCTGGGGCCGGCGTGTGGCCTGGAGCAGGAGGGGAGTGGGTTCGTGGTCGCCCCGGACATCGTGGCCACCAACGCCCACGTCGTGGCCGGCGAGAACCGCACGTACGTGTTGCGCGACAACGGCGAGGAACTGCGTGCCGTGCCGGTGGCCTTTGACCCGAAACGAGATCTCGCCTTGCTGCGTGTCGAGGGGCTCGACCAGCCTGCGCTGCCCCTGCTCGACTCCCAAGAGGGCATGACGGGCGGGGTGTTCGGCCATCCTCACGGCGGGCCGCTCACGATCTCGCCGTTCCGCGTCGATCAGGTCACCACGGTCTCCGGCTCTGACATCTACAGCCAGGGACGCACGACGAGACGGGTCCTGTACCTCGCCAGCGAGCTCGCGCCGGGCGACTCGGGTGCCGCGCTGGTGACCCCGGCGGGTCAGGTGGTCGGCGTCGCGTTCGCCATCGCACCCGACCGGCCGGGGGTGGCGTACGCGCTGGCCACGTCGGAGTTGCGGGCCATGCTCGGCACCGCGTCGTCGAGTGAAGTCGACACGGGGAGCTGCGTGGCGGGCTGAGGAGCCCCGGCCGCGACCTGGCGCCGCCCGGACGCGAAAGAGAGGCCCTGCGGGCCTCTCCGTCGGGTGCTGGTGCCCGGTGGCGGGCGACCGTTCAGTCGTTCTCGATGAAGATGCACTCCCCGGGGCACTCCTCAGAGGCCTCGACCACCGAATCCTCCAACCCGTTCGGCACGGTGGCTTGGCTGGCGGCGCCGCCCGGGTCCGAGAGGGGCTCGCCGTCCTGCTTCACGTAGGCGAGGCCGTCGTCGAGGAGCGTGAAGACGTCGGGGCAGATCTCCTCACAGAGACCGTCGCCAGTGCAGAGATCCTGGTCGATCCAGACCTTCATCTTCTCGAAGCCTCTCCTGTGTCCCCCGCACCGGACGATCCGGCTTGGCAAGTGTAGTGAGCAAGGTGCGCAGTCCACGCTATTGGGCGGCTCCGGTCCGGAGCCAACCGAGGTGTCCCGAGTCACACGGAGCAGTTCGGAAAGGGTGCGTGGAACGGCGCGACGCCGCGTGTAGGGTCCGCGTCGAGCCGCGGTTCGCGTACCGGGCAGGACGCCGGGCGCGGGTCGCCCGACCGAGGAGGTGGTTGGCATCGACTCCCACGGTGACGACCGACCCGCCGACCCCCACGACCCGTCCACGGAGGAGTGGGACGACGCCCACGATCGCTTGGAGTCCCTCGAGGACGAGGTGCTCGTCCTGCGGCGGCGGCTGCAAGAAGCACCCAAGCGGGTCCGCACGCTCGAGGAACGCCTCCTCGAGACGAAAGGTCAGCTCGCCCAAGCCGTCTCCCACAACGAGAAGCTCACCTACACCCTTCGCGAGGCGCGCGAGCACATCGCCGCGCTGCGGGAGGAAGTCGACAAGCTGACCCAGCCGCCATCGGCGTACGGCACGTTGCTGGCCACGAACGACGACGGCACGGTCGACGTCTTCTCCGGGGGGCGCAAGATGCGGGTGGCGGTCCTGCCCGAGCTCGCGGAGACGCTGGTCCGCGGTTCGGAAGTCGTGCTCAACGATTCGCTCAACGTCGTGTTGGCGCGCTCGCCAGAGGTCACGGGCGAGGTCGTCACCTTGAAGGAGATCCTCCCGGGTGGGCGCGCGCTGATCACCGGGCGCGCCGATGAGGAGCGGGTGTGCGAGCTGCTACCCGAGCTGGCGGCCGGCACGCTGCGGCCGGGTGACACGCTGATGATGGACAGCCGGTCGGGTCTGTTGCTCGAGCGTCTGCCACGACCCGAGGTTGAGGACCTCGTGCTCGAGGAGGTGCCCGACATCTCCTACGCCGACATCGGCGGTCTCGACGAGCAGATCGAGCAGATCGCCGACGCGGTGGAGCTCCCGTTCCTCCACGCCGATCTGTACTCCGAGCACAAGCTGCCGGCCCCCAAGGGCATCTTGTTGTACGGGCCCCCTGGTTGTGGCAAGACGCTCATCGCCAAAGCCGTGGCCAACTCGCTCGCCCAGAAGGTTGCCGAGCAGACCGGCGGGGGCGAGGCCCGCAGCTACTTCATCAACATCAAAGGCCCAGAGCTCCTCAACAAGTACGTCGGCGAGACCGAGCGCCAGATCCGCCTGGTGTTCCAACGGGCCCGCGAGAAGTCCGAAGAGGGCTGGCCGGTCATCGTGTTCTTCGACGAGATGGACTCCATGTTCCGCACCCGCGGCAGCGGGATCAGCTCCGACATGGAGTCCACGATCGTCCCGCAGCTGCTCGCCGAGATCGACGGTGTCGAGTCGCTCCGCAACGTGATCGTGATCGGCGCGTCGAACCGGGAGGACCTGATCGACCCGGCCATCCTGCGCCCCGGTCGGCTCGACGTGAAGATCAAGATCGAGCGGCCCGACGCCCGCGCGGCCGAACAGATCTTCGCCCGCTACCTGACCCCTGACCTACCTCTCGACGCCGAGGAAGTCGGCGCGCTCGGCGGTGGCGATCCCGCCAAGGCGGTGCAGGCGATGATCGAAGAGACCGTTGCCGAGATGTACCGGGAAGACGATCAGAACCGGTTCCTCGAGGTCACGTACCAAGACGGCGACAAGGAGGTCATGTTCTTCAAGGACTTCTCCTCCGGCGCCATGATCGACAACATCGTGCGGCGTTCGAAGAAGCTGGCCATCAAACGCTTGCTCGCCTCGGGCAACCGCGGCATCCGACTCGACGACCTCGTGCAGTCGATCCACCAGGAGTTCAAGGAGCAAGAAGACCTCCCGAACACCACGAACCCCGACGACTGGGCCAAGATCTCCGGCAAGAAGGGCGAGCGCATCGTGTACGTGCGCACCCTCATCGCCGACCGCGACGAGCCCAAGACCAAGGGCGGCCGCGCGATCGAACGGGTGGCCACCGGCCAGTATCTGTAGCGGAGGCCGCTCGTCCCTCTCACCCCGAACCGGGTGGGGATGTGGTCGCCGTGGCGACCCGTCCTTCCCCGGTCGGGTTCGGGCACGAGGTTTGCGGGAGGCTCGCCCGAGGTGGTGCCGATAGGGTCCCGCTCGTGGCAACCCACAAGTACTGCGGGATCGAGACGGAGTACGGCATCGTCCTTCGAGGGGTGGCGGAGTCCAACCCGATCGCCGCGTCGTCGTTGCTGATCAACGCCTACCTGGGCGAGCTCGAAGGGGCCGATCGCGTCGGGTGGGACTTCGAGGACGAGAACCCGGCGAACGACGCGCGGGGCGCCAGCCCCGCCGGTACGTTGGCGCCCGAGGTCGAGACCCACTTGGTGAACGCCGTGCTCACCAACGGCGCGCGGTACTACGTCGACCACGCGCACCCCGAGCTCTCCACCCCCGAGTGCGCTGACGCTCGATCGGTGGTGGTGTGGGACCGCGCTGCGGAAACCATCCTCGTGCGGTCGATGGAGGCGGCGCGGCGGGTCCTCCCACCGGGCCAGGAGATCGTCATCTACAAGAACAACTCCGACGGCAAGGGCAACTCCTACGGCTGCCACGAGAACTACTTGATGGACCGTTCGGTGCCCTTCCACCGCATCGTCACCCATGCCACCGCGCACTTCGTCAGCCGTCAGGTGTACTGCGGGGCCGGAAAGGTCGGAACCGAGCTGGCAGGTGCCTCGAGCCGCGACATCCCGTACCAGCTCACGCAGCGCGCCGACTTCTTCGAGGCCGAGGTCGGCTTGGAGACCACGCTGAAGCGGCCGATCGTCAACACCCGCGACGAGCCGCACGCCGACGCACAGAAGTACCGGCGCCTGCACGTCATCTGCGGCGACGCCAACTTGTCGGAAACCGCCACGTTCTTGAAGGTCGGTACGACGGCCATCGTGTTGGCGATGGTGGAAGACGACGCCACGCCCGATGACATGACGTTCCGCAGCCCCGTGCAGGCCATCCGACGGGTGTCGCACGATCTCGGCTTGCGCCACCCGCTCGAGCTCGTGGACGGGTCGACCATCACTGCGCTCGACTTGCAGTGGGCCTACCTCGACGCGGCCCAGCGATACGCCGCGTCACACGGCCTCGCCGCGGTGGGTGAGGAGACAGGGAAAGAGGTGCTGGTGGCGTGGGAGTCGGTGCTCGCCGCGCTCGAGGCCGATCCCGAGCGAGCGGCAGATCGTGTCGACTGGGTTGCCAAGAAGCGCCTGCTCGAGGCTTACCAGGACCGCCACGGTGTCGGGTGGGACGACCCACGGGTGGCGGGCCTCGCGCTCCAGTACCACGATCTCCGGCCGGAGCGGAGCTTGGCCGCTCGGGTGGGGCTCGCGCGGATCGCACAACCCGATGAGATCGAGCGCGCCACCACCTTCCCGCCCCCGGACACCCGCGCCTGGTTCCGCGGCACGTGCCTGAAGAAGTGGGCGCCAGCCATCATCGCGGCGAACTGGGACTCCATGGTGTTCGACGTCGGTCTTGATCCATTGCGTCGCGTGCCGATGATGGAGCCGGGACGCGGTACCGAAGCCCAAGTCGGTGACCTGGTCGCCGCCTGTGACACTCCTGCGGAGCTGATCGAGCGGCTCGGCGCCTGAGCCGCTCGATCAGGCCTCGGGGTCGGGTGGCGTGGCGCAGCGCCGACCGACCCCTAGGATCACCCCAGGGGCACTCCCCATCTGATCGACAGGAACCACCATGGCAGAACGTGAACAGATCCGCCGACCCGCACCGGCTCGTCAGGAAGAGACGGTCGAGGAGGCACCTGCCCGCTCCGAGCAGGGCGAGAAGCTCAAGGCCGAGATGGACGATCTCCTCGACGAGATCGACGACGTCCTCGAGACCAACGCCGAGGAGTTCGTCAAGAGCTACGTCCAAAAGGGCGGCCAGTAGCTCACTCGGCCACGTGGGTGCTGCGATGACGCGCCCACGGACGCCAACGGGCGGGCGCGCGCCAGCCACGGAGTTGCGGCCGATGGTCGTCGGGCGCTGCTTGCCGCTGCGGCGTCCCCCGGACGGCTCGGGTGCTCAGGCCCCGTGTTCCGCGACCCGCAGCGGTTCGGCCACTTGCACGAGCGTGGCCGTCGCGTCGCTGATCACGTAACCGCGTCCGACTCCCATGGCCACGTGCTGCTTGCGAGGGAGCCGCGCGCCCAAGAGGTCGCCGTCGAGATCGGGATCGGGTTGGAGGAGCACTCCTGCCTTCGAGCGTCGCACGGTCTGGGTCCAGTGACCGAACAGCGATCGCAAGACGTCGTTACGCCCGGCGATCACCACATGGACGTCGGGACGCGCGTTGGCGAGCAGTTGGGCGAGGCGACCGTCGGCGTCGTCGAGCGTGTCCGCGTCGTCGACGAGCACGAGCGTGGGGCCGCTCGTCGCCAGAACCCGATCGACCACTTCGCCGATGGCGTCGGCGGTGGTGACCACCGAGTCGACCAAGGGGCTCTCGCGCAGCGGAGAGCGGCGGGTTGCGACGGCGAGCACAGTGGTCGACGGCGCGGCATCACGGGCGCTCGACGCCAGCGTCAACAGCGCAGTGCTGCGCCCCGACCGCGCCGGGCCTGCGACCAGCCCGTGCTCGTGCTCGTACAGCGTCAGCGTGGCCGGGCCGAGATCGGTGTCGCGCCGACCGACTGCGAGTGACCACTGCTCGGCGCCCACGGTGCTGGTGCCCCGCACCTCGTCGTGGTCCACGTTCGCGGGCAGCGTCTGGATCCGCCGCGGGCCGCCGTGCTCGCTGCCGGCCGCGTGGGCGCTTCGATCGACCTCGGCCGCGAGGTCGTCGCCAGGGAGGGCGACGTGGGCCTCGATCCCATCGGCGGCCACGAGGAACCGGCCGGGCACGAATGTGGGGACCTGCTTGCGGCTGATCGCGAACGCGCTGTAGTCGGTGGGGTCAGCGAGGCGGAAGAGCCACTTGTGTGGGGTGGCGGTCGCCAAGGTGTGCGGCACGCCGCCGATCCTCGTGGAAGTCATCGCGACGACGATCCCGACTTCGGGCCCGTCGGCGAAGAGGCGGGCGAAGCGGTCGAGCTCGGCCGCGCCGTCGGGATCGTCGTACGCCGCACGGAACCCTTCGACGTTGTCGACGAGGACCAAGATGCGCGGCTCGTCCGCGCGGCTCGACGGCGACAGGTCGCGCCGGCGATCGAGCTCGGCGCGAAGAAAGCGGATCAGGCGGATCTGGCGCTCGCGGTCGGTGGCGCTCACCACCGCGCCGCAGTGGGGGAGGCCGGCGAGCGCATCGAGCCCGCCTGCGGCGAAGTCGAGCACGTACAGGTGCCCGCGGTCAGCTGACCGCGTCCGTGCGAACTCGACGCCGAGCGACGCGAGCGTCGTGGTGGTGCCTGAGCCGGTTACCCCGTACAGGAGCAGGTTCCCTTCGTGCATCGGCCACGAGATCGGGTAGCGGCGCTGGGCCTCGGGGTTGTCGGCCAGCGCGACGGACAGGTCGTCGGGGGAGCTCGGCGAATCGGCCGGCCTGAGGTCCGCGAGGTCGTCGAGCGTCAGCCGCTCCGGGAGGGGATCCGGCCAGGGTTTGCGGGGATTCGGCGCGCCCGACGCTCGGTGCGCCGCGCCGATGGCCGCCACCAACGTCTCGAGGTCGTTGGGTCCGGTGGGCTCCTCCCGGGGTCGGGCCGGTGCCTCGCCCCTCGGCGAGCGACCGAACACGAAGGGCGCGACGTCGACGGGTGGGCCGGTCTCGGTTGCGGTGCGACCCGACGCCAGCGCGCTCTGGATCGGGAGGATCTCGCCTTGGCCCACGCGGAAGAAGCCGCGGCCCTTTTGCCGGATGGCGGCTGCGTCCGGGATACCGATGACGTCGGTGGAGTCCTGGCCGTCCTCGACCTGCAGCGAGATGCGCAGCCGGGTGTTGGTGCGGATCTCGGCGTTGACCGCCGTCGAGGGCTTCTGGGTGGCGAGCAGCAGGTGCACGCCGAGCGAGCGCCCCCTCGCCGTGAGGTCGGTCAGCGCGCCGATCTCCTCGGCCAGCTCCGAGGCCATGGCGGCGAACTCGTCGATGATCACGATGAGGCGCGGGATAGGAGGCAGGCCGGCCAGCTCGGGCGCGCCGGCGTCGCGACGGGTGCGGTAGTCGGCGAGGTCCTTCACGCCGGCGTGGTCGAACGCACGCTCACGCTGGAGCAACTCGGCACGCAGGCAGCGCAGCGCCCGGCGCGCGAGGTGGAGGTCGAGGTCGCTGGCCATGCCGACGGTGTGAGGCAGTGAACCGAGCTCGGTGAACGTCGAGCCGCCCTTGAAGTCGAACAAGCCGAACGTGAGGTCTTGGGGCGAGTACGTGGCGGCGAAGGCGGCGACGAGCGTCTTCAGCAGCTCGCTCTTGCCGGAGCCGGTGGTGCCGCCGACGAGGCCGTGTGGACCGTGGCGATCCCAGTCGAGCACGAAGGCCGCACGCTCGCCAGCGCCGATCGGTGCGCGGAGGTGGAAACCCTGGTTGGCCTGCCATCGCCGCTCGACGTCGGCGACCGTGATCGCGTCGAAGTCGAGCAGGTCGACGAGGGGGACCAGGTCCGGAAGGCTCCCGCCGACGACTTTGACCTCTGGGTCCTCGAAGCGGCCGAGCGACGATGCCACCACCCGGGCCTCGTCATCGGACATGCCGGCCGCGAGGAGCTCCACCGCGTGGTCGCCGCTGCGCCGCGGCTCGGTGAGTTCGGCGATGCCCCATTCGTCGACGGTGAGGATGGCCGTGCAGACCGCCGGTAGCCGGTCGGCGGTGGCTGCCAACACGATCCCGGCTGCCGGACCCGCCGCGCCTCGCAGCGCCTGGCGCGTGGGGCTGTTGCGGCCGACGAGCAACTCGTCGCCGTCGACGACGAACAGCGTCGTGGGCCCGGTGGCCTCATCGGTGCCGAAGGAGATTCCGGCCCGGTCGGTCGCGGGGGCATCGGCCAGGAGACCCTCCACGAGTTGCGCAGCGTCGATCGGATTCCCGGCCAGGAGCCGTTGCTCGCCGGCCGAGGGCCGCAAGTCGACGGTGTGGGGCAGCCATTTGGCCCACTGCCAGGCCTTGCCGCCTTCCGATGGTGCGATCACCGCGATGTGCAGGTCCGCAGGGCCATGGTGCACCGCCGCCTGGCACAACAATTGCCGGCCGACAGCCAGAGCGGAGGCCCGGGGTCCGACGATCCCGATCACGCCTCCGTCGTCGAGGTCGACGACCAGTGGCACTTGGCGCAACGAGGTGTGGCGGCCGAGCGCTGCGGCAACCGCGGGTGCGAGGTCGTGTTGCCCGCCGCGGTCGACCAGCGGTGGCGCCCAGGGAAGATCCGCGAGGCCAAGGCTGAGGGTGAGGAAGTCGGCGTGCTCCGAACGGCGCTCCCACAGCCGGATGCTCGGCAGCACCGCGCGCCGCACGACCTCGCCCGGGTGCGGGTGGTCGGTGCGCAGTCGGGCCTGCTCGCGCTGCGCGGCATCGTCCAAGCCGGTGCTGAACTGCTCGAGCTGCTCGTTGAACGTGCGCGTGCCCTTGCGCAGCGTGCGCCTCGACCGGTGACGGGTCTCCCACCAGTTCCCCAGCATCATCACGGGGCTCAGCGCGGTGAACATCAAGTACATGACGCTGTGCATCGCGGCGTACATGACGACGCCCATCGCCACGGGGGCGGCGAGCGCTGCGAGGTTGAACGGCGCCTTGTTCGCCCTCTCGGGCGGCACGGGCACGGTGAGCGGCTCGATCGGGGGTGGAGGAGCGAACCGCGGCGGGCGGTTCAGCGGCAGTGCGGCGGCCTTCGAACGAAAGCGGTCGAGATGGGCCGGCGCGTCGTCGGTGCGAGGCCACTCGGTCGTCAGCGCCACCGCACCCACCTCGATGAGGGCACCGGGGCTGGTGGTCACGGAGATCTCCACCTGGCTGCCGTCGACATGGGTCGGAACCGTGCCCGAGAGGTGGTGGACTTCGATCGCGCCCGAGGGGTCGACGTCGATGCAGCACTGTCGCCGCGACACGGTCGGCGACGTGAGGCGCACGTCGCACTGCTCACCACGGCCGATCACGTGCGAACCGGGGTCGAGCGCGAACCGCTTTCCGGCATCCACACCGGCGATCACCACGAGCTCGAGCAGACCACCGCTCACCGCACGTGGCAGCGCCGGGGGGTGCCCGGGGTCGCTGACGATCGAGCCATCGTGCACGCCGGCCTCCTCGAGCGTCAGGTCGCCGGGAGCCGAGATGCCGTCGACGAGCAACGACGGAGGGGGCGGCGCGCTGGAGCTCGTGGGGTGGAGCGCGGTGGCGAGATCGAAGACGGTGACTTCCGGCCGGCGCAGCCGGACATCGAGATCGACGGCAGAATCGGAGGTCGCGCGGACGATCTTCATGGGCAGCGATGGACGCTAGTCAGATCGCGGGACGCGGTGCGGGGGACACGGTGCGTGGGCAAGCGCCAGGTTTATCCAGCCAGGCGGATGGGAAACCGGGGCCGGCCCGACCCCACGCAAGGAGCTCACATGTCCACGGACCGCGTTCTCATCACGCCCGAGGCCAAGACGGCCATCACCAACATCCAGTCGATCATCAATGGTGGCCTCGAGCAGACCGTCACCTCGCTCAAGACAAATGGCGAGCACCTCGCGACGCCCACCGTGTGGGACGGAGGCTTGGCCGGCAACTTCCGGGAGCAGGTGTGGCCTGACTGCAAGTCGGCGCTCGACAAGACCACCACCGCCTTGAACGAGCTGCACCAACAGCTGCAGAAGATCTACAGCCAGATCATGCAGGCAGGCGGCAACGCAGCCTGAGACCGCAGTCCACCTGTCGTCGGTCGCCCGGTGCCACGTGACCGGGCGACCGGCGCGTTCTCGTCCCGACCTGGCCTAGCCTCACCCCTTGTGACGCTTCCCGTGTTTCCACCGGGCCAGGACCCGGGCCCCGACTTCGCCTCCCTAGCTGCACGCACCGGGCGCAGACCTGCTCTTGCGCACGAGGCGCTGCGAGGTGACCTGGCCGTCACGCACGGCACCA
The DNA here is from genome assembly GCA_035547835.1 of Acidimicrobiales bacterium. Taxonomy (NCBI): domain Bacteria; kingdom Bacillati; phylum Actinomycetota; class Acidimicrobiia; order Acidimicrobiales; species Acidimicrobiales bacterium. The sequence goes on from DASZTW010000007.1 coordinate 264,711, forward strand.
CGGTCGTGGCGATGCGCTACGTCGACGGCGTGATCATGGCCGGCGACCGTCGGGCCACTTCGGGCAACCTGATCAGCCATCGGCGGATCGAAAAGGTGTTTCCGGCGGACCGCCACTCGGGTGTGGCCATCGCCGGCGCCGCCGGCCCCGCCATGGAGATGGTCAAGATCTTCCAGCTCCAGTTGGAACACTACGAGAAGGTCGAGGGCTCCCAGCTGAGCCTCGAAGGCAAGGCCAATCAGCTCAGCCAGATGGTCCGCAACAACCTCCCCGCGGCCATGCAAGGCCTGGCCGTCGTGCCGCTGTTTGCGGGATTCGACACCCTCCGCCAGCAAGGTCGGCTGTTCCAGTACGACGTGACCGGCGGTCGCTACGAGGAGCACGACCGAGCCGCCACCGGGTCGGGCAGCCTGCACGCGGCGACCGTGGTGAAGCTCGGCTGGCGCGAGGGGCTCGAACGTGAAGCGGCGATCGATCTCGCCGTCTCGGCGCTGTTCCAGGCCGCCGACGAGGACTCGGCCACCGGTGGTCCCGACCTCGTCCGGCGCATCTTCCCGACGGTCGCCACGATCACTGCCGACGGCTTCCGTCGAGCGCCCGAGGCCGAAGTGGAAGAGCGCTTCCGCGGGTTGATCGATCAGCTCGAGTCGTCACCCGGCGCGGACAGCAGCGAGGGATCACCGTCATGAGCATGCCGTTCTACGTCGCGCCGGAACAGGTGATGAAGGACCGCGCCGACTACGCCCGCAAGGGCATCGCCCGGGGTCGCGCGCTGGTTGCGTTGTCGTGTGCCGGTGGCGTGGTGATCTGCGCCGAGAACACGTCCGACACGTTGCGCAAGGTGGCGGAGATCTACGACCGGATCGGGTTCGCGGGCGTCGGTCGTTACAACGAGTTCGATCAGCTCCGCATCGCCGGGGTGCGCCACGCCGACTTGAAGGGGTTCTCGTTCAGCCGTGAGGACGTCGACGCGCGGAGTCTGGCGAACGCCTACGCGCAGATGCTCGGCCAGATCTTCACGCACGAGATGAAGCCGCTGGAGGTGGAGATCCTCGTCGCCGAGGTCCAGGCCACCCCAGCCGCCGATCAGCTCTTCCACATCTTGTACGACGGGACGGTCATGGACGAGGGGGGATTTTGCGTCCTTGGTGGCGAGGCCGACGCCGTGACGGCGCGGGTCCAACAGGGTTGGGCCGAGGCGCTCGACCTCCAGGCTGCCGTGCGGCTCGCGGCCGAGGCGCTCGCCGGCCCGGCTCGCCAGCTCGACGCCGGCGACTTCGAAGTCGCCGTCTTGGAACGAGGGGCGGAACGGCGAGCGTTTCGCCGCCTCGACGACGCCGAGGTGGCCGACCTGCTCGGTGGCCCGGTCGGCGGCGGTGCAGCAGGTGAGGGCCAGGCCTCGGAGACGACCGAACCCGGCGGGGACGCCGCACCGGAGGCTGATGCATGACCTCAGTGCGTCGTGGCGGTCCGGCGCAGTCGGTGATCGTGTTGGGTGCCGGCCTGTTGGCGACGGCTCTGCTCGCCGCCGGATGCAGCTCGGGCGGCACTGGTCTCGCGGTCGGCTCGACCGCCGCCACGACGACGACAGCCGCCGCGGCTTCCCACGTCGATCTCGCGTCGCTGCCGAGGGTCGGGGCCGCGGACTGGCAAGACGACATGTGCGCGGCGGCTCGCCAGTTCCTCGGCACGCTGAAGCTGATCGTGAACCCCGACCTCGGCAACCCGAAGGACACGGCCGGGGTCCGCACCCGCTTGATCGGCTACCTCGGGCTCGCGCGCCGCGGGCTGCAGCGATTGGTGCGGGGCCTCGCCGCGGCCGGGGTTCCCGACATCGACCAAGGTGACCTCCTCGCCGGCGACCTGATCACGCAGCTCGAGAACCTGACCTCGATCATGCAGCGCGACGAGGCACGGGCCGAGGCAACCGACGGCCACGACGCGCAGGCGGTCGTCGACCTACTCGATCGGACGGCCGACGACTTCGGCCGGATCGGCAACGTGTTCAGCGGCGTCATCGGCAACTTGACCGACAAGTACCCACAGGCCGGTCGCATCCTCGACAAGGAGTGGTCGAAGTCGTCGGAGTGCCAGGCCCTCGACGACGCCAGCGAGGATCTGTCCAGGGCGACTGACAGCGGGAGCAGCAGCGCCAGCGGCGACCGTTCGGACAGTTCGGACCGCACCACCACGACCGCGACCCCCACGCCGACGACGACGAAAGCGGGCACCACCTCCTCGACGGCCGTCACCGGCTGACCGGGGTCGTCACCCGGTAGGGGCGGTATGGCGACCCGTGCGACACCCCGGCCGGTAGCGTTCGGGACATGGAACGCCGGATCTTCGGCCTCGAGAACGAATACGGGGTCACGTGCACCCTGCGGGGCCAACGGCGACTGAGCCCCGATGAGGTGGCCCGGTACCTGTTTCGCCGCGTGGTGTCGTGGGGGCGTTCGAGCAACGTCTTCCTGGCCAACGGCGCCCGCCTCTACCTCGACGTCGGCTCACACCCCGAGTACGCCACACCCGAGTGTGACTCCATCCACGACCTCGTGGTCCACGACAAGGCTGGTGAGCGCATCCTCGAGCAGCTGCTGTCGAGCGCCGAGCAACGTCTGCGAGAGGAAGGCATCCGCGGCACGATCTACCTCTTCAAGAACAACACCGACTCTGCGGGCAACTCCTACGGGTGTCACGAGAACTACCTCACCAGCCGCCGTGACGACTTCTCGCACTACGCCGAAGTCATGATCCCGTTCCTGGTGAGCCGCCAGATCTATGCCGGCGCGGGGAAGGTGCTGCAGACCGCGCGGGGCGCGATGTACTCGATCAGCCAGCGCGCCGAGCACATCTGGGAGGGTGTCTCGTCCGCCACCACCCGCAGCCGGCCGATCATCAACACCCGCGACGAGCCCCACGCCGACGCCGAGCGCTACCGGCGGCTCCATGTCATCGTGGGCGACTCCAACATGAGCGAGTACGCCACGTTCTTGAAGGTCGGGGCAGCCAGCATCTTGTTGCGCATGCTGGAGGAACCGAACGTCGTGCTGCGCGACATGACGCTCGAGAATCCCATCCGGGCCATCCGTGAGATCAGCCACGACATCACCTGCACCCGCCGGGTCCGTCTCGCGAACGGTCGCGAAGCGAGTGCGTGGGAGATCCAATCCGAGTATTTCCAACGGGCCCAGCGCTTCGCAGACCAGCGCGGCTTGGCGCCGCTCGAGATGCAGGCCTTGAAGATGTGGGAGCACTGCCTCACGAGCATCGAGCGCGACCCGCTGTCGCTCGAGCGCGAGTGTGACTGGGTGGCGAAGTACAAGCTCGTCGAGGCCTACCGCGAGCGTCACGGTCTGCACTTGAGCGACCCGAAGGTGGCGTTGCTCGACTTGCAGTACCACGACGTGAACCGTGAGCGCGGCTTGTTCCACCGCATGCAGGAACGCGGCCTGATGGAACGGATGGTGACCGACGAGGAGATCGAGCTGGCCATCGACGAGCCACCGAGCACCACGCGGGCCCGCCTGCGGGGCGAGTTCATCCGCCGTGCCAAGGAGCGCAAGCGCGATTACACGGTCGACTGGGTCCACTTGAAGCTCAACGACCAGGCCCAGCGGACCGTGCTCTGCAAGGACCCGTTCCGCTCCCACGATGAGCGGGTCGAGAAGCTGATCGCGTCGCTGTAGCGCCCGCGGGCCGATCGCACGATGCCGTCCTACCGCACCGGCCGCGTCGTGGCCTTGCTCTCGGAACGACCGGGCCTCGGTCGCTATGAAGTGGAGTTCGACCCGCCGCTGCCCACCGGCCACCCGGCGATGGCCTCAGACCGTGCTTACGCCCTCGTCGACGTGAGCGGTCCTGTCACACCGGGGCACCGGGTGCTGTTGAACACCACTGCGGTCGAGTTGGGCCTCGGCACCGGCGGATGGCACGTGGTGGTGTGCGACCTCGACCAACCAGGCTGGGTGCAGCCCGGGCCCGGCCACATCATCAAGCTTCGCTACACCGGGCTGCAGGTCGACACGGGCGCGGTGGACGAGCACGAGCCCCCCGATGCAAGTGGGACAGGTCGGCGCCCGCACCTCGACGGGCTCCCGGTTGCCGTCGGCACGTTGCACAGCCAGGTGCCCACCATCGCCGCTGCCTTCCACGACGCTCGACCCGACGCTCGCTTGGCGTACGTGATGACCGACGGCGCCGCGCTGCCACTCGCCTTGAGCGACCTGGTGGTCCAGCTGCGCTCGCTCGGCTTGGTTGACCTCACGGTCACGGCGGGTCACGCCTTCGGTGGGGACCTCGAGGCCGTCAACGTGCCGTCGGCCCTCGTGGCGGCTGCCCGCCACGGTGCCGATGCGGTCGTGGTCGCGATGGGTCCGGGGGTGGTGGGCACGGGAACACGGCTCGGCACCACGGCGATCGAGGCCGCACCCGCGCTCGACGCGGTCGCCGCACTGAGGGGCCGCCCCGTGTTCTGCGCCCGGTACTCGTCGAGCGATGCACGCGCTCGCCACGTCGGTCTCAGCCACCATGCGGCGACGGTGCTCGACCTGGTTCGCAGCGCTGTCGAGGTGCCCGTCCCACCGGCGATCGTGGGTGACCTCGCGGGGGTGGGCGACGGCCGGCATGACATCGTGGCGGTCGAACCCCCCGATGTCGCGGCGTTGCTCGACCGCCACGGCTTGCACGTGACGACCATGGGCCGCGGGCCCGAGCAGGAACCCGAGTTCTTCGCAGTGTGCGGTTCGGTGGGTCTCCACCTCGCGTCGGCCGTCCCCACCTAGGCTGGCCGGCTGACGGCGGAGGAAGCGATGGCTGAGCGGGTCGACAAGTTCGAGCGGTTGATGAACCTCACCGCGATCTTGCTCGACGCCGAGCATCCACTGACCTGGACCGACCTGCGCCACCGCCTCGAGGGCTATCCCGACGACGCGGCCAGCGCGCGCCGCCAATTCGAGCGCGACAAGGACGACTTGCGGGAGCTCGGCGTGCCGCTGCGGATCGAGTCCGTCGCGGTCGGTCGGCGCACCATCGACGGCTACCGGATCCTCAAGGATGAGTACTACCTGCCCGACCCGGGCCTGACCCGCGAGGAGCTCGCCGCGCTCCACTTGGCGACGTCGCTCGTTCGCCTCGAAGGGCTCCGTGGCCTCGAAGCGCTGTGGAAGTTGGGGGGCACCGTGGCCGAGGACGGCACCGGCGACGCCACCGCGGCGGTCCAGCCGCTGGTTGCCGACCCCGCCGTCGTGACGTTGTTCGGTGCCATTCGAGCTCGTCAAGCGGTGGCGTTCCGCTACCACGACACCGATCGCGAAGTGGAGCCGCATCGGTTGGTCAACGACAGCGGTCGTTGGTACGTCACGGGCTTCGACCGCTCCCGCGACGCCGACCGGGTCTTCCGTCTCGACCGGGTCGAAGGCGAGGCCCGCCTCGTGGGGGAGCCCGGCGCGTTCGAGCGACCCGCCGATGGTGGGGTGGCGCCGGCGCTCGAACCGTGGCTGGTGGGAGAGGGGTCCGCGATGGAAGCGCGCTTCGCGGTCGACGCCGCCGAGGCGCCGCTTGCCGTCCAACAGCTCGGTCCCGAAGCGGTCGAGACCACACGGCCGGACGGCTCGGTGGTGTTGCGGATGGAAGTGCGCAACCCCGACGGGTTTCGTTCGTTCGTGCTGGGCTTCCTCGAACACGCCGAAGTGCTGTCGCCCCCGGAGCTGCGCGCGGCGGTTGCCGATTGGCTGCGCGAGATCGAAGCCGGCCCATGACACGGCCAACGGCATCGGACCGACTCGCACGCATCCTCACCGTCCTTCCGTGGATCGCGGCGAATGACGGCCCTCTGATCGACGACGTGGCCGCTCGTTTCGGACTCGAGCGCGCCGGCCTTCTGCAAGACCTCAACGTCGCTTCGTTCGTGGGTCTCCCGCCCTATTCGCCGGACGAGCTGATCGAGGTGATCTTCGACGACGAGCGCGTGTGGGTCACGTACCCCCGAATGTTCGACCGACCCTTGCGGTTGACCAACCCCGAAGGGCTGGCGGTGGTGGCGGCTGGCGCCGCAGCGCGCTCGCTCCCCGGGGCCGACCCCGATGGCCCGCTGGCGACCGGCCTCGCCAAAGTCGCGACGGTCCTCGGGCTCGACCCGCAGGATCTCGACGTCGACCTCGGCGACGCGCCCACGGAGGCGTTCGACGCGGTGCAACGGGCCATCAGCGAGCAGCACCCGCTCGAGATCGAGTACTTCTCCTTCGGGCGCGACGAACGCACGACGCGGGTCGTCGAGCCGTGGCGCATGTGGTCCGACGAAGGGAACTGGTACGTGTCGGGCCACTGCCGCCTCGCCAACGGCGAGCGGGTGTTCCGGCTGGACCGGATCAGCAGCAGCCGAGTGCTCGACGAGGACTTCGAGATCCCGGCCGAGTTCGCCCCGGGGGTGGTGTTCAACCCCAGCCCCGACATGCCCCGCGTCACGCTCGATCTGTCGCCGCAGGTGCGGTGGGTGGTGGAGAACTACCCAGCCGATGCGTTCGAGGAGCGGCCCGACGGCTCGCTCCGGGTGGTGCTGGCGGTGACGGCACGACCCTGGCTCGAGCGCCTCCTGCTGACGCTCGGGCCGGACGCCACGGTGGTCGACATCGACGACCGTCTCGGCAGCCCGCACGTCGCCGCGGAGGCGGCCGCGCGGGTACTTCGCCGCTATGACGACGCGATAGCGTCCTCCGATCGTGACTGACTTCGCGGGCACCGACCAACCCCACGAGCCCGGCCAGGACCCCGACGCTCCGGCGGACGGAGCCGGCAGCACGTCCGGCGGCACGCCGCAGAAGCACCGGATGAGCCGAACCCAGCGAGCCATCGCCGAGTGGGGGATCGTCGTGGTCGGCGCCGTGATCGTGGTCGTGGTGGTCCGGGCCTTCTTGTTCCAGGCGTACTACATCCCGTCTGGGTCGATGGAGCCGACCCTCAAGATCAACGACCGCGTGCTGGTCAACAAGCTCAGCTACAAGGCGCACGGCGTGCACCACGGCGACATCGTCGTGTTCGACCGGCCCACCTGCAAAGGCGCGGACGTGCCGGAGTGGGCGAGTTGCACGGAGTCCGACAAGATCAAGGACCTCATCAAACGGGTCATCGCGCTGCCCGGCGACACCATTGCGTTCCGCGATGGTGCGGTCTATGTCAACGGGAAGCGCCTCAAGGAGTCCTACACGCACGGCAAGCCGAGCCTGGTGCTGTCGTGCGCCGCGTTCCCGGCCACGTACCAGATCCCCAAGGGTGATGTCTTCGTCATGGGCGACAACCGCACGAACTCCACTGACAGCCGCTGCTTCGGACCGATTCACAAGAGCAGCATCGTGGGGCGTGCCTTCATCAAGGTGTGGCCGATCAGCCGGGTCGGCTTCTTGTGATCGCTGCGACCAGCCGGTCGACGTGGTCGCTGGACACCCTGTCGAGCAGTCGGCCGAGGGTCGAGGTCCGCTGAAAGTCCCAGGCGGGCACTCGACGGCGACGCGGGCCCTGAGGTGACCGAGATGGCTCTGTGGTGGTGGATCCCGACCATCGTGGTGGTGCTGGCGGCCGGGGTCGGCTGGTGGGCGGCGCGGCGCTTCGACCGCCACGAGTCGGCGGTCGGGGAGGCGGTGGCGCGGGTGGCGCGGCGACGCCAGGCGCTCGACCGAGTCGACCAGGCGCTGCGCGCGTCGGCCAGGCGGCTCGACGACCGCCAGTAGGCTGCCATCGTGGGTTTCAACCTGGGTCCCGAGAAGATCCTCGTGGTCCTCGTGTTCGCGCTGGTGCTGCTCGGGCCTGACAAGCTACCGGAAGTGGCCCGCAAGCTGGGCGAGTGGCTCGGCACCGCGCGCCGGATGTCGGGTGGGTTCCAGAGCGAGCTCCGCCAAGTGCTCGACGAGCCCATGAAGACCTTCCAGCGGGAGCTGTCGTTGGGGGAGCAAGCGGCGTCGTCTCCATCCGTGCCGCCGTCCTCGCCAGCCGCGTCGGAGAACGGAGCCGTCGAGTCGCCGACCGATGAGGTCGCGCCCGACGCGCCCGTCGCCACGGACGAACTGGGGGGCGTCGCACCCGAGCTCAACGAAGCACCGCCCCAGCCGCGACCCGCCGGCACACCGAACTCCGACCGTGGACCTTCCGCGGCTGGCCCGCTCCCGCCATGGGTGTTCCCGTCCGCGACCAGCGAGGCCGACCGGCCTGGCTTCCACTGACATCGCGCGCTCGCCTTGCCATCGATGAGCTCCGTCATTCCGCAGTGGGCCCGCCGTCGCGCCCCCGACGCTGAGCCGTCGACGCCGGCCGGTGAGATGACCTTGCGAGAGCATCTGGTCGAACTGCGCGGCCGCCTCCTCAAGGCCTTCGTCGCCGTGGCCATCGGCGTGGTGGCCGGCTGGTTCCTGTTCGACCCGGTGATCCACTGGCTGATCCACCCGCTGCGCGAACTGTGCCACGGGAACGACTGCAAGAACTCGATCACCGGCGGCAAGCTGCTGTTCACCGACCCTCTCGAAGGCCTTCTGCTCCGGGTTCGGGTGTCCAGCTACCTCGGCTTGCTGGTGGCGATGCCCGTCATCTTGTGGCAGCTCTGGCGTTTCGTGGCCCCCGGGCTCTACAAGAACGAGAAGCGCTACGCGCTGGTCTTCGTCGGCGCAGGCTCGGTGCTGTTCGCCGGCGGCGCGATCGTGGCGTACTACACCCTCCCCGTCGCCTTGCAGTGGCTCGGGAACGTGGCCGGGAGCGGGTTCGTCACCGGTTACAGCGCTTCGAAGTACCTACGCCTGATCCTGTACATGATGTTGATCTACGGGGCCGCGTTTCAGTTCCCGATCATCTTGATCACGGCCCAGGGGGTCGGCCTGGTCCGTCCGCAGACCTTGTTCCGCCAATGGCGGTATGGCTTGGTGGTCATTGCGATCCTGGCGGCATTGATCACGCCGAGCTCTGATCCGTTCTCGATGTTCTTCCTCGCCGTCCCGCTGTGGGTCTTCTACTTCGGGTCGGCCGCGATCGGGCTGTTGGTGCAACGCCGTCAGGCGAGAGCCGGCCGGTGATGGCACCGGTCAACCGCTTCCGTCACGACTTCGCACTCGACCCCTTCCAGGAGACGGCGTTCGCGGCGATCGACGCCGGGCGCTCGGTGCTGGTCGCCGCACCCACCGGTGCGGGCAAGACGGTGGTGGCCGAGCACGCCATCGACGTCGCCCTGAACGCGGGCGGAAAGGTCTTCTACACCACGCCGATCAAAGCCCTGTCGAACCAGAAGTTCGCGGACTTGCGCGCGGTACTCGGCGCGGACCGTGTCGGTCTGCTCACCGGTGACAACGCCATTCGGGGCGACGCGGACGTAGTGGTCATGACCACTGAGGTCCTGCGCAACATGATCTACGCCGGGTCATCGAACCTCGACGGCCTCGAGTTCGTGGTGCTCGACGAGGTCCACTACCTGCAGGACGCCTACCGCGGCCCGGTGTGGGAGGAAGTCATCATCCACGCACCACCGTCGATCCGGTTGGTCTGCCTTTCCGCCACGATCTCCAACGCCGACCGTCTGGCCGCGTGGATCGAGACGGTGCGGGGCCCGACCGACGTGGTCACCGAGTGGCGGCGACCGGTCGCCCTGTACAACCACTACTTGGTGGCCGACCGGCTCGCCGACTCTCTGCAACAAGTGCCGACCCTGGTCGACGGCCGGCCGAACCCGCACGGCACCGAGTACGACTCCGACCGCCTGCGAGGCCCACGTGGCACGCGCGGTCGGCCCCGGCATCGCTTCCGCACGCCCCGCCGCCTCGAAGTGGTGGAACACCTCGACGACCGCGACCTCTTGCCGGCGATCTACTTCGTGTTCAGCCGTAACGGTTGCGACGAGGCCGCCCGCTCGGTGGTCGACGCGGGCGTGCGACTGACTTCCCCCGACGAGCGGCGACGCATCCGGGCGCTGGTCGAGTCCGCCACCGCCCACCTGTCGGATCACGACCTCGACGTACTTGGCTACGACCGTTGGCTGCACGGTCTCGAACAGGGCATCGCCGCTCACCACGCGGGCATGGTGCCGGCCTTCAAGGAAGCGGTCGAGAGCTGCTTCGTGCAAGGTCTGGCGAAAGCGGTGTTCGCCACCGAGACCCTCGCGCTCGGCATCAACATGCCGGCCCGCTCCGTGGTGATCGAGGCGCTCACCAAGTTCACTGGTGAGACCCACGAGTTCCTCACCCCAGCGGAGTACACGCAGCTCACCGGCCGTGCCGGGCGGCGTGGGATCGACGACGTGGGTCACGCGCTCGTGCTGTGGTCACCGTTCGTCGGCTTCGGCCAGGTCGCCGCGCTCGCGTCGAGTCGTGAGTTCGAGCTGCGATCGGCGTTCCGTCCCACCTACAACATGGCCGCCAACCTCGTACGTCGCTACGACCGTGGCGAAGCCCACCGTCTGGTGAACTCGTCGTTCGCGCAGTTCCAAGCCGACACAACGGTGGTGCAGCTCGAAGCCCGACGCGCGGATCTCACCCGCTTGCTCGCCCGGGCCGATGCCGAGGCCCAATGCGATCGAGGCGACGTCGAGGAGTACCGACGCCTGGTTGTGGAGGCCGCGGGAGACCACCGTGGCGCGACCCCGGCCCACATCGTCGACGCGATCGCGCGGATGAAGCCCGGCGACGTCTTTCGCGCTGCAGCGCCGCACGGACGCCTCGCCGTGCTGAGCGTGGGCTTTCGATCGGGCGGCGCGGTCAAGCTGCGCGCGGTCACCACCCAGGGACGCGTGCGCAACTTGACCGCCGACGACTTCGATCGGCTGCCCGATGTGATCGGGGAGATCACCCTGCCCACCCCTTACCGGCCGCACAGCGCCAGCTTCTGCCGGGAGGCTGCCGATGAACTGCGCCGCGCCCGGGTGCGCTCGGGCCGGCGGGGCGGTCCGCGTCCGTACGGCGGGAAGGGCCGTGGCGCCCATCATCGACGCAGCCACGAAGACCAGCTGGACCATCCGGTGGCCCGTTGCCCCGACCGCGGCCGGCACCTCCGAGCGTTGGAGCGCGGCGATCGGCTCCGGCGCGAGCTGGCCGACCTCGACCGGCGCGTGGGCGGACACCACCAGTCGCTGTCAGCTCGCTTCGACCGGGTTCTCGAGATCATGGTGGCGCGGGGGTTCGCCGAGGGGTGGCAGCTCACGGAGCGGGGCGAGCTGCTGCGTCGCTTGTACCACGAGTCGGATCTGCTGGTCTGCGAGGTCCTCACCGACGGCATGCTCGATGGTCTCGATGCCGACGACCTCGCCGGCCTCGCTTCATGCCTCACTTATGAGCACCGATCGCGGGTGCCGCCCGCGCCGCCCCGCTTTCCGAACGCACGCTTGCGTGACCGCTACGGCGAGATCGAAGCGCGGGCCAAGGCGCTGGTCGCTGAGGAGCTCACGCGCGACCTCCCCGCCACCCGACCACCGGATGCCACTCTGGTCGCCGCCACCCGCGCCTGGGCGAAGGGCGCACCGCTCGAACAGGTCCTCGAGCACGACGAGCTGTCGCCCGGTGACTTCGTCCGCAACATGAAGCAGCTGATCGACTTGCTCCGCCAAGTCGGCGAGGTCGCACCCGACGCCTCCACCCGCGACGCAGCCCGGGAAGCCAGCCGCCGCCTGTTCCGCGGGGTCGTGGCTGCCGCCGTCGCGCTCCCCGGCGGCGCGCACGACGATGAGCCCGATGCCGGGAGCGAGCCCGAATGACGATTCGCAGAGGCGAGCCGTGGGGGAGCGCGGTCGCCGAGGTGCCAGCCGAGGCCGTGGTGGTCACCGACGATCGGTCCGCCCGGCTGGCCGTCGAGGACGCGCTGTTGCGCGGCACGCCGCCGCCGCCCCTGGCGCTCCGTGCGGGCGATCTCGCCCGCACGATGGGTGCGCCCATGCCGAGTCACGCGCGACCCGACGGCGTGGTCATGCGCCTGCCACTGGATGCGGTGAAAGCGACGATCGACGGGCAAGAGCGCGTGTTCGTCGCCCACTTCGTGGCTCGGCGAGGTTGGTGGCGCGGTCCGGTGGTCGCGGCGATGAACGCCGAGTGGTTGGGGCGTTGGGACGTCGCGCCCCGATCGCACCCCGACGACGGCCTCGTCGACGTGCTCGAGGCGAACCTCCACCTGAACGACCGCCTCAAGGCGCGCTCCCGTCTGCCGACCGGCACGCACCTGCCGCACCCCTCCATCACGGTGCGCCGAATGGCGAGCGTCGACCTCGACTTCGCTCGCCCCCTCGACATCTGGCTCGACGGCGAGCGGCTCGGGCGCGCCACAGCTGCCTCCTTGACCGTCCTGCCCGACGCGCTGGTCGGCTACCTCTGAGCGCGGGCGGGTCGTCTGCCCTCCGCTACCGTCCGTTGCCATGGACGCGTGGATCCTGGACGAGTCGCCCGGCACATACCGCCGCGGCTCTATCGAACTGCCCGGGCCCGCAACGGGGGAAGTGCAGGTCCGACCCGTCACGTCGGCGCTCAACCACATGGACTTGTGGGTGATGTCCGGCCAGCCGCGGCCGCACTTGCCGCACGTCCCCGGGTGCGACGTGGCCGGTGTCGTCGAAGCCGTAGGTCCGGGGGTCGACGGCATCGCCATCGGCGACGAGGTGGTGATCAACCCGGCCGTGTCGTCGGTGGCCGACATCGTGGCGTACGGCAACGACGCACCGCTCGGGCGCAGCTTGCAGATCCTGGGCGAACAACGGTGGGGTGGCCACGCCGAGGGCGTCGTGGTCCCGGCGCGCAACATCGTGGCCAAGCCCGCCATGGTCGGTTGGGAGGAAGCTGCGGCCTACCCGCTGTGCCACCTCACGGCCTGGCGGATGTTGCGTCGGGCGCGACTGCGCGCCGGCGAGACCCTGCTGGTCGTCGGCATCGGCGGGGGTGTGGCGTCGGCCGCGCTGGCGCTCGGCGCGCATCTCGGTGCCCGGGTGTTCGTGACCTCGACGTCCGACACGAAGCTCACACGGGCCACGGACCTCGGAGCCGAAGGCGGCTTCCGGTCCGACGCCGACTGGCCCGTGCGAGCCGACGTCGTGGTCGAGAGCGTCGGGCCGGCCACGTGGGATCGTTCGGTCAAAGCGCTGAAGCCCGGCGGGCGGATGGTGGTCTGCGGCGGCACGTCGGGCCAGGACGTCACCCTCTCGTTGCCTCGCCTGTTCTTCAAGCAGTTCGAGATCATCGGGTCCACCATGGGCAGCTACGAGGAGTTCGCCCAGGTGACCGCCATGGTCGAACAGGGCCTTGCCGTGGTGGTCGACGAGGTGCTCGGCATCGACGAGTATCCCGCCGCCCTCGAACGGCTCCGGGCCGGACAGCAACTCGGCAAGATCGTGCTGCGCCACAGCGAGAGCGTGTCGTGACCGGCATCGACATCGAGCAGCTCAAGCACCGGGTGTGCGCCGCGGTCGACGAGCGAGCCGAGAAGTTGCGCGCCGCAGCCCGGGAGCTGCACGCGCATCCTGAGCTCGGTTTCGACGAGCACCACGCACACGACGTCTTGACTGATCTGCTCGAGGGGGACGGGCTCGAAGTGGATCGCGGTGCGTTCGGCCTGCCCACCGCGTTCCGCTCCCGGGCTGGCGAGACGGGCCCTTCGGTCGCCGTGCTGTGCGAGTACGACGCCCTCCCTGGCATCGGTCACGCGTGCGGCCACAATGTGATCGGGACCGCGGGAGTGGGGGCGGGACTGGCTGCCGCCGCGGTGGCGTCCCGCGCGGGCGGGCGGGTCGTGATCCTCGGCACTCCGGCGGAGGAGGGAGGCGGGGGCAAGCAGCTGATGGTCGACAAGGGCGCCCTCGAGGGGGTCGACGCCGCGATGATGATCCACCCGGCGGATGCCGACCTGACGCGCATGGACACCATCGCCGTCCACCAGCTCGAGGTCACGTACCACGGCCGGGCGTCGCACGCGGCAGCGGCACCGCACCTGGGACGCAACGCACTCGACGCAGCAGTGCTCGGCTACCTGAACGTCGCCGCGCTCCGCCAGCACATCGAGCCGGGCGAGCGGGTCCACGGGATCTTCACCGAGGCCGGCACCGCAGCGAACGTCGTGCCGGAGCGTGCCGCCGCCCACTGGTTCGTGCGCTCGCCGCTGGTCGCCACACTTCACCCCTTGAAGGAGCGGGTGCTTGCCTGCCTGCAGGCCGGCGCCGACGCGGCCGGCTGCACGATGGAACACAGGTGGATCTATCCGCCGTACGACGACATGGTCGACAACCCGCCGATGGTCGACTGCTACGTCGCCAACGCAGCACGTCTGGGCCGGACCGTGGTCGATCCCTCCGGGGCCGCCCGGGTGGTCGGCAGCACCGACATGGGCAACGTCAGTCATCTGGTGCCGTCGATCCACCCGATGATCGGCGTTGCGCCGTCGGGTGTGTCGATCCACACCGAGGAGTTCGCCACCTGGACTGGGTCTGAGCGGGCCGACGCGGCCGTGCTCGACGGCGCCAAAGCCATGGCGATGACCATCGTCGACTTGTGGTGCCGGCCCGACGTCCTCGCCGCGGCACGCTCCTCGTTCGGCGATTCCGTCAACTGACGGAACTCGGCCAATCAGACCGGGGCCGGATCCGCGGGCTGGTGAGGGGCAGATCGTAAAGTCGGCCGCCGTGGCTGTCTACGTCGCCGAGGAGTACACCGCAGAAGAAGCCGAAGTCCTCCGGCGGTACTTCACGAACCTCGACGGCCCGGTGTTCGCGCTCGTGAACCTCCCCGAAGTCGTGAAGGGCGCGCTCTTCGCCCGGTACGCCCGCTCACCGAAGAGCCTCCGTCGCCTCTTCCTCGATGAGTTCGTAGGCGACCTCGACATCAGCGGCGACCAGGGAGTCGATGCCACTGTCGGGCTGCGACGGGCCGAAGAGCTGTACGACCGTGTGTTCCTCGAGTACGGCGACGACTCGGTGGCGCAGCTCGGCGGCGTGCATCTCGCCTGTGAGCAGGCATCGAACTTGCTCACGAAGGTGCTGGAGTGGGGGCGGCTCATGTCGTACCTCGAGCAGTCCACTCGCTACATCGCTTACGACGCCCGCCTCGGTGGCCGGTACCGCTTCTATCGAGACCCGGCTGTGCTGGCCTCACCGCTCGGCACCCGCTACGTGGGCGACATGGATCGCATGTTCGACACGTACGCGCAGCTCCTCGCACCGATGCAGGAGTTCTTCCGAGCGGAGTTCCCCAAAGAACCCGGGGAGTCCGACTTCGTGCATCGCCAGGCGATCCGGGCGAAGGCGTTCGACTCCTTGAGGGGATTGTTGCCCGGGGCATCGCTGTCGAACGTCGGGATCTACGGCACGGGTCAGGCGTACGAGCAGCTGCTGCTCCGGATGAGGGCGCACCCGCTCCCTGAGGCCCGGCGCTACTGCGAGCTCATGCTGATCGAGCTCCGCAAGGTGATCCCGTCGTTCCTGAAGCGAGTCGACCTGCCCGAACGTGGCGGTCGGTGGAGCGAGTACTTGCACGACACACGTCAAGCCACCGAGGACGTCGTGGCGGCGATGTTTCCCGATGAAGGCACCCCAGGCGAGCAGGGTGTGCGCCTCGTCGACTTCGACCCCGACGGCGAAGTGAAGCTGGTGGCGGCGATCGCGTTCGCGTCGTCGCATCTGTCGCAGGCCGATCTGGAAGCACGCGCCCACCGCCTCACCATCGACGAGCGGCGCGCCGTGATCGAGGCATACGTGGGGGAGCGGGTCAACCGGCGCCACAAGCCCGGCCGGGCACTCGAACGCCTGCACTACCGCTTCGACGTGGTGGCTGACTATGGAGCCTTCCGCGACCTGCAACGGCACCGGATGCTCACGTTGGAGTGGCAGCGTCTCAGCCCGCGACACGGCTTCGAGCGACCCGATGCCATCGACGCCGCCGGCCATCGGGCACCCTTTGACCAGTCGATGGAGCGAGGCGCCGCGCTGTATGAGGCCCTGCACGTGTCGTTCCCGGAGGAAGCGGCCTACGCGCTGCCACTCGCCTACCGAGTGCGTTTCGTGCTGGATCTCAACGCCCGCGCCGCGCTGCACCTGATCGAGCTGCGTTCCGGCGCTGAGGGCCACCCCAGCTACCGAGCCGTCGCGCAGGACATGTGGCGCTTGATCCGGGACCAGGCAGGCCACCATGCGGTGGCCGCGGCCATGCAACAGGTCGACCTGCGCGCAACTCCGGTGCTCGAACGCCTGGCCCCGGAGCGCCGCGGTGCGGCGCGCGGGAAGGGAACCTGAGGCGGGGATCTTGCATGAACCTCTAGTAGAGATTACAATGATGTAATTCTCCACTAGAGATGGAGTATCAGTGATGCTGAGGTGGAGATCGAGAAATCTTCGCCTCGCGCTTGCGCGTACCCGGATCGAGGCTCTACGGTCTGGCGTCCTGGCGGGCGGAGAACCCGGGAGGTTCTTCGCGTGTCGCTGTCAACGTCTACTTCACCTCGATACAAACGCGCCGGGCGGCGTATGGCGGTGGCACTGGTCGTGGTCACGACCGTGCTCGCCGTGCTGGCCCCCGCAGGTGTGGCGGCAGCAGACGCAAGCCGCTACCTCGTGCGCCGCGGCGACACCCTGAGCGACGTCGCCGCTCGCTTCGGGACCTCGGTGCGTGCACTGGCCACGGCCAACGGCATCTCCGACGTCGACCGCATTTATGCCGGGACGTACCTCACCATCCCGAGCGGGTCCGGCAGCGCGGGAGGGGGTGGCGGCAGCTACCTGGTGGCACCGGGCGACAACCTGTCGACGATCGCCCACCGCTTCGGGGTGTCGGTCTCGGCCCTCGCCGCCGCCAACGGGATCCACAACCCCGATGTCGTGTACGCCGGCAAGCGCCTCACCATCCCGGGCCAGAGCGTGAGCTCGGCGGGAACGGGCGTGCCGATCTCTTACACCGTCGGCAGCGGCTTGCCGTCCCGTCTGCGCAACGACCCTGCCCGGTATGCGCAGTACCACCCGATCTTCCAGAAGTGGGCCTCGTACTACGGCGTGCCACTCGACTTGATCGAGGGCCTGTGCTGGCTCGAGTCGGGCTGGCAGCCGGCGGTCGTGTCGAGCACCGGAGCGATCGGTATCTGCCAGTTCATGCCGAACACGACGGCGTTTGTCTCCGCCATGATCGGCCTGCCGATGAACCCCTGGAGCCCCAACGACAACATCCGCATGTCGGCCAAGTACCTGCACTATCTCCTGGGGCGGGCAGGCGGCGACGTACGGACCGCGGTCGCGTCCTACTACCAGGGCTTCGACTCGGTCACGAGCCGGGGGATGTACAACGACACGGTGGCTTACGTCGAGGGTGTGCTCGCCTTCCGTCAGCGCTTCTGAGCCACGTGGCGCGCCCGCGGGCGGAGACTGCGGGTCATCGGGGGTCGGGTCATCCGGCCCCCGATGCCAGTTTTGAGCCCCGCGCCAGCGCGGGGGTGGGCCCACGGCCTCGCCGCAGTGGAAGGTTCGCCGGGCCACACGGCGAATGCTCATGGGTGCGGTGCGACATTGCTACGGTTCCGGGGCGGCGAATCCGTTGCAACCGGAACAAGTCGGGCACAGGTCAGGTAGGGGACCCGGGTCTCCGCTCCCAATCGTGCCCGCGGGGGTGAACCCGAACGTGAGCGACACCACAACCGACGCAATCATCTCGCTCCGAGGGGTCACCAAGTCCTTCGGTTCGCACACGGTGCTCCAGGACATCAGCTTCGACATCCCTCGCGGCAAGATCAGCGCCATCATGGGCCCGTCCGGCACGGGCAAGTCGGTCCTCCTCAAGAACATCATCGGGCTGCTGCGTCCCGATCGGGGTGAGATCTGGGTCGACGGCGAAGAGACCGTCCGCATGCGGGAGAAGGACATGTACCGCGTGCGCCGCAAGTTCGGGGTGCTCTTCCAGGACGGCGCCCTGTTCGGATCCCTCAACCTCTACGACAACATTGCGTTCCCGCTGCGCGAGCACACGAAGAAGAGCGAGAAGGACATCCGCGAAGTGGTGATGGAGAAGGCCAGCCTCGTCGGCCTGCTCGATCACATGAAGAAGCTGCCCGGCGAGATCTCCGGCGGCATGCGCAAGCGCGCGGGGCTGGCGAGGGCCCTCGTGCTCGACCCCGAGATCGTGTTCTTCGACGAGCCCGACTCCGGGCTGGACCCGGTGCGTGTGTCCTACCTCGACGAGCTCACGCGGCTGCTCCAAGAAGAGGTCAACGCGACCTTCTTCATCATCACCCACAACATCCCGTCGGTGATGCGGACCGCCGACTACATCGGTGTGCTCTTCCGGTCGGGCCTCGTGCGCTTCGCCACCAAGGACGAGATGGTGGCGAGCGACGACCCCATCATCCGACAGTTCCTCGCGGGTCGAGCGGCAGGACCGATCGGTATGGATGAGCTCGCGACCGACGAGACGGATGTCGAGCGGGAGCTGGTGGCCCGGTCGCTGGCCCGTGCGGAGGAGGTCCGCAAGGAGTCAGAGGCTCGGGGCATCATGACGGTGTAGCCGTGGCAGTTGCGATCCCTGGCGTCTCCAGGGTCAAGAACCTGCTCCGGGAAACCGGGACGATGGGCGGGATCGGCCTGGAGGCCGTCCGCCAGACGATCTCACGACCCTGGCCGGTGGCCGAGTTCCTCGACCAATGCTGGTTCATCGCGAAGGTCACCACGCTGCCGGTGATCTTGATCTCCATCCCCTTCGGCATGGTGATCTCCCTCGAGGTCGGCGACCTCCTCAATCAACTCGGCGCCAGCGCGCACCTGGGCTCGGCCATGGTCCTGGCGTGCGTTCGTGAGCAGGCCCCGATCGCGACGGCCCTGCTCATCGCCGGCGCCGGTGGTTCCGCCATGACGGCCGACCTCGGCGCGCGCAAGATCCGTGACGAGATCGACGCGATGCGCGTGATGGCCGTCAACCCGATCCAGCGTCTGGTGATGCCCCGCATCTGGGCCGCTGTGGTCATCGCCGTGCTGCTCGACGCCGTCACCACGGCGGCAGGTCTGGCTGGCGGCTGGTTCTTCGGCGTGAACATCATCGGCGTCACCTCCTCGAGCTTCTTCGCCTCCTTCAACGAGCTGTCGCAGCTCGCGGACCTGTGGATGGCGCTGATCAAAGCCGCCATCTTCGGCTTCATCGCGGGCGTGGTGGCCTGTTACAAGGGGCTGACCTGCAAGGGCGGTCCCAAGGGTGTCGGCGACGCGGTGAACCAGGCCGTGGTCGTCACGTTCGTGCTGCTGTTCTTCGTGAACTTCGTGCTCACGGCCATCTACTTCAACTTCGTCCCGCAGAAGCTGGCCTGACGTGGCGCTGACGACCGAAGAACCGCTCCTGCCACCGGAGCCGCCCCGCGCGGCCTTCCGGGAGGCGGAGTCGAAGGTCGTCGGTCGTGTCGCCCGGCCCGTCGAGCGAGCGGCCGGCCCGCTGGCACAGGTCTACGACCACTTCGTGTTCTACGGCCGGATCCTCAAGTCGCTGCCCCGGGGACTGCGATATCGCAAGGAGATCGTCAACCTCATCGCCGACATGACCATCGGGGCGGGTGCCTTGATCGTCGGCGGCGGCATGTTCTTCGTGATCGTCTTCATGGCGTTCTTCACGGGCACCGAAGTCGGCCTCCAGGGCTTCGCCGCACTCCAACAGATCGGCGCCGAGGCCTACACCGGCATCATCTCAGCCGTCGCCAACACCCGGGAGATCACGCCCCTGATCGCGGGCGTGGCGCTGGCGGCGCAGGTGGGCGCAGGGTTCACCGCCCAGCTCGGTGCCATGCGGATCTCCGACGAGATCGACGCGCTCGAGGTCATGAGCGTCGACAGCTTCGTGTACCTGGTGACCACCCGCGTGTGGGCGTCGATCATCACGATGATCCCGCTGTACCTGGCTGCGCTGTTCTCCAGCTACCTCGCCACCAAGCTGATCGTCACCAAAGTGGTGTTCCACCTGTCAGCGGGCCAGTACAACCACTACTTCCGCTACTTCTTGCCGGCCCAGGACATCTTCTACTCGTTCCTCAAAGCGATGTTGTTCGCCGTGGCGGTGACGCTGATCCACTGCTACTACGGCTACTACGCGAACGGCGGACCGGCTGCGGTGGGTCAGGCCGCCGGCCGCGCGATCCGCTTGTCGATCATCGTCGTAACGCTGTTGAACCTGCTCTTGTCGATCGTGTTCTGGGGCAACACCGAGACGGCGCGCATCGTGGGTTGGATGCCGGCGTTCCGAGTCTTCGGGATCCACACATGAGGGGCGGCAGCGACCTTCGCAAGGCGTATCGCGTGATCGCCGCACTGGCCGTGACGGTGCTGGTCGTGGCCGGTGTGACTGTCGCGCTGCGCGGCGTCTACGGCTACTTCAGCGACGACATGATCGTGTCGGGCACCTTTCCCCGCGCCAGCCAGGCGCTGAAGAAGGGGAGCGACGTCAAGTACCTCGGCGTCACGGTCGGCAAGGTCAAGAGCATCAAGCTCCTCGACGACCACCGCGTGCAGATCAAGCTCGCGATCGGCAAGAACCGCAAGATCCCCTCGAACGTGAAGGCGGTCATCGCGCCGAACACCTTCTTCGGCGACAAGTTCGTCGACCTCCAGGCCCAAGACGGGCGCCATGATCAGCCCTGGCTCGGCAACGGATCGCACTTGGCGGCCACCAGCTCCGGCGAAGAGGTCGAGCAGCTCATCGGGACGGCCAACACGCTGCTGAGCGGCATCAACACCGACGACCTCAAGACGCTGATCAACGAGCTCGCCCGGTTCAACCGCGGCGAGGGCGACAAGATCGCCCAGAACCTCGAAGTCGGCGTGCAGGCCGCCAACTCGTTCGGTCAGACGATCGACGCGCAGCTCCAGGCGCTCGACGCGTTCGCCCGGTTCCAGTCGTCGATCAAGAACCTCGGCCCGGCACTCAACACGATCAGCAACGACCTCAACGTCGCCCTGCCCACCTTCAACGATGCGCGGGCCCAGTTCGAAAAGGCCCTCACCACCTTCCGGCCGTTCGCCAACGACCTGGCCAGCCTCATCTCGGTGAACCGTCCCGACCTCGACCGCATCTTGGCCAATGGCGACAACATCTCGCGGGTCGTCCTCGCGCAGCACGACCAGATCGGCCAGACGATCTACGGGCTGTCGCGCTACTTGTACAAGTTCGGCAGTGGCGC
The DNA here is from genome assembly GCA_035547835.1 of Acidimicrobiales bacterium. Taxonomy (NCBI): domain Bacteria; kingdom Bacillati; phylum Actinomycetota; class Acidimicrobiia; order Acidimicrobiales; species Acidimicrobiales bacterium. The sequence goes on from DASZTW010000007.1 coordinate 285,831, forward strand.
CAGCGAGGACACCCTCCCGGACGGCACGAAGTTCGCCTACTTCAAGCAGATCGCCGACTTCAAGGACATCGCCACGCTGCTGTGCGGCGTGATCGGCCCGCCCGAGGCGCCGATCGAAGCGCTCCAGAACCAGCTCCTCGGACTGCTGGCCACCGCGTCGGGCGGCAAGATCGACTGCAGCGCGTACGCCAACCCGACGACCGTCGCCCCTGCGGTGTCGGCGCCGGCCGCTACGGCATCGCCCTCCACGTCGTTGCAGGCGACGGCACCGAACTTCCAAGACAAGGTGTACGGCGCGATCGGCACACCCGATCAAAGCAAGCCGGCACCGTTGTCGAGCTTCATCTCGCGCCTGCTCGGCGGTGGCTCGTGAGGATCCTGAGCCGCATCCGCAAGGCCTTGGTGGGTCACACCGGCCGCATCGGCCTGCGGCTGGTCGTCTACGCCATGGCCTGCCTGGCAGTGCTCCTCTATCTGATCTCGCTGATCGGCAACATCCACTTCCTCGAAAAGACGCACTCGTACAAGGCCCAGCTCTCTGATGTCACGGGATTGCTCGACAACGACTCCGTGAAGATCGCCGGTGTCGAGGTGGGCAAGGTCACCAGCATCAAGCTCGACCACGGCCACGCGGTGGTCACGTTCCAGGTGAAGTCCAACGTGAAGCTGCGCAAAGGCACGCAAGTCGCCGTGCGCTGGCGCAACCTGCTCGGCCAGAAGTACCTCTACTTGTACCCACCGACCTCCGGTCCCGCCTTGAAAGGCGGTAGCACGCTGTCGTCGTGCCGCAATGCCCACTCGGGTGGCCGCTGCACCAACGAAGTGAGCTCGGCCGAGATCGGCCAGTTCCTGAACACCGTCGGACCCGTCCTGCAGGCCATCGACCCGGAGAAGGCCAACCAGTTCGTCGACGCGCTCAACCAGGCCCTCGACGGCAACGACGTGCGGGTGCGCGACCTGCTCACCAACGCCTCGAAGATCGCCAACACCGTGGGTGGTCTCGACACCGACGTCGGCACGGTGATCGACAACTTGCACACGGTGGTGGGTTCGCTGGCGTCACGGAACCAGGACCTGGTGGCCACCATCGAGAACTTGCGCAACCTCAGCGGCACGCTTGCCGACAACAGCAACACGATCACCTCGCTGCTCGATGACTTCACCACCTTGAACCAGCAGGTCCAGTCGCTGCTGAACAAGAACGAGGGCGATTTCACGCAGGCGATCACGAACCTGCAGACCATCGTGAACACCCTTGCGAAGCACCACTCCGACCTCGATGCCGGCCTGTCGACGCTGCCGCAAGGCGCGCTCGGCTACTTCCGGATCTCCCGCAGCGGGCAGTGGTTCCAAGTTCGATCCATCGTGACGTGCATCGCGGGTGACAGCCCGAAGGGAGCGCTCGTCAGCGCGCCGTGCACGATGGCCGACCTGCTGTCATCGGCGCTGCCCAGCAGCTCAGCCGGCGCGGCGGCGAAGTCGAGCGGGTCGAGCGACTCCATCGGTCTCGGCCAGGTGGTCGGCGCCGTCGCGGGAGGAGCCCGGTGAAGGCGTTCACCGAGCGGAACCCGTACATCATCGGCGGCCTCGTGGTGCTGTTCATCGTGGTCGGCACGGGTGCGGCGCTGCTGCTGAACGGCGGCTTCTTCAAGTCGCAGTACACGGTCTACGGCGACTTCTCCGACGCAGCCGGGATCCAGCCGAACAACCGTGTGAAGGTGTCGGGGATCGATGTCGGCACCGTCGCGTCGGTGAAGGCCCACGGCTCGAAAGTGCGCATCAAGCTGAAGGTCGACAACGGCACCGAGCTGCCGGTCGACACCCGCGCCGCGATCCAAGTCGACACCCTGCTCGGCTCGAAGTCCGTGACGTTGGTGACCGGCAACGATTGGAGCCACCTGCTGAAGTCGGGTGCGGTCATCACCAAGACGGAGACGCCCATCGACCTGCTCGACCTGCAGGACATCAGCACACCGCTGCTCGAAAAGAGCGATGCCAAGGGCCTCAACCAGCTCATGGCCAACTTGACGGCGGTCTCGCAGGGCAAGCACGACGAGGTCGCGCAGCTGCTCGACGGCCTCGACCGCCTTACCACGGTGGTGAACTCCCGCCAGGGTGAGGCCCGCCAGCTCATCGACTCGGCCCGCACGCTCACCTCCACGCTCGCCGACCGGGACCAGGATCTCGTCGGTGCCGTGCAGCAACTCGACAGGGTGGCGACGCTGCTCGTCGAGCGCCGCGACGAGCTCGCCACCTTGCTGGCGAGCACCGCCGACACCACGCAGCGGCTCACCAAGCTGGTCAAGGAGAACCGCCCTGACCTCGACAACGTGCTCGACGAGCTGCACAACGACCTGGTGATCTTGAGCCGCCATCAGGGCGACCTGGCCGAGTCGGTGTCGTTCCTCTCGGACGCGATCAAGGGCTTCGCGTCGGTCGGCTACTCGGGCGCCGACGACTACTCGAACCATTGGGCCAACATCTACGCGCAGCTCCTCGGCCCTGCCGACCCTGACGCGCTGTACGGGGCGTGCGGCCTGATCGACCGCGCCCTCGACTTGGCCGTCGGCAACGACCCGCTGCCGTGCAACCAGCGGACCGGGCCCGTGCCCGGCGGCGTGCAGTCCAATGCCACCGGCGGCGCCGCCAGCGCAAAGATCAACGGCTCCGCCGTTCCCTTGTCCGCTGCTTACGCCCCGATGCTCACGCCATGACCGCTTCTGTGACGCGCTCCCACCATCGGGGCACTCGTGCACGGCGACACCGCGGCGCGACGCGGCTCGCCATCGCGCTGTTCGTCGTCGTCGTGGCCGCGTTGGTGCCGGCCTGTTCGCTGAGCTCGCCGCCGAAGGGCTACGACGTCACTGCCACGTTCTCGCGGGCCATCGGCCTGTACCCGAACTCCACCGTCCGGGTCCAAGGCATTTCCGTCGGGCAGGTCACCAAGATCCGCAACGTCGGCGACCAGGTCGTGGTGACGTTGCGCGTCAAGTCCGGCACCAAGGTGCCGGCCGACGCGACGGCCGCCCTGGTGCCCGCCTCGCTGCTCGGTGAGCGCTACGTCCAGCTGGCCCCCGTCTACACCGGAGGCCCGGCGCTGCAAGCAGGCGATGAGATCCGCCACACGAAGGTCCCCGCCGAGTTCGACGAGCTGTTGCGGAGCTTGCAGGACTTCACGGGTTCCATCGACCCGAAGACCGCCTCGAACTTGGTCACCAGCCTGTCGAGCCTGCTCGCGGGCCAGGGTGAGTCGCTGAACCGGCTGATCGACAGCGGCGCCGGCACCTTGCAGCTGTTGGCCGACAAGAGCGGTGAGCTGGGCGACATCCTCGATTCGCTCAGCACGCTGACCACCGCGCTCCAGGGGCACACAGGTGAGATCCAGAAGCTGATCAGTGACTACAACCTGCTGGCCGGTGTGCTGTCCGACAACCAGGGCAACTTGAACACGACGATCACCAACACCGATGCGCTGGCTTCGGAGGTCACCGACCTGCTCCAGCAGCACGCCGCGAAGCTGCCGTTCGATGTCGAGCAGCTCACCCACGTGACCCGCACCGTCGACCGGAACTTCGACTCGCTCCAAGTCCTGTTCAGCTCGACCGTTCGCCTGTTCGACGCGGCTGGCCGCGCATACGACTCGCAGCACAACGCGCTGACGCTCAACACCCAGGTCAGCGCCGGCTACACCAGCGAAATCATCGCCTACCGCCTTCGCGACCGGATCTCTGGGCTGTGCCGCCGGTTGCAGATCGCGACCTGCTCCGACCCCGCCACGTCACCGTTCAACTCGATCATCAGCCAGATCCCGGGCCTCCTCGGCAAGCTGCCCGGCGTCAACGGCACCCAGCCGGCGAGCACGACGGCTGCGGCGACCACGTCGACCCCGGCTGCCTCCACCACCTCGCCCGCGAGAGCAAGCGCGTCGGCCACCTCGGGCCTGGACCTGTCGTCGCTCGGCCTCAACGCCGATCAGCGCGACGCCTTGTCGCACCTGACCAACGACGTCATGCCAGTGATCAGCTCGCTGAGCTCCGACCAGCTCCAGGCGCTGATGACCCTCACGCCAGAGCAGATCCTGGCGCTCGGCAAGCTTCCGGTCGCGCAGATCCCTGACAAGTTGAACCAGATCCGCGCCGGCTCGCTGGCGCCCGACGCGCTGCTGCGCACCGCGCGCCCGCTGCTCACCGGTACCAGCTCGAACTTGGCGCTGGAAGGCCTGACCGACTCCCTCGTCAACGCCCTCGGCACGCTGGGGGGCTCGTGATGCGCCGACCCGACCTGCACCGCCTGCGGCGGTTGCGCCCGCTGGCGACCCTCGTGGTCCTCTTGCTCGCGTGCGTCGGGCTGACCGCGTGCTGGCCGATGGGTGGTCCGGCCACCGTGAAGGTGTACGCGACGATCGGCGACGATCCGAGCGGCGGCAACGGTGGGGTGGGTGACATGGCGAGCGGAGCGCCGGTCGAGATCTCCGACATCCCTATCGGCAACGTCACCAGGATCTCGCTCGACAAGACCCAGACCAAGGCCCGCCTCACGTTGTCGGTCAAGAAGTCGGCGAAGGTGCCTGCTGACGTGAGCGTCCGCATCCGCCGCTCCACTCCACTGGGCGAGAAGTTCGTGGAGCTGGTGCCGGCCAACGGCGCCGGCTCAGAGCTGTTGCACGACGGGCAGGAGCTCTCGGGTGTCGCCGTCCCCGACGTCGAGGAGCTGGTCTCCTCGGGGACCGACCTGTTCGCCGCCCTGTCCGCTGACCAGATCGCCGTCCTCATCGACGAGGGCGCCAAGGCGTTCGGTGGGCGCGGACCGCAGCTCCGCCAGATCCTCGACGACTTCGACACCGTGGCCAAGGGCTACGTGACGCGCACAGGCACGATCACCAACCTCGTTCACGACGTCAAGACGTTGACGGACTCGCTCGCGCCCAACTCCGCGGCCAATGCCCAGCTGTTGACCAACCTCGCACAGACCACCCAGATCCTGTCGGACCAGTCGAACCACTTCCTCGATCTGCTGTCATCGCTCAACAACTTGGCCCGCCAGAGCACCAGCCTCATCCGCGACAACTTCGATCGGATCGTCCTCCAGACGCACACCTTGCGGGTGCTCACCGACGAGGTCGCCAAGCAACAAGACGCCCTCGGCAACATCTTGAAGTACCTGCCCGCCCACAACCAGACGCTGATCAAGGGCGTCGACGGCCAGGACTTCGCGCAGACCATGAACGACTTCGTGATCTGCGGCCTTCCCGGCGGCGGCGAAGATCCCAACGATCCCGTGAACAGCTGCGGGCCATATCAGGGAGCCACCAAGTGATCTCCCGTCGCATCGCCATCAACTTGGCCGCGTTCTTGATCGTCGCGGTCCTCTTGGTCCTGTACGGGATCGTCGACCTCTTCGGCAACCCGCTCGAGCACCACCGCAAGGCGGTCGCCACGTTCCCGTCGGCCGGCGGCCTGCACCCCCACTTCCTCGTCAGCCTGCAGGGTGTGCCGGTGGGGGAGATCACGTCGATCAAGCTCGGCGAGAACGGCGTGAAGGTCTCGATGTCCTTCGACAAGGGCACCCACGTGCCGGCCGACGTCGTGGCACGGGTGATCCGCTCGAGCCCCGTGGGTGAGCAGCGCATCGACCTCACCACGACCGATGGCGGCAGAGGCGAACTGCCCAACGGCGCCGACATCCCCATTGCCAAGACCGACGCCGTCCCGCCCGATGTCGGTCAGGTGCTCGACGACGTGCGTGGGCTGCTCGACAACCTCCCGACCGGCGACCTGAACCAGCTGATCCACGAGACCGCGGTGGGATTGAGCGGCCGAGCCGACGATCTCAAGTCGATCGTCGACTCGTTGACGACGCTCTCCCACGCGTACCTGCAACATCAAGATTCGTTCCGTCAGCTCCTGGCCACCTCGCCCACCTTGTTGAACGGGCTGGCCGACAGCGGCGCGCAGCTCCAGTCGGGACTCGAGCGCACCCACGCCCTCACCCAGCTGCTCGCCAACCGTCGCTACGACTTGGTCAAGCTGTTCGACGACCTCACGAGCCTCGGCACCGTCGGCGACAGCGTGATCCAGGCAAACCGCACCAACCTCACCTGCATCCTCTCCGACGTCGCCGACCTCAGCCAGTTCCTGCAGGGCAGCACGCTGGCCAACCTGTCGACGGGGCTGCGGCTGAACCTCCAGTTCTTCGGGTTGGTCGACAAGATCTCCCCGCAGGGCTACGCGAAGGACTTGGGTCTCAACGCGCCGACCCGCGACGACCAGACGTGGCTGCGGGTCCGGACCTTGATCCCACCTGCGCAACCACCGGCGGCGTCGTACTCGACGAAGTTGCCGGTGTCGCCGATCAAGATGGGGGCGGCGTGCCGCAACGTGTACGGCAACGGCGCTCCGGCCGTGAGCCAAGCCGGCTTCAAGCCCCTGTACGGCGCGCAGGTGATCCAGCCCACCGAAGCCGACGCGGAAGCGCCCAAGGCAGCTCTCACGGGCCCGGCTGGGGCGAGCAGCGCCACCCCGGCGGCGCTGGCTTCGATCCAGACCGGTGCGCCGGCGCCCCGTGCCACGAGCGGTGGCGCGGATCTTGCGCTGCTCCTGCTCGGTATCGTCACCATCGGCCTGTTGGTGATCGCGGTGCCGTACTTCCGCTATCGCTGGAGAGACTGAGGGTTCATGGCACCTGACGACGAGGAGACCCCGGACGACGTGAAGGTCGTCGGGGGAGCTGGGCCTCGGCAACGGCGGCGTTCCGACGACTTGTCCTCGATCCGGTCCCGATCCCGCAGCGAGGAGCGCCGAGGCACCGACGTTTCGGCCGCGGGCTCGTCACCCGCTCCACCCCGGCCGCCGGGCAGCGCCGAGGTCGCTGCGGTGGTCGACCGACGGTCCTACAACTTGCTTGTCGGCATCACCGCGCTGCTCGCCGTGATCGCCATGGTGTTCGCCCTGGCTTGGGGTTTCGGGTGGGGCCACTCCCGTACCCGCAAAGTCGTCCTGTCGGCAGGGTCGAAGGACGTGAAGGAGATGTCGGCCGTCGCCCGATCCTTCGCCTCCAATTTCACGAACTACGACCCAGAGAGCATCGACCGCATCTTCAACCAGATCAACGATCTCGCCACCGGTCAGTTCGCGCAGGACTGGCCGACCAAGGACATGCCCAAGTCCGCACGCGATTCGCTTCGGTCGGGCCGTGCGCAGATCCGGGGCGAGATCAAAGACCTGTTCGTGCAGAACTTCAACAGCTCGAGCGGCGAAGTCTTCTCGGTCGTCGACGTCACGTACACCAACAACAGCAACCCCCAGCCCATCCCGGACACCTTGCGCTTCGACATCCACCTCGTGAAGGTGAACGGCGACTGGAAGATCAACAGCGTCGAGTTGCTGAACAGCCCAGGGGCCGATTCCGCTGCGGGCCTCGTGCCTGGCGAGTCGACCAGCACGACCACAGCTGGCTGATCTGCCACCCCGGCCGTGACGACCATCACGTCAGGTCGGGCGGATGTGGCGTTGCACGGTGCCCGCGCTTGCGTATGATCCGGCCGCGGACCTGTGCCGCCACCTCTGATCCCCCGAAACGTCACCAGGGCTCAGCCCGAAGACAAAGGACGAAATGGCTGACGACGAACTGAGCGACGACCAGCTCGACGACGAACTCGACGAAGACCTGGACGACGAAGATCTCGACGACCTCGATGAGGAGGACGTCGAGGATCTCGACGACGACGACCTCACGGTCCCAGAGGGTGACGAAGACGACGCTGCCGTCGACGTCGAGGAAGGCGGCGGGGACGAGGACGAGGCGGGCCCGGCGCCCACCACCTCACGTCACCGCGGCTCGGGCGACGAAGACGAAGACGAAGACGACATCGACGCCGACGACGTCGAGGAGGACCTCGACACCATCTTGCGGGATCGGATCGCGGCGACCGACGACGAAGAGGACGACGAGGAGGACGACGCTGGCAGCAGTGACGACCGTGCCGAGGGCACCGGGCGCGTGCAACCGAAGAAGCCCGGCGAGTTCGTGTGCCAATCGTGCTTCTTGGTGAAACACCCCAGTCAGCTCGCTGATGCGAAGTTGCAGTACTGCACGGACTGCGTCTGAGCGCGGTTCCAAAGGAGGGCGAGGGTGACCTACACGACAGTGGTCGTCGGGACGGACGGTTCGGAGACGGCACAGGCAGCGGTGCTGCAAGCCGCCCAGCTGGCGGCGGCGGACCACGGCACGGTGGTGGTGGTCAGTGCCTATGAACCCGCTGCCGAGCCGGCAGCGAACCCTGACCGGCTTCCCGACGACATCAGGTGGATGCTCACCGACGTCGCGCAGGCAGAGGGCCTTGCCGCCAAAGGCCGAGAAGTAGCGCGTGAACAAGGCGCGAGTCGAGTGATCGTTCGCGCGGAGAAGGGGGATCCCGCCACCGCGATCTTGGAGGTGGCCGAGGAGTTCGATGCGGAGCTCATCGTCGTCGGTTCGAAAGGCCTCGGCTCACCGGCGCACTTCCTGCTGGGGAGCGTGGCAAGCCGAGTCGCACACCATGCCCCGTGTGATGTCCTTGTCGTCCAGACCGACCGCCCTGCGGCGGGTTCGCGAGGCAAGTGAGTGGTTCGTCCACTTTTCGCCGGCCTGGGCCATCGGTCATCATTGCGTCTGTGACTGACAACAAGACGCCCGCCGACAGGGCCCTGGACCTGTTCGTCTACGCCCCGCTCGGCTTCCTCCTCGAAGCCCGCGAAGTGCTCCCGAAGCTCGCCGAGCGCGGGCGCGGCCAAGTCGACAACCAGGTCAACATGGCAAGGATGGTCGGCCAGTTCGCGGTCAACACCGGCAAGAGCGAAGCACAGAAGCGCTTCGGCGCCGTGCAGGAGCAGGCGGTGGCCGCTCTCGGCGAGTTGGGCTTGTGGCCGGCACCCGACACCGCGCCTGCCGCCAGCGAAGCCGCCGCTCCGGCCACCCCGGCGCCGTCTGCCGACGGCGCTGCCACCGATGACGACGCTCCCGCCGTCGACACGCTGGCGATCCCCGACTACGACGGACTCGCTGCATCACAGGTGGTGCCACGCCTCGAAGGCCTCGCCGACGGAGAGCTCGAGGCCGTCCGCAGGTACGAGGCCAGCCACCGCGGACGCAAGACGGTCCTCGGCAAGATCGCACAGCTCCAGTCCGCGTGAGCTGACACGCTCGTCGATGGTCACCGAGGGCGCCCGGCCCGGCACCACGGCCGATGTGGCACGTCTGGCCGAACTGGTGGCGGCCAGCCGCGGTGAGCTCGCCCCGGCACGCGGCGGCGAGATGTGGGTGTCGCGCGACGCACCGGCGCCCCCACACGACCAGCGGCTGCGCGATGCCCTCGACGACGCGACCGGCGCCGGAGTGTGGTGCGGCACCCTCGATGACGTGATCGTCGGCCTGGCGGTCGCCAGGATCGAGGTCGGGCGCGACGGCGTGGCGCTGGCGGTCATCGACGAGCTCTACGTCGAGCCCGGCGCACGTGGCATGGGGGTGGGCGAAGCCATGATGGACCTGCTGGTGGCGTGGGCCGGCTCGGCTGGGTGTGCGGGGATCGACGCAGCGGTACTTCCCGGCAACCGCATCGGGAAGAACTTCTTCGAGCGCTACGGGCTGACCGCCCGCGCGATCCGGGTCCACCGCGCCCTGCCCGACAGCTCCGATGACGACGAGCAGGCGACGCCGTGAGCGCGCCGCCCGTGCCGCAGCTCGCCGTCGGCGCGGTGGTTGTCGATGACGAGCGCCTGCTCATGGTGCGCCGGGGTCACGGGCCGGCCGCAGGCGCATGGTCGGTTCCCGGCGGGCGACTCGAAGTCGGCGAGAGCATCGTCGAGGCGGTCGTGCGCGAGCTGGCCGAAGAGACCGGGCTCGAAGGGGTCTGTGGTGCGCTGGTGGGCTGGACCGAGGTGATCGAGCCCACCAGCCACTACGTGATCTTGGACTTCTGGGTCACGCTGTTGGAAGGACGTGACCCGGTGGCCGGGTCCGACGCTGCGGAGGCCCGCTGGGTGCCGCTGGGTGAGATCGCCGGGCTGCAGCTCGTGCCGGGCCTCGCCGAGTTCCTGCACGAGCACGGCGTGCTCGACACGATCGCCTGAGCGAACGGGGCCGGTCCGGGGACGGTCAGCGGCCCTTCCACTCCGGGGCGCGCTTCTCGATGAACGCAGTGAGGCCCTCGCCGATGTCCTCGGTCTGCATCATCCGCATCATGCCTTCGCCCGAGAGCTTCCAGCCGACCTCGTCCGGCTCGTCGGTGGCCGCGAGCACGATCTTGCGGCTCTCCTGCACGGCGAGCGGCGCGTTGGCGGTCACCCGGGCCGCTAGCTCCTTGGCCTTCTCGAGCGCTTCACCTTCCTTGCACAGCACGTTGACCAGGCCGAAGTGCGCGGCCCGCTCGGCCGAGATGGGGTCGCCGGTCAGCGCGGCTTCCATGGCGATGTTGCGCGGGATCTTGCGTGGCAGGCGGAACAGACCGCCGGCGCCGGCGACCAGGGCGCGCTTCACCTCGGGGATCCCGAAGGTGGCGGTGTCGGAGGCGACGACGAGGTCGGTGGACAGCACGATCTCGGTGCCGCCGGCGAGCGCTGGGCCATCGACCGCTGCGATGATCGGCTTGGCCCGCTCCCGCTGGGTGATGCCGCCGAACCCCCCGCGCCTGGTCTGGAGGCCGCCCGCGTTACCGGAGTTGATCTCCTTGAGGTCGGCGCCGGCACAGAAGATGTAGCCCTTCTCGGTGCGTGCGCCGGTGAGGATTCCGATCCAGGCGTTGGCGTCGGCCTCGAGCTTGTCGATCGCCTCTTCGATGCCCGTCGCGACCGCACCGTTCACCGCGTTGCGCGCCTCGGGGCGGTTGATCGTGATGACGGCGATGTGACCTTGCAGTTCGTATTCGACCATGGGTCGGCACCCTACCCGGGGTGCGCGCCCGGTCAGGAAGTCGCCGGGCCCGCCGCCTCGGATGCCGCATCGGCGGGGGCTTCCTCGACAGGGGCTGCCTCGGCCACCGGCGCCTCTGCAGGGGGAGTCTCCTCACTCGATGACGAGCTTCGCGCGCCGCCGTCGAGCGGTGGCGGGGGAGGGATGCGCGGGGCACCGGTGGGAGCGGCGGGGGTACGAGCAGCGGGCGCGCCACCGCCGGCGCGGGAGCGCCCACGGCTCCGCCCCCCAGGGGCTCGCGGGGTTTCGGCCGGTGCGGTCACGCCGAATCGGGCGGCCAGCTCCGGCAGGCGGCTGGCCACCTTGCGGACGACGGTGAGCAGCTCTTCGTTGGGCTGCGCGGGGATCTCCGCGGGTTGCACCTGGCGGCGCACGGGTGAGAACGACAGGGCGTCGAGCAGCGCGGCCCAGCGGTCCTGCGCCACGTCGGTGGTGAGGGCGGCGGTCGCGGACTCGGTCAGCCGGGTCGCGAGATCGGCAGGCAACGGCGCGCCGGCCTTCGGCGGTCGGGAGCTGAGCCGAAGGGCCCGGACGGTCCGGCCTTCGTCGAGCAGCTGGGCCAGGTCGGTCAGCCACCGCTGCTGCTCCTGCTCGAGCCGGTGGTTCAGGCCGTCGCGGAGCTTGTCGGCCAGCGCGCGGGCCCCGGGGTCGCGGGCGTTGTCCTCCGCCGCGACCACGACAGACCGCAAGTCGCGCAAATCGACTTCGTCGAGGCTCTCGACCGCGGCCTCGGCGCGGTCGTGCCACTCTGCGACGCGAAGGCGAGGAACGAGATCCTCCGCCAGCGCCAGGATCGGCCCCGGCTGGACCTCGGGCCGGCCCTCAGTGCGGGCCTGCTCGTTCTGCTTCTCGATCGCCTGGCGGACCGCCGGGATGCCGCCGCGGAGCACCTGCTCGGCGACCGGCTGTTGTTCGGCGGGCAAACCGGCGAGGATCTCCTTGCGGTGCGACCGACCGGGCCGGAGGCGCTTGGCCTTGGGTCGTGCGGGGACCGCCGACGGCTCTGTTTGCGGCCGCCGCTCGCGGCGCGGGCCCTCCCGGCGGTCGCCACGGTCCGTCCGTCGCTCGCCGCGCTCGCGCCGGTCGCCTCGTTCGTCGGGTCGGCGACCTGGGCCGCGCTCACGCCCGTCCTGGCCACGCCGGTCGCCCCGGTCACGATCGGATCCGCGCCGGTCGCGCCCACCGCCGCGCCGCCCGGCGAGCTTGGTCGTCACCAGCGGCTCGTCGTTGCCAGAGCCCAGCAGCTCGAGTCGTTCAGGTTCTTTGCGCTGGCGTGCCGGTCCGGCGTGCAGGGCGAGGATGGCGACACCCTCGATGTCGATGTCGACATCGGCTCGCAGGACCTCGCCCACACTGGCGCCGGCCGGCACCAAGGCGCCCTCGACCACGCCTCGCGGCTGGCGTGCGCCAGCTGCCCGCCAAGTCCAGGTTCCGTCGTCGCGGGAACTGGTGAGCTCGACTTCGATCCTGCGGGACATAGGGTTCTCACCCTACTTCGTGCTGCCGAGCGCTCGAACCGGCCCGATCGCAGGGAACTTCGCATGGAACCCGCACCCGCCACCTTCCCAGGTGTCCCGCGCCGCTGGTGGCAGTTGACCGTCCGCGTGCCCGCCGAGCGTGGCGGATGGGCCACCGATGTCATCTGGCGCCACGGGCCCGCCGCGGTGCGCGAGATGGAACACGACCAGACAGCGGTGGTCCTCGAAGCCGGTTTCGAGGGCGGGGAGGCAGCCGACACCGCCGCACGAGAACTTGGTGCCGCTGGCGCGTGGGTCGACCTCCAGGTGGTGGGCGACGAGCGGTGGCTCGACGAGTGGCGGCGGCACGCGAGGTCGGTGGTGATCGCCGATCGCATCGTGGTGGTGCCGGCGTGGCTGGCCCCGGGCGCCGGCGCGACGACGTTGCAGACCGTACGTCTCGACCCTGGCCGCACGTTCGGGCATGGCGGCCATCCGACCACCGTGCTGGCCGTCGAAGGGATGCTGCCGTACGTCACGACCGCATCGACGGTGCTCGACGTCGGTTCGGGATCCGGCGTGGTGGCCATCGCGGCCCTCGTGTCGGGTGCTGCGGAAGCCACGGCCGTCGACATCGACCCCGACGCCGTCGAGGTGACTCGATCGAATGCGGCGCTGAACCACGTCGAGGATCGCCTGACCGCGATCGTCGGTGGACTCGACCAGGTCGCCGCCCGCTACGACCTCGTCGTCGCCAACATCGGGGCTGGCGCGCTGATCGGGCTCGCCGCCGAGGTCGCACAGCACACCAGATCCGGCGGCCGGGTCGTGCTCGGAGGGTTCCTCGCCGATCGGTGCGCCGAGGTGGAGGGGGCGTACCGGGCCTGTGGCTACTCGGTCCTGCTGGAGCAGCGCGCAGAGGGGTGGGCGGGCCTCGTGCTCGGGCGCCGGCGGCCGAGGCCACGGAGGCTGATCAGGCCAGCGCGACCTCGAGGTGCTTGATCCCGTTGATGAAGCTCGACCGGAGCTGCTCGGGCTCGCCGGTGACGTGGAGGTCCGGGTAGCGGCGGTACAGCTCCTGGAGCATCACCGTGATCTCGCGGCGGGCGAGGTGTGCACCGAGGCAGAAGTGCGGGCCGGGCCCGCCGAAGCCGACGTGCGGGTTGGGGTTGCGCCGCACGTCGAACCGGTCGGGGTCCTCGAACACGGCTTCATCGCGGTTGGCGGAGTTGTAGTACAGCAGGACCTTGTCGCCCTCGTGGTACTGCTGGCCGCCGACCTCGACATCGCCGGTGACCGTGCGGCGCATGTTGATGACCGGTGTGGCGTAGCGAACGATCTCCTCGACCGCCGTGGGCGTGACCTCGTCGAGGTCGTCGAGCCAGATCTTGCGCTGATCCGGATGCTGGTCGAACAGCCACACCCCGTGGGAGATCGCGTTCCGGGTGGTCTCGTTGCCCGCCACGACCAACAAGATGAAGAACGACGCCAGCTCCTCGTGGGTGAGCCGTTCGCCGTCGATCTCCGCGTGGATCAGGGCGGACGTGAGGTCGTCGGTGGGATGCTCCATGCGCTCGGCGGCAAGGCTGACCATGAGCTGGTTCAAGTCGCCGCCCGCTTCCATGAACGCCTGGATGGGGTTCACGTCGTCGGGGACGTACTCGGGATCGCCCATCGACAAGATGATGTTGGAGGCCTCGAAGACCCGCTGGTGCTCGGTGGCAGGGATCCCCATCATGTTGCAGATGAAGACCAGCGGGAGCTTGGCGGATATCTCCTGCACCAGGTCGACGCGGGGTTTCGCGTCGACGCTGTCGAGCACTTGATGGGTGATCGCCACGACGTCGTCCATGGCCCGGGCCAGCATCCGGGGCGTGAACGAGGCCGACACGATCTTGCGCTGCCGGGCGTGCTTGGGGTCGTCCATGTTGATCATGCCGCCGAAGAACTCGAGCATGAACTCCGGCATGTCGATCACCGCGGTGGCGCCTTTGCCCGAGCAGAACAGCTCCGGTCGGCGGCTCATCTCGATCACGTCGGCGTGGCGGCAGATCGCGTAGTAGCCCGGCCCACGCGGCATCCCCTCGAGCTCGGGCTCCTCGAAGAAGGCGGTCGGGCGCTCGCGGCGCAACGTCGCGAACGCGGCGTCACGCTCGGCCCACGGCAGCTCCCAGAACTCGAGCTCGGACAAGTTGATGTCGTCGACCAGCATGCGCCGACTCTACTGACGCCGCCGTCAGGTGGCAGCCGCCACGGCATGCGCCACGCCAGATGCAGCCGACGGTCCGTCCCGCCGGTTCAATGGCGCCGATGCGTCAGGTGTCGGGGTAGCGGTGGTAGTTCGGGAAGTTGCCGTGCAGGCGCTCGTCGGCCGGACCTTCCGTGACCGCGTGCACCAGCAGCTCGCCACCCACAAACGCGCCTTTCCACGACGCCCCGCGACCACCGAACGGCTCTTCGCGGTCGCCACGCGAGCGTGGCTTGTTGACCCCGACCTTGAAAGCTTGCAGCTCGCCGGCCAGGCGTTTGGCCAAGTTGGCGTCGTCGCAGGCGAGGGACGCGACCAGCGCACCGTTCGACGCGTTCATGCCGGCGAGCAACTCGGCCTCGGTGTCGACCACGATGACGGTGTCGACCGGGCCGAAGGGCTCGGCGTGGTACAGCGGCGACGAGCGCGGCGGGTCGAGGATCGCGACCGGTGCCACGTACGACGAGGTGTCCTGGCCCGGCAAGAACCAGCCGTCGGTGAGCTTGCCCCGGTACAGCGGCATGCCGCCCCGATCGATCGCGTCGTCGACTTTGGCGTTGAGGTCCGCTGCCTTGGCGGCGTTGATCACCGGGCCGAAGTCGAGCGCGGGCAGGTCGTCGTCGGGATGGGCCACGGCGAAGGGGTGGCCGAAGCGCAACTCGCCGAGCACCGGCAGGTACATGGCGAGGAACTCGTCGAACAGCTTCCGCTGGACCACGTAGCGGGGATATGCCGTGCAACGCTGCTTGGCGTACGCGAAGCCCTTGCGGAAGTGCGTCGCGAGGGCGTCCCAATCCGTGTATTCCCAGATGCCCCAGGTGTTGAGGCCTTCCTGCTCGAGCATGTGGCGCTTGTTCGTATCGACGAGCTGGGTGGCGATCTGGCCGCCCGTGTCACGCCCGCCGACAAACGCCAGGCAGCCGATCTCGGGCGAGTTGACCAGGACCGGCGACAGCTCCCGTCCCGCCCCGCTCACGAGGCTGAACGGCAGGCCCTCACGTGCGGCCAGGGCGACCGAGAGCGTGAGAGCGCAGACGCCGCCGTCGGTCGGTGACTTGGCGATCACGGCGTTGCCGGCCAGCGCCTGCACCAGCATCGAATGGACCAGGACCGAGAGCGGATAGTTCCACGATGCGATGTTGGACACCGGCCCGGCGAGCGCGCGCCGGTCCTCGAGCATGCTGTCGATCTGGTCGACGTACCAGGCCGCGCCGCTGATGGTGCGATCCACCGAGTCGAGGGCTTGTGCCCACGTCTTGCCGATCTCCCACACCAGCAGCAGGGCAAGCAGCTCGCGGTTGGCCTCCAGTCCGTCGATCGCGGCGCGGACCCGACGCTTGCGCTCGTCGAGCGGGACCGTCGCCCACTCGTCGTGATCGGCGACGCACGCCTGCAGGGCTTCGGCAGCTTCCTGCGCGCTCAGCATCGGCGGACCGACGATGGCCGAGCGGTCGACCGGTGACGCGGCACGTTGGGGTTGGCCGGCGTCGCGCCATTCACCGCCCCAGTAGTTGCGCACCCGGGCGATGTCGAAGGCCTCGGGCGCGGCGGCCCGCGCACGGGCGTAGACGTCGGGCCAGCTGGTGCCGGGCTTGACCAGCAAGACGGGCGACGATGACACGGCTGCGTCGTTCATCGGAGAAGGTTCATCGACACGGGGTGCCCCGTGCAAGGGCCTGACGGGGCGTCAGCCTCCGGTCAGCGACCTTCCGTGGCTACGGTCGACGTTGGAACACGTGAGAGGAGTCGCCATGGCGCGCACAGTGACCGACGAGCGGGAGCAAGCTGCGCTCGATCTGGCGCCCACCGGGCTCTACGTGGCGGGGGAGTGGCGCGCCGCCACGGGCCGGGGCGAGTTCCCCGTGGACGACCCGGCGACCGGTGCCCCGCTCCGGCAAGTGGCCGACGCGACGGCCGACGACGCGACGGCGGCGCTCGACGCGGCAGTTGCGGCGCAGGCCGAGTGGGCCGCCACCGCGCCGCGCGAGCGAAGCGACATCCTCCGCCGGACGTTCGATGCGGTGACCGCCCGCGCCGATGAGCTCGCCTTGTTGATGACCCTCGAGATGGGAAAGCCGATCGACCAGTCGCTCGCTGAGATCAGCTACGGAGCAGAGTTCCTGCGGTGGTTCAGTGAGGAGGCGGTACGCATCGATGGTCGCTACACGGTCGCGCCGGGAGGTTCGGGCCGCTTGTTGGTGATGCACCAGCCGGTGGGGCCGTGCCTTTTCATCACGCCGTGGAACTTTCCGATGGCGATGGCCACCCGCAAGATCGGCCCCGCCATCGCGGCCGGCTGCACGATGGTCGTGAAGCCCGCGCAGCTCACGCCGCTGTCGACCCTTGCGCTCGCTGCGATCTTCGAGGCGTGCGGGCTGCCGCCCGGCGTGCTCAACGTGGTGACGAGCTCGTCGGCCTCGCGGGTGTCCGAGCCGCTGCTGGCCGACCGGCGCCTGCGCAAGTTGTCGTTCACGGGCTCGACCGAGGTCGGCAAAGCGCTGGCCCGCGCCGCGGCAGGCGGGCTGTTGCGGGTCTCGATGGAGCTCGGCGGGAACGCGCCGTTCGTCGTCTTCCCCGACGCCGACCTCGACGCGGCCGTCGACGCCGCCATGGTCGCCAAGATGCGGAACATGGGCGAGGCCTGCACATCGGCAAACCGATTCCACATCCACGAGTCCGTGGCCTCGGCGTTCACGGAGCGCCTCGTCGCACGGTTCAAGGCGCTGCGCGTCGGGCGGGGCACCGAAACCGGTGTCGACGTCGGACCGCTGATCGAGCAGAAGGCCCGCGACAAGGTCGAAGGGCTGGTCCGCGACGCGCTGTCCCGCGGCGCGACGGCCGCGGTGGGCGGCTCCGTGCCCGACGGGCCCGGCTGGTTCTACGAGCCCACCGTCTTGTCGGGCGTCGCACCGGGGTCCGGGGTGCTCACCGAAGAGATCTTCGGGCCGGTCGCGCCGATCGTCACGTTCCGCGCCGACGAGGAAGCGGTCGCCGCAGCCAACGACACCCCCTACGGCCTGGTGGCGTACCTGTTCACCCGCGACATGGAGCGGGCGGTGCGCGTGTCAGAGGCGCTCGAGGTCGGCATGGTCGGCCTGAACCAAGGCCTGGTGTCGAACCCTGCTGCCCCGTTCGGCGGGGTGAAGGAGTCCGGCTACGGCCGCGAAGGCGGCCACGAGGGCATCCACGAGTACCTCAGCCCCAAGTACGTGGCCGTCGCCCTCTGAGGGGCTCGGGCGCGGGTTGCCCTGGCCTGCTGGGCGCCGGCGGGAAGGCGACACCAGGAGGCCAGGGCCGAACGACCCGCCCTCCGTGCAGCAGGTCAGGCGACCGTGAACGGGCGGACCATCCCGAGCATGTAGTGCGGCTTCATCGTCTTGGGGTCGACCACAAAGCACGCCAGCAGGTACGAGCCCGGTTTGAGCTGGGGTGTGAACACTTGGGTCATCCCCGGCGGAATGGCGCCGACGCCCCCGTGCTCGGTGAACGGCGGTGGGCCCTGCAGCTCCGTCTCGAGGGCCTGCTCCACGTCGCTCACCGTCTTGCCCTGGGCTGGAGCCAAGATGGCCAGCTCGTGGGGTTCAGAGCCGTGGTTGACGACGGCCACAGGGTTCGACCAGTCGATGCCCTCGGGCACGTGGAAGGCGAAGTCCGACAAGGTGATCGTCGACGCAGCCTTCGGCGCGGCGGCACCTCCTGAGGTCGAGCTCACAGTGAACTGACCGATCATGCCGTGTGCGTAGTGCGGCTTGCCGTCGGCCGCGGGGAGGGCGCACACGACCATGTACGTCGCACCGGGCTTCAAGTCGACCACGACGCTGGAGCGCTCACCTGGACCCACGGCGTTCGGTCCACCCGCAGGGTCCGCAAGCGGTACGACGGCACCTTCGCCGGCTGGCGACAGCAGTGCCTTGGTGAACTGATCCACCGTCACCCCCGGGTGGAGCACGAAGAGCTGTGCCTGGTGCGGGAGTGCCTTGTCCTTGTTGACGAACGTGACGGTGACGTTGCCGGAGGGGGCGGTGGGCTCCGGGAACGAGTACGCCATGTCGGCGCCGTCGATCTCGAACGTTGCTCGATGCGCGATCTCGGCGGGTGCCGCCCCACTCCCCGAATCACCGCTCCCACCTGTGGTGGTCTCCGCCTTCGAGCTACCTCCGCTGCTGCAGCCGCTGGCGACGAGCCCTGCCACCGCCAACATCGCCACGAACCACAGCGCCCACCGCCCCCGCCGAGATGTTCCGCCCACTCCTCTGACCGCCTTTCGCATCGTCTGTGACCAGCATGGGACCGGACGGACCGGCGCGGTATCCGACGACCTACGTATCCTCGCAACACGGTGAGTGTGCAGAGTGGGTCCACCGCGGCGACAGGGGACAGGTCGAGCCCGACCGACTTGATCGGACGCGACGCCGAGGTCCGTTCGCTCCGGGCGCTGGTCGCGGCGGTCGAGGCGGGCCATCCGGGTATCGCGCTCATCACCGGGCAGGGCGGGATCGGCAAGTCTCGCCTTGCCGGCGAGGTGCTCGCGGAGGCTGCCGCGGCCGGCTTCGCGGTGTTGCGCGGCGCAGGTCACGTGATCGGCCAGCAGCTTGCGTTCGCGCCGGTCACCCAGGCGTTGGCTCCCTTCCTGCACGACCTGACCGCGAGCGAGCGGCTGCACCTGGGAGCCGGGCTGTCACATGTCGGCGCAGTGCTGTCGAGTCTCGGCCTCGAGACGCCGCCACCACTGAACGATCCCCAACTCGAGCGTGCCCGGCTCGTCGACGGGCTCGCACAGCTGTTGTGGCGGATCGCCGAGCGCCAGCCGGTGGCACTCCTGATCGACGATCTCCATCTCGCGGACCGGCCCACGTGGGAGCTGGTCCACCACCTCACCCGGGCGACTCGGGAGGTGCCCCTGCTGGTCGTCGTCGGGGCGCGGCCGGTTCCAGATCCTGGGAGTGCGTCACTGCTCACTGCGACGGCGCTGCTCGAAGGGTTGCAGAGCTCGGAGTGGCACGTGTCGCACTGTGCGCTCGGCCCGCTCGCGCCAACCACGCTGCCGGCCTTCGTCGAGGCGGTGCTGCGGGCACCGGCGCACCCCGCGGTGGTCGAGGCGGCCGTCGCCCGCGGTGGTGCGGTTCCCTTCCTTCTCGAGTCGCTCGTCCGCACGATGGCCGACTTCGGCCAACTCGCCGAGCGAAACGGGCGTTACGAGCTGGCCGGTCCCGTCCCGCCACCCGTGCCCGAGGAAGTCCGGGCTCACTTGCGCGCGCGGCTCGCCACCTTGCCCGACGACGAGGACCTGCTCGTGTCGTTGTTGGCGGTCGCGCCCGAAGGCGTGGCGAGCGCGGTGCTGACGGAGGCTGCTGAGGTCACCCCTGTCGAGCAAGCAGCCGCGGTCGAGCGGCTGTGCCGCCGCTCGCTCGTCGTGGTCGATTCGGGGCCCGGCGCCGTTCGACACCTGGCGCACGATCTGCTGCGTGAGGCGGCCGCGGCCGAACTGGGGCTGGTGGCCACGCGCCGACGCCATCTGGCGCTCGCCCGGGCGCTCGCCGCGGTGGACCCGGACAGTCCGCATCTCGCCGAGCACCAAGTCGGCGCTGGTCCACTGTGCCGCGTCGAAGAAGCGCTGCACGCACGGCGAGCGCTCGCAGCCCGGGAACTTCAGCTCGGCCATCCAGAACAGGCGGTAGCCCACCTCGAGGCCTACCAATCCCGCGCCCGTCACGACCGTCGCCGAGCCGACCCCGACTTGCTGGTCGACCTGGCCGACGCGCGCGAACGCGCGGGTGATCTGCTCGGCGCGGCGCGCGACTTCCGAGCCGCGGCGGCACCGCGCCACATCGGTGAACGAGTTGCCCGCGCGGGCGCCCTGCGGCGCCTCGCGCTCGTCCAGTGGGAACAGGCCGAGTTCGCATCGGCCGAGCGGACCCTCCGCCACGCCATGTCGGTCTTGGCCACCGAAGCCCCCTCGCCGGAGCAAGCGGAAGTCCTGCTGACGCGGGTCTCGTTCGCGTTGCGGCAGGGCGACCGCGAGGAAGTCCGCCGACACGTGCCCGCCCTGTCGTCGCTTTCCAGCGCCGTCCACTCGCCGAGCGTCACGGCGCGGGCGTTGGTGGCCGTCGCAGGCCAGGAGATCGCCGACGGTGAGTACGAAGCGAGCCACGCGACGCTCGACCGGGCGCTGGTCGTCGCGAACGCCGCCGGTGACCCCCTCATCGAGCAGCACGTCCTGGGTCAACAGGGGCTCCTGGCGGCCACCGTGGCCGACGTCGACACCCTCGTCAGGGTGAGCAGGACGAGCCTGGCGTTGGCTCGCCGCGTCGGGGCCCCGCTGCTCGAGCTGCGCCCGCGCGGCCGTCTCGCGCTCGGACTCCTGCTGGGGGGTGAGTGGAGCGAAGCCGTCGACTTGGCGGACGACAGCGTGCGCCTCGCGCGTGAGCTCGAGAGCCGGCGCGCACTGCCGGTGCTCGCAGCCATCTGGGCCATGGTGTTGACCCGTCTCGGAAAGTACGAGGACGCCCAGGCCGCCTTGACCCTGGCGGCTTCCGGCAAAGCCGCGCACGGCGACGATCGCAATGCTGGCGGGTTCGTCGATCTCGCAGAGGCGGAGCTGCTGCTGGCGACCGATCGGGCGGCTGACGCCCCGTCGCTCGGTGGGCGACTGGTGGAGTGGGTGTTCGGCTGGACCCCACTGGTGGCGCTTGCCGTCGCCGCGGATCTGCACCTCGCTCGGGGCGAGGAGGATCCGGCGGCGGTGCTGGCCGGCCGCCTCGAAAACGTCCGTGGCCCGCACCCGTTCGCCGGCCTGACGGCACGGTGGATCCGCGCTCGCCTCGACCCTTCGGGGTGGTCAGCGGATGCGTTTCGCGCCCTCGCCGACGGCTACGAGGCGGCGAAGATGCCGTATGCCGCTGCTCGGTGTCGGCTGTTCGAGGCCGGCGCCACCCACGACAGGGACCCGGTGTCTGCAGCCGCGGCAGGAAAGGCTGCGCTCGCCGGGTTCGAACGGCTGGGTGCGGCAGCCGACGCCGAACGCGCCCGGTCGCTGCTGCGGGAACACGGCGTCGTTCCCTCGCGGGGCAGGGCACGGGTGGAGACCGGAACCGCTCTGACGGTCCGCGAGCTCGAAGTCGTCCGCCTGGTGGCAACGGGCCTCACGAACGCCGAGGTCGCCAAGCGGCTCTTCGTCAGCCCGCGGACGGTGACCACCCACTTGAGCCACATCTACCGACGGCTCGGCATTTCCTCGCGCGTCGCCTTGGTGCACTACGCGACCCGCGAGCGGCTCCTGGATCCCACGCCGGACTGACGCCCTGGCCGCCCCGCAGCCGCGAGATGGGGGAGGCTCGCGACCGCGGGACGGCAGTCAGGCGGCGGTCGACAGCGTGGGGTCGGCATCCACCTGCGCCGCGAGGGCGAGGCGGAGGACGTCGGCCACGTCGTGGACCGGGTGGAAGGTCATGGCGTCGCGAACCTCGCTCGGCAGATCCTCCAAGTCGCCCTCGTTGCGGGCCGGCAGGATCACTTCCGTGAGCCCGGCACGGTGTGCCGCGAGGACCTTCTGCTTGAGCCCGCCGATCGGCAGCACCCGGCCCTGGAGCGTGACCTCACCGGTCATGCCCACTTCGGGTCGAACCGGGCGGCCGCTGAGCAGGCTCGCCAAGGCGGTGGTCATCGTGATGCCCGCCGACGGACCGTCTTTCGGGACGGCACCGGCGGGGAAGTGGATGTGCACCGGCTTGCGGTCCGCACCTTCAGCGAGGCCGATCGCGTCGCGGTGGCTGCGCACGTACGACAGCGCGATCCGAGCCGACTCCCGCATGACGTCACCGAGCTGGCCGGTGACGGTGAGGCCCGGCTCACCGCCGGGCTGGTCGCCGCCGGGCAGCGCGGTGGCTTCGACGAACAACACGTCGCCACCGGCACCGGTGACCGCGAGGCCGGTCGCCACGCCGGGGGTCGCCGTGCGCTCCGCGATCTCCTCGGCGTGGAACCGCGGCCGACCGAGGTAGCTGGTGACCTCGCCCGCGTCGATGGTGACGGTGAGCGACCTGGCGCCGTCGTCGTCACCCTCGACGTCGCTGGCGATGGTCGTGGCGGCCTTGCGGATGACCTTGCCGAGCTGGCGCTCGAGGCCACGCACGCCCGCTTCGCGGGTGTAGCCGTCGACGATGCGGTGCAAAGCCGCGTCGGTGACCTCGACTTCCCCGGGTTTCAGGCCACTTCTGCCGTTGACCCGCGCCAACAGGTGATCGCGGGCGATGGCGACCTTCTCGTCTTCGGTGTAGCCGTCGAGCTGCACGATCTCGAGCCGGTCGAGCAGGGGAGCGGGGATGGTCTCGAGGACGTTGGCCGTCGCGATGAACAACACGTCGGACAAGTCGAGGTCGACTTCGAGGTAATGGTCGCGGAACGAGTGGTTCTGCGCGGGGTCGAGGACCTCGAGCAGGGCGGCAGCAGGGTCGCCGCGCCAGTCGTTGCCGACCTTGTCCAGTTCGTCGAGCAGGAAGACCGGGTTCATGGTCCCGGCCTCGGTGAGGGCCCGGACGATGCGTCCCGGCTGCGCGCCGACGTACGTGCGGCGGTGGCCCCGGATCTCGGCCTCGTCGCGCACGCCACCGAGAGCGACCCGGACGAACTCGCGGCCCAAGGCGCGGGCGATGGACCGCCCGAGGCTGGTCTTGCCGACCCCGGGGGGCCCGACGAGGGCCAAGATGGTGGCCCGTGGTGCTTCGGCCTCCAACTCGCCGGCCCGCTCGCGGCGCAGCTTCCGGACGGCCAGCTCCTCGACGATGCGATCCTTCACGTCGTCGAGGCCGGTGTGGTCGGCATCGAGGATCCCGCGCGCGTGGTGCAGGTCGAGCTGGTCATCGGTGACCACGTTCCACGGCAAGTCGAAGATGGTCTCCAACCACGTGCGGATCCAGCCGTGCTCGACGGCTTGCGGGTTCGTGCGCTCGAGCCGGTCGAGCTCTCGCTCGATGGCCTTGTGGGTGGCTTCCGGCAGTTCGAGGCCGGCCAGCCGCTCGCGGTAACTCGCGGCGTCGCCTTCGCTGTCGTCGTCGCCCAGCTCCTTGCGGATCGCGTCGAGCTGTTGGCGGAGCAGGAAGTCGCGCTGGGTCTTTTCCATCCCGTCGCGGACATCGCTGCTGATCTTCTCGGCCAGCTCGCGTTCCGCCAGGGCCTCTTTGGCCCAATCGGTGACCAGCTCGAGGCGGTCCGTCAGGTCGACGGCTTCCAGCAGCTCGACCTTGCGCTCGATGCTCAGGTCGGGCCACCAGCCTGCCGAATCGGCGAGCGCGCCGGGCTCGTCGACGCCAGCGAGCAGGTCGATCAGGCGCGGGTTGCCGATGCTGTCGAACAGGGCGCGCAGGGTGGCGCGCAGCTCGCCAGCCAGCTCGCGATGGTGCGAGGTGGGTTCGGGGTCGTCGATTGGCGAGGCCTCCAACCAGAGACCGTCGCCGGTGCCGATGACCCCCACGCCGACGCGGGCGCGATGCAGCGCTCGGACGACCACCGCGCGCTGGCCGTTGCGGAGCGTGACCGTGGACTCGATCGACGCGATCACACCGACCGCGGCATAGCGGTCGTCGGTCTTCGGCACCAACAGAAGGTGGCCTCCCTCGCCGGCCGATGCCGCGGCGGCCTTGGCCTCCGCGCTCTCGAGCGCGATGGTGACCACCATCTGGGGGAGCACGACTCCGGTGTGGAGCGGCAGGACGGGATACGTCTGTGTCGTGAGCTCTGCCATGGTCAGGTCGGTCCTCCCGATCTCGCCCGTCCCGCGACGGGGTTATGTCAGGGTAAAGGTGACTGGGGAAAACCCGACCCAACAGGTCGCTATTCCGTCCCGATGGGCCGCGTGACAGGTGCCATGCCCTGACCCGGCAGGGGCGTTGCCGCCGCATCCGCCGGCGGTGCTGCCGGCCCCGGTCCCGCGTGGGTTCATTGTGAGATCCCGCGCAGGGCACCGGCCTCGTGGACGGCACATGGCACGATCGGGGGGTGACCCACCCCGCCCGGGACGAACGTCGCCGGGCACAACTCGTGTGGCTCCGACGCGTGCGCGACCGCATCGACCGCGAGTACGCCCAGCCGCTCGACGTCGAGGCGCTGGCCCGAGGAGCCCACATGTCAGCCGGTCATCTGAGCCGGGAGTTCCGCAAGGCCTACGGCGAGTCCCCGTACTCGTACCTCATGACGAGACGCATCGAGCGGGCGATGGCGCTGCTGCGGGTGGGGGAGCTGAGCGTGACCGACGTGTGCTTCGCCGTGGGCTCCTCGTCGCTCGGCACGTTCAGCACCCGCTTCACCGAGCTCGTCGGGATGTCGCCGAGCGCGTACCGCAACGCCGCGCATGACGGCGAGGGAATCCCGCCCTGCGTCGTGAAGCAGGTCAGCCGCCCGATCCGGGCCCGAGCGACTGCTGGATCGGTCAGGAATCGAGAAGTCTGGCCAGAGGGACGGACGTAGCGTCGGGCGCATGGACATCGCCATCCACTCGAGCATCCTTCCCCACGAAGATCCCGAGGCGTCGCTCGCGTTCTATCGCGACATCCTCCGGTTCGAAGTCCGCCTCGACGTCGGCAGAGGGGCCATGCGCTGGATCACGATCGGCCCGCCCGATCAGCCCGACGTCAACATCGTGCTGTCGCCACCTGCCGTCGACCCGGCCATCACCGACGACGAGCGCCAGATGATCGCCGACATGATGGCGAAGGGCACCTACGCCATGTTGCTGTTGGCCACCAAGGACCTCGATCAGACGTTCGCCGAGATCCAGCGTCACGACGTGGAGATCGTCCAGGAGCCGATCGATCAGCCCTACGGCCTTCGCGACTGCGCGGTGCGGGACCCCGCCGGCAACCTCATCCGCATCCAGCAGACCAGCTGATCGGCTCGGACCGACCCGCCGGCGGAACCGATGTCGCAGGTGGAGCGCTGCGACCGAGCCGTGCCCCGCTGGTCGGCTTCGCCAGCGCAGCGCTGGACGTTCAGCCGTTCCCACCACCGCCGATAATCTACGTTACGTAAAGTTATGCGTGCGGAAGACCGACGGCAGTCCCGGCTGCCGTCCCCGCTCCACCCCCGCGACAACCGGAATCTTGCCAGTGGTCGACGAGGCCCGAGGTGGATCGACCTCTGGCGACCTCGGGCGACCTGATCCCCCTGAGACCCGGCATTCGCGCACTCCTCGCGCAGAAGTGGCGACTATGCAACCACTTCTGCACGAATCGGAACGTTTTGACGGAAAAGCCGGTCGAGTCCCCCGCACCGCTCACCCCTCGCTTGTAACGTCAAGTGACGAAATACATGCTCGGGTGGCGATCAATCGGCGGTCGTGCGGGGCTCGATCCAGGTCGATGCGAGCGGTCGCCCGTTCTCGAGCAGCCAGCGCACGGCGTCGCGATAGTCGGCCTTGGTGGGTGTGCCGGCGAGGTCCCGGTCGACGTCTTCGATCGCCGCCTGCAGGCAGTACAACAGTCCCTGCAGCTCTTCGAGCGCGTCCCGGTCGACGATCACGTCGTCGTCGCCGAGGCCATGGGCGTTGGCGAGCTTGCGGGCCAGGTGGGCTTGTTGGCGACAGCCTTGGCGGCAGTACCGCCGCGGCCGGCCGCGGCCAGCAGGCGTCGGGAGCAGCCGGCCGCACCAACGGCATCGATCCCGACCCGCCGCGCTGCGGGTCGAACCCATGCTGGTGGTGTCCTCCGGTGTCGCCGCGTCGCTTTTCGTCATATGACGAATTGTGCACGCTCCTGCCCCGCAGCCGGCGGATCCCGGCACCAACTTCGGGCCCACCCCCATCGACCAGGAGGTCGCGGACGGGCCTGGCCACTAGCGTCGGAGGACTTCGGCCGCCACGCGGCCCCACACCCAGCGCGAACACCACACCCTCGGGGCGTGCCATCCATGACCCTCACCGCAGAACAGGTTCACGCCCGCCGCTGGTGGTCGTTGGGCGTGCTGTGCCTGTCGCTCACGGTCATCTCGATCGATAACACCATCCTGAACGTCGCGCTGCCGAACATCGTCGAGACGGTGGGTGCCACGGGCTCGCAGCTGCAGTGGATCGTCGACGGCTACGTGATCGTCTTCGCCTGCCTGTTGCTCACGTCGGGGTCATTGGGCGACAAGTTCGGGCGCAAGCGGGTGCTCACCGCCGGCCTCTTCCTGTTCGGTCTCTTCTCGGGCCTGGCGGCGTTCTCTGGAACCGCGTGGACGCTCATCGCGTTGCGGGCGCTGCAAGGCATCGGCGGCGCCGCGATCTTCCCGAGCACCTTGTCGATCCTGACCAACTTGTTCACGGACCCCTCCGAACGAGCCCGGGCGATCGGCATCTGGGCCGGCGTGTCGGGACTCGGGATCGCCACCGGCCCGCTGCTCGGCGGTTTCCTCCTCGGACACTTCTGGTGGGGGTCGGTGTTCTTGGTGAACGTGCCGCTCTGCGCGGCCGCCATCTTGTTGGGCCACTACCTCGTGCCCGACACGGGCGATCGCGACGAGACGAAGCTCGACTTGGGCGGCGCGCTGCTGTCGGTCCTCGGCCTGTTCTCGCTCCTGTTCGCGATCATCGAAGCTCCGGACAAGGGTTGGACCAGCCCCGAAGTCGTCATCGGCGGCGCGGCCGGTGTGGTGCTCCTCGGTGCGTTCGCGGTCTGGGAGCTGCGGTCCTCGCACCCGATGCTCGACGTCAGCTTCTTCAAGAACCCCCGCTTCTCGGGCGCGTCGGCCACCATCACCTTGACGTACTTCGCGCTGTTCGGCTCCACGTTCCTGCTGACCCAGTACTTCCAGTTCGTGCTGCTGTACAGCCCGCTCGAAGCCGGCATGCTCACCGCGCCCGTGGCGTTCGGGATCATGCTCGCGGCGCCTCGAGCGCCCCGGCTGGTCGAACACATCGGCACGAAGCGGGTGGTCGTGGTCGGTCTCGTCATCACGGGATCCGTGTTGCTCACGTACGCGTCAGACACCGTGATGTCGTCGGTGATCGGCGGCGGAGCGGTGCGGTTCGTGTTCGGTCTGGGCATGGGCCTCGTGGTGGCGCCCGCCACGGAGTCGATCATGGGATCGGTGCCACGCGCCCGGGCCGGCGTGGGCTCGGCCGTGAACGACACGACCCGCCAGACCGGCGGCGCGCTGGGCGTGGCCGTGATCGGCTCGATCTTCGCCCTTCGCTACCACTCGACGATCCGCGTCCCCGACGGCGTGCCGGGTCGGTTCCGCCCCGAGGTTCACGACTCGATCGGCAAGGCGCTGAAGGCGGTCGGCGACTGGGCCAGGCCCGCCCACGGCAAGCCCGACCCCGAGCGGCTCCGGTTGGCGAAGGAAGTGCACGACGCGGCCAGCACGGCGTTCCTGAACGGTATGCGCACGGCGGTCGTCGTCGGCGCAGCGTTCATGGGGCTGGCGGCGTTCGTGGCGTACAAGTACCTGCCGGCCCGCGCGCCCGTGGAGGTCGAGCCTGGCGCCGACGAGCGACTGGTCGAGGCGGAAGGCTCACTCGCCGCTGTCGACGACGGCCTGCTCATCTGACCGTAGGATTGGTGGGGCGACAAAGGGGAGGCCTCATGGTCAGCGATCGTCAGCCGCTCAACCCGTTCGTCGAACGGTCACCCGAAGAGGAGCGAGTCCACCGCAAGCAGCGCCTCGCGGCCGCGTTCCGCATCTTCGGCCGGCTCGGTTTCAACGAAGGGGTGGCCGGCCACATCACCGCGCGTGATCCCGAGCAGCTCGACCACTTCTGGGTGAACCCGTTCGGGATGAGCTTTCGCCACATCCGGGTCCGCGACCTGATCCTCGTCAACCACCAAGGCGACATCGTCGAGGGCAACTGGCCGCTCAACCAAGCGGCCTTCGCCATCCACTCCCAGGTCCACGCCGCACGGCCGGACGTCGTGGCAGCGGCCCACTCGCACTCGATCTACGGCAAGGCCTTCTCGTCGCTGCACCGGCCGCTGCGCGCCCTCACGCAGGACGCGTGCATCTTCTACGAGGACCACGGCCTGTACGACGGGTACGGCGGGGTGGCCGACGACCTCGAGGAAGGCAAGCGGATCGCCGCCGCGGTCGGCGACACCAAAGCGGCCGTGCTGGCAAACCACGGCCTGATCACGGTCGGCAAGACCGTCGACGAAGCCTTGTTCTGGTTCGTCACCATGGAGCGCACCTGCGAGGCCGAGCTCCTCGCGATGGCCGCCGGCGACCCCGTCGAGATCGACCCGGCTGTTGCCAAGGACACGCACCGCAAGGTCGGATCGTCGATCGCCGGCTGGTTCGGCGCGCAGCCGTTGTTCGACTGGATCCTCACCGAAGAACCCGACTGCCTCGACGACGGCTCCTGACCTGGCCTGTGGCTGTCGTCGCCATCGACGAGCACTTGCGCCGCCGGCGCGAAGCGGCGCTTCAAGCGCACCTCGACGCCGAGGCCACCGGGGACACCAGCCGCATCCTCGCCACGTTCGCCCACCCGCGCTACGAGCTGATCGGAGGCACCGGGCGGGCCTTCGAGGGCGTCGAGCAGGTGCGGGGGTACCTCACCCGGCGTCATCAGGCCTTCCCCGATCTCCACACGGAAGTCATCGCCCTGCACCACGCCATCGACTCCATCGCCGCGGAGCTGTGGCTGATCGGCACGTACACCGGCACCGTTGACGAGGTGCCCGACGGCGCCAAGCCGTTCCGTTGCCGGGTCGCGTCGTTCTTCGAGTTCCGCGAGGCCGATCTGGTGGGGATCCGGACCTACTTCGACATGGCGACGATCGCCCGTCAACTCGCCTGAGCCGCCTCCGGCGCCTCGGCCGCGCGCGCCTCGTGGCGGGCGACGGTGAACGCGATGAGCACGGGTACGTGCACCGCGTAGACCACCAACGACAAAGTCAGGACCCACAGGGGGCCGCCACGGAGGTGGTCTCGCACGAACGCGTACTCGATCATCCCTGCCGTGATGAAGTACGCCAGCAAGGCCCAACGGCCCACTTGGAAGAAACGCGACCAGTTGAAATCGCGATGGCGAGCGAGCAGCGCCAAATTGACCGCCAACAACACCGCCGACGCCACCAACAGACCCACCGCCGGCGCGAGTGGCACTGTCTCGGGCAGGTGGGCGGCGAGGTAGATCCCGCCGATCACGATCAGCGCCAGCGAGGCCATCCCGACCTCGGTGACCGGAGGCAACGAGTCGTGCTCGGCGCTCATTGGAAGCCCGCCACCTTCGTCATGATCACCAGCGTGGCGATCTGCATGAGGCCGGTCGCGCCGGCCGTGAAGATGAACCGCTTCATCAGCCGCTCGATGACCTCCGGGTTGGGCTGGGGCTTCTTGAGCTCGAACAGCACCGCCACGTTCGCCGGCTCCAGCAGCCCCAGGGCGATCACGGCCATGATCCCCACGATGATGTAGCTCGCCACGATCCAGCTGTGCGCGGGCGACGCCGAGTAGACGGTGCCCTTGATCGTGCCGAGCTGCCAGCCGCCGGCGAGGGTCAACGTCACGACAGTCGGCATGATCAGCAGGAGCTTCGGCATCAGGCGGGTGGTGAGCTCGATGCGCGCCGGCACCGACAACTTGCCCAGGATCGGCCCGATGATCAGGCCCATGAACAAGTCGAGGATCGTCCACGCCGCTCCCCCGCCGACGTGCGCCAGCTCGACAGGCCACGTCTTGTTCGCCGCGATCGCCCACACCAACAACGCGAAGATCACCGCAACGATGACCACGCCTCGCCGGGGGACGATCTCGAAGGCGGGCCGCTCGATTGCCGGAGCGCCCGGTGGTCCTGCCACTTCAGCGGCTCCCCGCGTGGGCGCCGCAATCGCCTCCGCCATTGCTTCCTCCCCTCTGGCGGCCTGCCCGGGCCGCGCTTCGCCACCCTACCGCTCGGCCCCGCTTGACGACCGGCTTCGCCCCGACGACGCTGCCAGCCATGCCTGATCTCGGTTGGCCGCTCAAGTTCGGTGTCTTCCTCGCCCCGTTCCACCCGCCCGGCCCGAACCCCACCTTGTTCCTCGAGCGCGACCTCGACCTCGTCGCGCACCTCGACAAGGTCGGCTACGACGAAGCTTGGATCGGCGAGCACCACTCGGCGGGCCACGAGATCATCGCCTCCCCCGAGGTGTTCATCGCCGTGGCCGCCGAGCGCACCCGCCACATCCGTCTCGGTACAGGGGTGAACTCGCTCCCCTACCACCACCCGCTGATGCTGGCCGATCGCATGGTGCTGCTCGACCACCTCACCCGCGGCCGGGTGATGCTCGGTTGCGGGCCGGGCTCACTGCCGAGCGACGCCTACATGATGGGCATCGAGGTCGCTCGCCAGCGCGACCGCATGGAGGAAGGGCTCGAGGCCATCACCCGGCTCCTCGCGGGGGAAACGGTCACGATGGAGACCGACTGGTTCACGCTGCGCGACGCCCGCCTCCAGCTCCGGCCGTACAGCCAGCCCTGCTTCGAGGTCGCCGTGGCCGCGATGGTGTCGCCGTCGGGCCCCCGCGCGGCAGGCCGCTTCGGGCACTCGCTGCTGTCGATCGGCGCCACCCAGACGCAAGGGTTCGACTTGCTCGGCATGTCATGGGGCGTCATGGAGGAGCGTGCCGCGGAGTTCGGCACTTCCGTCCGCCGGCAGGACTGGCGGCTGGTGGGTCCGATCCACTGCGCGCCGACCAAGGCCGACGCGTACCGCGATGTCGAGTTCGGGCTGGCCGGCTGGGTCGACTACTTCAAGAACGTCGCGGCACTGCCGCTGGCCCCCGACAGCGACGACACGAAGGTGCTCGCCGACGCGATGAACGAGGCCGGATTCGCGGTGATCGGCACGCCCGACGACGTCGCCGCGCAGATCCAGCGGCTGATCGACCAGTCGGGCGGCTTCGGCACGATGCTGTTCATGGTCCACGACTGGGCCGACGTCGAGGCCACCAAGCGCTCCTTCGAGTTGGTGGCCCGCGAGGTGTTCCCCCGCTTCCAGGGCTCGGCCGGGTCGCTGCGCGACTCGCGCGACTGGGCGGCTGCCAACCGCCCCACCTTCATCGGTCAGACCACCGACGCCATCATGGCCGCCTACGCCAAGCACCAGGCCGAGCACGACGACGCGTCAGCCGGGAGCGGCGAAGCGACCGACGCCGGCTGACCTTTCAGCGCTCCGTCGCGCCCGTCCGGCCGCGACCCTCTGGGCGAGGGCTCCCGCACCTATCGCCATCGCCGACT
This sequence comes from Acidimicrobiales bacterium, assembly GCA_035547835.1. NCBI lineage: Bacteria > Bacillati > Actinomycetota > Acidimicrobiia > Acidimicrobiales > Acidimicrobiales bacterium. Next base: position 317,670 of record DASZTW010000007.1, read on the forward strand.
CCCGCGGTCGGCGACCTGCGAGGCCGCGCCGGGCAGGCTGGTGAACCGCGTGGCGCGTGCAGGCACGGTGTAGCGTGGCGGGGCCGCAGAAGCCGTGCGGGAGAGTCCTCCACAGCGTCGTGGAGGCGCCGAAGGAGCAAGTTCCTCCCCGGAATCTCTCAGGCCCCCGAACCGCACGGACGAGGTGTCGCTGGAAAGCGGGTCGCCGGTTCGCCGGGTCCCCACCCAAGGTGCAAACCCTCCGGGGTGAACCTCTCAGGTGCCGATGACAGCGGGGAGGCCATCCGAAGTCCGCTACGCACCCGGAGCCCCCGATGGCCGACCATCGCCGACCTCTCGCCGACCTCGAGCAGGCGAGCCCGTTCGCCGAGCGCCACATCGGGCCGCGGCCCGAGGACGAAGCGAAGATGCTCGCCGCGCTCGGCTACGCCACCCTCGACGACCTCTTGGCCGACGCGGTTCCGGGCGACATCCGCTCCGCGGGCCCGCTCGCCTTGCCGGCCGGGCGCACCGAGGCAGAGGTGCTCGACGAACTCCGGGCTCTGGCGGCGCAGAACCGGCCCATGGTGCAGATGATCGGCCTCGGCTGGAGCAACACGATCACCCCGCCGGTCATCTTGCGCAACGTGATGGAGAGCCCGGCTTGGTACACGGCCTACACGCCGTACCAGCCCGAGATCTCCCAAGGTCGCCTCGAAGCGCTCCTCAACTTCCAGACCATGATCGGCGACCTCACCGGCCTGCCCGTCGCCAACGCGTCGATGCTCGACGAGGCGACCGCCGCGGCCGAGGCCCTCACCCTCACGCGCCGGGCATCCAAGGCGCCCGACGATGCCGTTTTCGTGCTCGACGCCGACTGTCACCCCCAGACGAAGGCCGTGGTCGAGACGCGGGCCACCCCGCTCGGGCTGGAGCTGGTGGAGATCGACCTCGACGCCCACTCCCCCGACGAGTTGGCAGCCCTGGTGGGCCGGCCGGCGTTCGGCGCGCTGTTCGCACTGCCCGGCAGCTCCGGAGCGGTGCGCGACCTGCGGCCGTGGATCGCTGCCGTGAAAGACGGCGGCGGCTTGGCGGTGGTGACGGCCGACCTGCTGGCGCTGACGCTGCTGACGCCCCCCGGTGAGCTCGGCGCCGACGTCGCGGTGGGGTCCGCGCAGCGCTTCGGGGTGCCGCTCGGCTTCGGCGGGCCGCACGCGGGCTTCATGGCCGTCCGCGACGACTTGAAGCGGTCGCTGCCGGGCCGCCTGGTGGGCGTGTCCGTCGATGCCGAAGGAGCGCCCGCCACCCGGTTGGCCCTGCAGACGCGCGAGCAGCACATCCGCCGCGAGAAGGCCACCTCCAACATCTGCACCGCGCAGGTCCTGCTGGCCGTCATGGCGTCGATGTACGCCGTGTACCACGGGCCCGAGGGCCTCACCGCCATCGCCGAGCGGGTGCACCGCCTCGCCACGGTCTGCGCCGCCGGTGTGGAAGCGGGCGGCTTCGAGGTGCGGCACACCAGGTTCTTCGACACGGTCTGCGTGGCGGCGCCAGGGCGAGCTGCCGCGCTCGTGCAGGCCGCCGCGGAGGCCGGCATCAACGTGCGGCTGGTCGACGGGGACACCGTCGGCATCGCCGTGGACGAAGTCACGACCCGCGCCCACCTGGAGGCGCTGTGGGAAGCCTTCGGTGTCCTCGAAGCGGTGGAGACCGGTGGCGGTGTCGACGCGCTCGACACCACGACGGCCGACGCGCTCGACGGAGCCGACCGGCGCACCAGCCCCTTCCTCACGCACCCGGTGTTCCACCAGCACCGCTCGGAGACGGCGATGTTGCGCTACCTGCGCCGCTTGGCCGACGAGGACATCGCCCTCGACCGGTCGATGATCCCCCTCGGGTCGTGCACCATGAAGCTGAACGCCACCGCGGAGATGGAAGCCGTGACGTGGCCCGAGTTCGCCGCCATCCACCCGTTCGCCCCGCTCGACCAAGCGGCGGGGTACCGCACGCTGATCGGCGAGCTCACCGACGCGCTGGTCGCGGTCACCGGCTACGACGCCGTGTCGCTTCAGCCCAACGCCGGGTCCCAAGGTGAGCTGGCAGGCCTGCTCGCCATCACGGGCTGGCACCAGGCCAACGGCGACCTCGAGCGAAGGGTCTGCCTGATCCCGTCGTCTGCGCATGGCACCAACGCCGCCTCCGCCGTCATGGCCGGCATGCGCGTGGTCGTGGTGGCGTGCGACGACGACGGCAACGTCGATCTCGACGACCTGCGCGCCAAGCTCGACGAGCACCGCGCCGACGTGGCCGCGCTGATGGTCACGTACCCCTCGACGCACGGCGTGTTCGAGGAGGCCATCGTCGAGATCTGCGCGCTGGTGCACGACGCCGGCGGGCAGGTCTACCTCGACGGCGCCAACCTCAACGCCATGGTCGGGCTCGCGCAGCCCGGCAAGTTCGGCGCCGACGTGTCGCACCTGAACTTGCACAAGACCTTCTGCATCCCCCACGGGGGCGGCGGGCCCGGCGTGGGACCCGTCGCGGTGCGCGCCCACCTCGCGCCGTACCTGCCGAACCACCCGCTCGTGGCCGAAGCGGGCCCTGCCACCGGGCCAGGACCGGTCTCGGCCGCGCCTTGGGGCTCCGCCGGCATCTTGCCGATCTCGTGGGCGTACATCCGGTTGATGGGCGCGGAAGGTCTCACCCGGGCCAGCGGGCTGGCCGTTCTGAACGCCAACTACGTCGCCCGCCGCCTGCAGGACCACTTCCCGGTCCTGTACCAGGGCGGCCACGGCCTGGTCGCCCACGAGTGCATCCTCGACCTCCGCGGCCTCACCAAGGACACCGGTGTGACCGCCGAAGACGTCGCCAAGCGGCTCATCGACTACGGCTTCCACGCCCCCACCCTCAGCTTCCCGGTGGCCGGCACGCTCATGGTGGAACCCACCGAGTCCGAAGATCTCGGCGAGCTCGACCGCTTCTGCGACGCGATGATCGCCATCCGCCGCGAGATCGATCGGGTGGGCGCCGGCGACTGGCCTGCCGACGACAACCCGCTGGTGCAGGCGCCGCACACCGCCGCGTGCCTCGCGGGCGACTGGACGCACCCGTACACCCGCGAGGAAGCCGCGTATCCCCTGCCGGGCATGCGACGTCACAAGTACTGGCCGCCCGTCCGCCGCATCGACGGCGGCTACGGCGACCGCAACCTGGTGTGCGCCTGTCCCCCACTCGACGCCTACGCCGACTGACCACCACCCGCGCGGCCCCCCACCCGTGCTGTGAGCACTTGACCACCCACCCGCGCGTCCCCCCCACCCGTGCTGTGAGCACTTGACCACCCACACGGTGGCTCCCTGCTCACACCACCGGAATTGGGCGACGCACCGGGGCGGCGCGCGGGGGTCAGGCGTGCTTGGCCACGAACGGCGTCGGCACGACCTTGGCGGGCACCGGGGTGCCGCGCAGGTCGATGGCGACCTCGGTTCCTTCGGCCGTGTCCGGCGGAAGGAACCCCAGCGCGATCCCGGCCTCGAGCGTCGGCGAGAAGTTGCCGCTGGTGACCACGCCGACCGGCGAGCCGTCGATCAGCACGGCCTGCTCGGCGCGAGGGGGACGACGGCCTTCGACCACCATGCCGCACAGCTTCCGGGCCACACCTCGCTCGCGCTCGGCCTCCAGCGGCTCCCGGCCCCGGAACGGCCCTTTGGTCCAGCTGACCACCCACCCGAGTCCGGCCTGCAGCGGGGTGATCCCGGCGCCGAGCTCGTGGCCGTGCAGCGGCAGTCCCGCCTCCAGCCGCAGCGTGTCACGGGCGCCGAGCCCGGCCGGCTCGAACCCGGCGGCCACCACCGCGTCCCAGAACGCGGGCGCTGCCTCGGCGGGCATGGCGACCTCGACGCCGTCCTCACCCGTGTAGCCGGTGCCGGCCACGATGGCGTCGACCCCCTCCCACGTGAACCGTGCGACGCGAAAGCGCCCGATGTCGGCGGCGTCCGGCGCGACCGGCCGGAGGAGCTCACGCGCCGAGGGGCCTTGGAGTGCCAGCACCGCTCGTGTGCCCGTGATGTCAGGGGCCTCGCCCCCGAGGGCGGCTTGGATGCGCGAGGTGTTCGACGCGTTCGGCATGACGTGGAACGACTCGTCGTCGAGCCACCACACGATGATGTCGTCGAGCACCGAGGCATCGTCGGGGTCGAGCAGGTGCGTGTACTGCGCACGGCCGGCCTCGACCTTGTCGAGGTCGTTGGTGAACGCCTGCTGCAGCCGGTCGTGGCTGCCGGGCCCGGACACGTCGAGGGTGCCGAGGTGGCTGACGTCGAACACGACGGCACGCGCCCGACAGGCGCGATGCTCGGCGAGGGTGCCGCCGGCGTACTGCAGCGGCATGTCCCAGCCACCGAACGGGACCATCTTGGCGCCGAGCGCTCGGTGGGCAGCGTCGAGGGGCGAGTGGCGGAGAGGCGCGTCGTCAGTCACGGACGGCGATCGTAGGCCGACCCCGGGTCATCCCGGAACGGCTCGTGGGCTGCCTCAGGCGTGGGCGCGGCGGCGGGTGGTGGGTGCCGGCGCGTCGGCCTCACCGTCGTGTGCCTCACGCAGGTCGATCACGGTGTCGAGCTGGGCCTTCACCGACTCGATCGACAGCAGGTTGAGCACACCCTGCCCTTCCTTGACCAGGTCGATGATCTCCTCGTCGCGCACGAGCATGGCAGTCGAACCGTCGATGACGAGGTTGGCCGAGGCAACGTCTTCTCCGAGATGGTCGCGCAGCATGGTGAAGACGGTACGGACCGACTCGAGGCGGATGCCGGCGTCGAGCAGGCTCTTGATGACCTTCAACTCGAGCAGGTCGCGGTAGGAGTACGAGCGCCGCGACCCGCTGCCGTGCGCGTCGGCAAGCGACGGACGGACGAGATCGGTGCGTGCCCAGTAGTCGAGTTGGCGGTAAGTGATGCCGACGATGTCGGCCGCTCGGCGGCCGCTGAATCCTTCGCGCACGGTAGCTCCCGAATGCCTCAGGGTGACAGGAGTGAAACTACGAGCTTGTGACCCATCAACCGTACGGCACCGCGCGCGCGGCGTCAACGGGAGGTCACGTCCCGATCGCGCTCAGGCAGTTCCGAAGTCCTCGGGGTTGACCGAGTCGAGAAAGTCCTTGAACTGCTCGACAACTTCCTCGGCTTCCTCCGGCTCTTCGTCCTCGTCGTCGGCCGCGAGGTATGCGGCCTCGTCCATCACCGCTTCGTCGGCGAAGATCGGCGACCCGGTGCGGGCCGCGAGTGCGATCGCGTCGGAAGGCCGGCTCGACACGACATGCACGCCGTCGGCTCGTCGCAGGACCAGTTCGGCATAGAACGTGCCGTCTCGGAGCTCCGTCACGACCACCCGCTCCACCGCGGTCTCGAGCTCGTCGAGCAGGAGCTTCATGAGGTCGTGGGTCAGCGGTCGCGGCGTCACGACCTCGTCGAGCGCGAACGCGATCGCGGCTGCTTCAGGCCCGCCGATGAGGATCGGCAGCATCCTGCGTTGACCCTCACGCTCGCGGAGGAGCGCGATCGGGGTGTTCGTCGGAAGCTCGACACGGACGCCGACCAGTTCCATCTCGACCACGGTTTGCACCCTACCGCCCACCCGCCCGAGGTCGGTGGGCGTCGTCGCCGCGGCGCCCCGCTCGAACAAGGCCGCTCGGGTCACATCCAGGTGGCGCCGGGCCTCACTGCTCCCGGGTCGGGTGCGTCCACTCGAACGTGTTCGGGAACGCGAAGTTCGTGAACGACACCGAGATGGACGGCTCGAGCGAGCGGACCGTGTGCCACCACCCCACGGGGATGAACAGCACCTCGCCGGGCTCGAGCACGAACTCCACCGGCTGCACCTCCCGGTACGACGGGAACCGGTCGAGGTCGGGGGCCGCGGCGTCGACTGCGCTGAACACGCCGATGTCGTTGTAGAGCAAGGGCGTCTGCGACGGCGAGATCAGCCGGATCGCCTTCCGGCCGGTGACCTGGCACAACAAGATGTTGGCCACGTCGTGGTGCAGCGGCGTCACCGTGCCCGCCGGGCCGTACCAGAGGAACACCTGCCCCTTGGCCTTGGCCGGGTCGAGCAACCCCGGGAACTGCACGATGTCGTCGAGCAGCACCTCCAGCGGGCCGCCGGGGTCGAGGTTCTTGTTGTTGGCGACCATGTAGCAGTCGTTGCTCTCGCCGACGGAGGTGACCAGGTCGACGTAGTCCGACAACGCCATCGAAGTGCGGTGGTGGTCGAGGTTGCGCTCGTACAGCGGGTCCGACGCGCGCCCCTGTTGCACCTCGACGATGGCGTCCCCGGCGACCTTCTTGAAGTACGCCGGCCCCCAGTGCGCCATCGCCGGCCAGTCGTTCAGCATGTCGGTCAACACGAGCGGCTGGTTGCGGCAGTAGTAGCGCTCGAGGAACAGGTCGGCAGCGATGGTTGGGCGGCATTCGATCTCGCCCGCATGGCCGGACAGCGCGGCCACCTGCTGCTGCGCCCGCAGCACCGACGCCAACTTCGCCCGCTGTGCCTGGACGTCGCGTGCGCCGAACACGTAGGGATGCTGGTCGGCCTCGCGGACCTCGGCCGCCGCCTCGAACGGGTCGACGCCACGCGCGACGAGCACCTCGACCAAGGTGGGCACCGTCGCGCCCATCGCCAGGTTCTCCGCGACCCACCGCCGCCACCTCGGATGAATGCCCATCGCCTCGCTGCCGTCCGCTCGTCCTGCCCTGCCGCCATACCGCCATGGGGGGCGCCCACTCACCCCAGATCTTGCCTCAGACGGGCGGGTGGAGGTAGTCGTGCAGCGAGTGGCGCAGCAGCGCTCCGTGGAGCGCGTCGCCCAGCTCGATCAACTCCCCGAGCAGGTCGACAGCTTGTTGGCGTGCGCCCGGGTTGCGTTGCTTGAGCAGCGGGGTGACCACCTGCTCGAGGAACCCGGCCTCGCGCTCGGCCGCGACTTTGAACATGCGCAGGTGCCGCGCTTCGATGCCGCGCGCCAAGAACGCCGCCGAGCGTTGGGCGACCAGCACCGTCTCGCCGTCGTAGAGCAGCTCCGGCCCGACTTGGCGTCCCTTGACCAGGCCGAACTGCTCCAGCGACCGCAGCTGCGCCTCCGTGAGGCCGGCAGCCCGCAGCAGCTCCTCCTGATTCAAGTTCATGGTGGACACCTCTGCCCCCACTGGCGTCGATGGTGAGGCGGCAGGCGGCCTGGTGGCCGCCGGTTCGGCACGGCGCGCGGCTTCGTCCCCACCCCGTGCCGCGACCCGCCGTGCGTGGTCTTGCATCCAGACCGGTTCGTCGTGCGCGGTCGGCGGTGCGGCGGGCGGTGCCGAGCGAGACGACGGAGCCGGAGCCGGCGGGGCCGCTGCGGGATCGACGAACGGCTGCGACCCGGTGGTCGGGCCGGAGGGACCGCCGGCCGGCGTCAAGCGCTCTTCGGGCATCAGCTCGAGCTGGTCGGGACCGAAGTCGTCGTCGGGCGGGATCGTTCCGCCGTTGCGGTCGAGTCGCTCCTTGATCACTTTCAGGGGCAGGAAGTTGTCGCGCTGCTGGCGCAGCACCCACCGGAGCCGATCGATGTCGGCCTCGTAGAACTTCCGGTACCCCGAGGGGGTTCGCTCAGGGTCCATGAGGCCCTGGCTCTCGAGGAACCGGATCTTGGAGATGGTGACATCAGGGAAGTCGTCCTGCAGCAGGCTCAACACCTCACCGATGGAGAGGTGGGACCGGTCGGTCACTGGTCGCCCCCCGCGTCGCCCTCGAAGAACACCAGCTTGAACTTGCCGACCTGGAGCTCGTCGCCGTTGCGGATCGCCGCCTCTTCCATCGGCTGGCGGTTGAGGTACGTGCCGTTGAGCGACCCCACGTCGCGAGCCTGGTAGCCGCCCTCCACCCTCTGCACCTCGACGTGGCGGCGCGACACGGTGACGTCATCGAGGAAGATGTCGCTCTCGGGGTGGCGACCCACCGTGGTCAGATCCTTGTCCAGGTGGAAACGAGAGCCGGCGTTGGGGCCACGCGTGACGACCAGCACGCCGCCCGGAGGGACCTCACCGAGATCGAGCCGCACCTCGTCGTCGACGCTCGGGTCGAGTTGGAAGGTGACGGTCGTGTCCGAGGTGGAGCTGGTCAGCGCTTTGCCGCAGGACGAGCAGAAGTTCGACCCGAGCGGGTTCCGATGACCGCAGTTGTTGCAGTACACGTCGGACACGCGGCCTCCTACCCCTCGATCAGCTGGCGGTAGCCGTCCGCGTCGAGCAGGCCGTCGACCGCAGCAGGCCCACCGACCTCGATCACGCACACCCAGCCTTCGCCGTAGGGATCCTCGTTCAGGCGCTCGGGTGTGTCCGCGAGGTCGGCGTTGACCTCGACCACGGTCCCCGCGACGGGTGCGTAGAGCTCCGACACCGACTTGGTGGACTCGATCTCGCCGATCTCACCGCCCGCCTCGACCGAAGCCCCGACGTCGGGAACCTGCACGAAGACCACGTCGCCCAAGGCGTCTTGTGCGTAGTCGGTGATCCCCACCCGCACCCGGTTGCCCTCGAGGCGCGCCCATTCGTGGTCCGACGAGTACCGAAGGTCATCGGGGATGTGCATGGCGCCGACGCTACCCCACCTGTCGAGGCCCTGCCCCGAGACCCCGCGCCGCCTCTACCTCGCCTTGAGGTAGAGAGAGCTGGGCTGCCGGCGCCTCAGCGGACGAGCTGGCGGATGCGGCGCGCGTACTCCTGTGCCAGGCGTCGTGCCTCCGCGTCGGAGTCGGCTTCGGCCCAAAGGTGCGTCACCGGCTCCTCCGTGTCGGGCAACGTGAGCACCCAGGCATCGCCGTGCCACACCTTCACCCCGTCGATCAGGTCGATCGGTCGGCCGCTCGACTGCTCCATGAGGCTGCGCATCACGAGCCCCTTGCGTTCCCATGGCGTCACCACCGTCTCGTGCACCATGTGCACGCGAGGTAGCGACGCCACCACCTCGCTGAGGCGGACCTGTTCCTTGGCGAGCAACTCGAGCAGCTTGACGAGCGCCGCAGCGGCGTCGAAAGCGGGCAGGAAGCCGGGCAGGATGAAGCCGCCTTCGGGACCCGCGGCAAAGCCGACTCGCTCCTCGCTGCTCGCGGCCATCAGTGCCGCCGTCGACGTCTTGGTCCACAACACGGTCACGCCTCGTGGCTTCACGAGGTCCTGGACACTGCGAGTGGTCGACACGGGCACGGCCACGTGGTCGCCGAGCAGGTGGCCGGACACCAGCGTGCACATCGCGAGCAGCGACTCGGTGTCGGTGAGGATGTGTCCTTCGTCGTCGACCAGCGTGAGGTGCTCGCCATCGGGGTCGAGCACCGCACCGACGTGAGCCCCCGAGGCCCGCACCACGCTCGCCACGTTCGCGGCGTGCTCGAAGCGGTCGAACCCGATCGTGCCGACGGTCGCGGCATACGGGTTGACGCCCAACACGTCGGCGCCCAACTTGGCCAAGACGTTGGGCATGACGAACGACGTGGAGCCGTAGCCGTAGTCGACCACGAGCTTGAGCCCCGCATCGGCGACCCGCGACACGTCGACCGTGTCGCACAACGCCTCGGTGTACTGCTCCAGGGCACGAGGCGGAAAGCCGATGTCGCCGATCTCGCCCGGCAGGACCCGGCGGTAGTCCTCGCGGTTGAACAGCCGTTCCACCTTGCGCTGGACGTCTTCGGACAGATCGAGACCGGCTTCATCGAAGAAGCGCACGATCACTGCCTGCGTGTCGCCTTGGACCAGACGGATCGTGACGCCGCCCGACGGCAGCGGCTGGTGCACCAGGAACCGGGTGACCGGCACCGGCGCGACCTCGAGGTCGAGCACGTTGACACCCGACGCGTTGAGGCCGGTCATCAGCGCACGTTTGAGCATGCGGCCCGAGCGGCTGGAGTCGCGCGACGCGATGACGGTGGCGTTCTTCTTCAACGTGGTGGCCCACGCCATGCCGACCCTCGCGGCGAGCTCGGGCGTGACATCGACGTTGGCCAGACCGGTGACACCGTGGCGGCCGAACAGGGAGCGGGCGCCCTTGGATTCCCAGATGATCGAGGAGTTGATGGTGGCGCCCGCCTCGACGGTCTTGAACGGGTACACCTTCACGCCGGTGCCGATGTGGGCGTTCTCACCCACGAAGCACTCGTCGCCGAGCACCGCTCCCTCGTCGCAGCGAGCACCGCGACGCAGGTCGCACGCCCGCCCGACCACGGAGCCGCGCAGCCGGACGGTCTCTCCGAGATACGCGTTGTCGTGCACGACTGCCCGCTCGAGATCGACGTCTCGCCGCACCCGCACGTTGGAGCCGAGCACGGTGTACGGACCGATCCGCGCGCCGGATTCCACGCGGCAGTAGTCGCCGATCACCGCGCTGCCCTCGATGATGGCCTCCGGGTGCACGTCGGCCCCCTCTCCGAGCCACACCCCCTGCCCGAGCTCGAAGCCCGGCACATCGAGATGAACTTTGCCGTCGAGCACGTCCTGGTGGGCCTTCACGTACGCCTCGAGCGTGCCCACGTCTTCCCAGTAACCCTCGCCGACCGCCCCGAACAGCGGCTCGCCGGCCTTCAACAGCGCCGGGAACACCTCACTCGAGAAGTCGACCGGCCGGTCGGCCTCGATGTACTCGAAGATCCGCGGCTCCAGCACGAAGATGCCGGTGTTGATCGTGTCGGAGAACACTTGACCCCAGGTGGGCTTCTCCAGGAACCGTTGGATGCTGCCGTCGGGGTTGGTGATGACGATCCCGAACTCCAGGGGGTTCTCGACCGCCACCAGGCCGATCGTCGCGAGTGCCCCGCGGTCGTCGTGGAACTCGACGATCTGTGTCAGGTCGATGTCGGTGAGGACGTCGCCGGAGATCACCAAGAAGCGCTCGTCGAGCTCCTCCATGGCGTTGCGGACCGACCCTGCGGTGCCGAGCGGGTTCTCCTCGATGGCGTACACCATCCGCACACCGAACTCGGAGCCGTCGCCGAAGTACGTGCGGATGGCGTTCGCCAAGTACGCGACCGTCACGACGATCTCGTCGACGCCGTGGTGGCGCAACAACGCCACGATGTGCTCCATCATCGGCCGGTTGGCCAGCGGGAGCATCGGTTTGGGCACGTTGGACGTGAGCGGGCGGAGACGGGTCCCTTCTCCGCCCGCCATGATCACGGCCTTCATGGGGTCGACCTTAGGTCAGACAGCCGCCGTCGCCCGGCGGCCGGTCCGTTGATCCTCGGGCCGACGGGTTGGTCAAGCGGCGGACTTCTCCAAGATGTGCACGCCGCACGCCGAGCCCAGCCCGATCACGTGTGCCAGGCCGACTTTGGCGCCCTCGATCTGACGGTCACCGGCCTCGCCACGAAGGTGGTGGCAGACCTCCCAGATGTTCGCGATGCCCGTGGCCGCGATCGGGTGGCCCTTCGACTCGAGGCCGCCGGACACGTTCACCGGCGTCTTGCCGTCGCGGAACGGCGCGCCCGACTCGAAGAAGTCGACCGCGCCGCCCTCCTCGCAGAGCCCGAGGTTGTCGTAATGGACGAGCTCGGCGGTCGCGAAGCAGTCGTGCAACTCGACGAGATTGAGGTCTTCGGGGCCGACGCCCGCCTGCTCGTACGCCTGCTTGGCGGCCAGCTTCGTGAGCGTGTTGACGTCGGGCAGGATCTGGCATCCGTCGGACCAAGGGTCCGAGGTGAGGATCGACGCGGACACCTTCACGGCACGTCGCTGCTGCTCCTTCGAGAGCTTCTTGAGCGCCGAGTCGCTGATCACCACCGCTGCCGCCGCGCCGTCGCAGTTGGCCGAGCACATCGGCCGGGTGTTCGGGTAAGCGATCATCACGTCGCCCATGATCTGCTCGAGCGTCATCTTCTTGTTGTAAGCCGCCAGCGGGTTCAGCGTGCTGTGCAGGTGGTTCTTCTCGCTGATGCGGGCGAACAGCTCGAAGCTCGTGCCGCCGTACTTGTGGCCGTACTCCATGCCGATCTGCGCGAACACACCGGGCATGGTCTCGGTGCCGATGCGACCGTCGATGGGGGCCACCGCACCAAGCCGACCGTGCGGCTCCCAGGTGTCGCTGTCCGCCTTGCGGCTGCCGCCGGCCAACAAGCCTGCGCCCGCGAGCTTCTCGACACCGACCGCGAGGCCCATGTCGCACTCGCCGGCCTTGATCGCCATGATCGCCGTGCGCAGCGCCGTCGCGCCCGTGGCGCACGCGTTCGCCACGTTGTACACGGGGATGCCGGTCTGGCCGATCTGCTTTTGGAGTTGCTGGCCGATGCCACCGCCGGCCGCCATCAGGTTCCCTGCGGCGAGCACGCCCATCTGCTTCATGGTCACGCCACCATCGGCCAGCGCGGCACGGGCGGCTTCCGCAGCGAGGTCGACGGTGTCGAGCTCGGGGTGCTTGCCGAACTTGGTCATGTGGATCCCGAGGATCCAGACGTCTTCAGCCATCGTCATGCTCCCTTCAGGCCGCCGGCTCGAAGCCGTAGCCGATCGCTTCCGTGCCTGCGCTGTCGGTGCCGACCAGCGTCGTGGTCAGCTTGACCCTCATCCCGAGCGACACGTGCTCGGGGTCGGGCTCCACGTTGAGCAGGTTGCCGCGAACCTTCGTCCCGTCGCAGTCGACCAAGGCCGCCACATAGGGAACGGGAACGCCCGGTGCGGCGAACGCCACGATCGTGTAGGCGAGCACCTCGCCGTCCGTGCTCACGTCGACGGTCTTGAACTGGTCGCCTTCGCACGAGGCGCACGCGTTCCGCCGGTCGAAGTACCGGGCGCCGCACGACGTGCACTCGTGAGCCACGAGGTGCGGCTGGTCCCCCAGCACCAGGTAGTCGACCAACGGGATCTGGTCTGCCATCTCTCCCCCTATGGAGTCGCGGCTCGTCCTTCGGCCAGGGCCTTGCGGCCCAGTGGGATATACATCAGCGCAGCGAGGTAGCTGAGCACCAATCCGGGGATGGCCGTGCACCACGCGAGCACGCCGAGTGCATCGGCATAGCTGAGGCTGCTGTGGCTGCCGAGGAACGACGGGAACGCCATCATCAGGGCGAACGTACCGGCTTTGCCGAACCAGATGACGTCGATGCGGCGCGCGCCGCGGGCCGCCAGCGCCAAGGTGGCCAGTGACACCGCGGCCTCCCTCGCGAGCACGAGGATGCCGATCCACAGCGGCGCCGAGCCGTCGACGAGGATCGCGCTGATCCCTACGAAGAACAGCAGGCGGTCGGCCACCGGGTCGATGATCTTGCCCAGCGTCGACACTTGGTCGAAGTGTCGGGCGATGTAGCCGTCGGCGAAGTCGGTGATGCCGAGCACCGCCAGCAGCCAGCCGGCCGCCGCACGGTTGTCACGCCCGAACAGCAAGTACAAGAAGATCGGCAGGCAGCACAGCCGCCCGAACGTGATCAAGTTCGGGACGGTGAGGATGCGGTCCTCGCCCGCGGCGGCCGGGTCGAGGGCGGTCGCTTGCTCCACGGGCCGGCAGCCTACGATCCGAAACCGTATGACGACGATCTTCACCCGCATCATCGACGGGGAGCTCCCCGGCCGGTTCGTCTGGCGCGACGAGCAGTGCGTGGCGTTCCTCACCATCGCGCCGCTCGCGCCCGGTCACACGCTCGTCGTGCCTCGACGCGAGATCGACCACTGGCTCGACCTCGATCCCGAGGCGGTGGCGCACCTCATGGCCGTCACGCAACACGTCGGGCGTGCCCAGATGGCCGCGTTCCGGCCCGCGCGCGTGGGGGTGATCATCGCAGGGCTCGAAGTCCCCCACGTCCACGTGCACGCGGTGCCGTTCCACTCGGAGTCCCAGCTGAGCTTCGCCAACGCCGACGCGGCCGTGGCACCCGAGGCGCTCGACAAGGCCGCCGATCAGCTCCGTGCGGCCCTGCGGGCGGCCGGACGCCCCGAGGTCGCCGACACCTGACACCGTCGCGGTCGCCACATCCGCTTCCGCGCGGAAGATCCCACCGTCGCGGTCGCCACACCCGCGTCCGCGCAGAAGATCCCACCGTCGCGGTCGCAAGTCACGCGCGGAACGGGAACGTCAGACGGCGTCGATGAGCTCGGCGCCGTCGTTGCGCACGTTGTTGACTTGCGTCGACACCGGGTGCACCACCAGCAGCGCCGGTGGGGCCGGCACCAGGAACTGACCGAGCGCCTCGAGGTCGTCGAAGGTGGGGTCGAGCCAGCGGTCCCACGCCGTGGCCGGAAGGATCACGGGCATGCGGTCGTGGATGGGCGCCATGGTCTCGTTGGGCGCACACGTGATGATCGTGGTCGACCGCAGCCGCGCCGACTCGTCGTAGCTGCCGTCGGCCTTCTTCGGGGCCCACCGCTCCCACAGGCCCGCGAACGCAAGTGGCTCACCGTCGGACCGCTCGATGAACATCGGCTGCTTGGTGCGCTGACCCGGGATCTTCTTCCACTCGTAAAAGCCCGTGGCGGGGATCAGGCAGCGGCGCTTGGCGAAGGCCTTGCGGTAGACGGGCTTGTCGGCGAGCGTCTCGGCGCGGGCATTGATCATGCGGTTGCCGGCCGACGGGTCCTTCGCCCACGGCGGCACGAGCCCCCAGTGGAACGCATCGAGATGGCGGGCCTCGCCGTCGCTCGTGACCACGTAGACGTCCCGGGTGGGCGCGACGTTGTAGCTGGGTTCGAGGGCGCGCTCCGCCACCAGCTGCGCGGAGAAGTACTGGGCGAGCTCGTCAGGTGGCGCCGCCGAGACGAATCGTCCACACATCGGCCCGACGTTATCGACCAGCCCGCGGCAGCGAGCGAAGGATCTCTCGGGAGCGGCGGGCCAGTGCGGCGGAGCCGAACGGGATCTCGAGGCCGAACTCGGCCTGCACGGCCGCCAGCGCCACCCAGCCGAGGTCGACCCAGGATCGCAGCACCACACTGCGAGGGACCCACTCGGGCCGGAACTTGTTGTTGAACCGGTACAACGACTCGACCTTGATGTAGCGGTCCAGACGATGGGCGCCCCAGTAGCCGACTCGCTCCACGATCGTGCGATCCTCGGTCTCGAACAACGTGCGGAACGCCGCGAAGTTCATCGACACCCAGGTGGTGCCCCGAGCCCGCGCCCACTCGATGACGTCGACGATCATCCGCTCGTTCACGCCGTTCGGAGCGTCGTGCGACCGGACCATGGTGTCGAGCGACAGCACCCGTCCACCACCCGTCGGCGCGAACCGTTGGAAACCGACCGCGTTCCCGTCGGCATCGCGAGCGGTCACGACCACGCACTCAGGCCAGTCGCCGGTGAGCACGTGGTCGAGGTTCATCGAAAAGCCCCGCTCTCCTTCCCCACCCCACAAACGGTGGGCAAGCGCCAGGAGCCCGGCCCGCTCGGCCGACGGCACCTCGCCCTCGCGGCGGATCTCGGTGGTGACGCCGAAGTTGCGGGACCGTTGCACCGCTTGGCGTACGTTGCGCATCCGGGGCGTGTCGAGGCGGAACTCCCGAGGGTCGACGGCGGCTTCGTCGCCGATCCCGATGGTGACCAGCCCTCGAGCGCGCCACAGGTGGGCACGGTCGCCGCGGGCTCCGATGCCAGCCGGACGCCAGCCGCTCTCGTGGCACTTCTCGAGGAACGACTCGACGGCCTCGTCGAAGGCCGCGGGATCGCCGACCGGGTCGCCGCCGAACAAGGCGACGCCCGACACCACCCGGTAGCCGATGGCCGCCCGGCCGTCGGGACTGAACGCATACACCTTGTCGTGGCGGAGCGCGAACGGAGTGAGACCGTCGGCGCTCGGCGCGCCAGCCAGGGCCTCCGCCTGACGCCAGTCGGCCGCGTCGACCTCGGGTCCCGCGTGTGGCGCCAAGATCACCACCGACACCGCCAACACGATCAGTGCAGTGCTGGCCAACAGCAGGTCACCCAAGCGCCCCGTTCCGCCCGCCAGGTGCGTGAGCCCGCCGTCGGCGCCCACGAGTGCACCCCCTGCCGCCCGGACCGCATGCCCGAGGGCCGGGCGTCCCCCCGTGGCGGGGTGGCGCCACCAAACCCACGCGGTGGTGGCGCCGGCCATCGTGACGACGATGCCGAGCGCCGCGACCAGTGCCGGCTGCACCCGACCTGCATCCGGCTCCACGGGGCTCGCGTCGCGTGTGGCCACCAGCACCACGCCGATCGCGAGACCGGTGAGGGCGAGCACCCGGTGTGGATGCGAGCCGACGGCGTTCACCAGCGCGCCGACGAAGACCACGACCGCGAGGGCCCGATGTGCCAGCCAGCGCTGGAGCAGCACGCCGCGACCGAGCACCACGAACTGGATGCCGATGATCATCGCCGCGAGCCGATGGTCGGTGAGCGAGGTCGGCACGGCCAGCCGGGCGACAAGGGGGACAGAGGCCCACTGCCGCTCCCCCGCCGTCGCGACGACGAGGCCCAGCGAGACGGTGGCCACCGAGATGACGCGCACGATGACGAGGCGACCGTCCAGGCTGCGTTGCGGTGTCGTGTGTGGCAATGGTCCCTCCGGGGCCCGGACCGCCCGGCACTCACCCGTCTCGTCCCGAGACGCTATCGGCAGGGCGCGCCGACCAGGTGGGATGTCCGCGCCACGGCGCCGTCGCGGATCGACCGTGCCCGAAATGGCGAGAGCCGGCCCCTGCGGACCGGCTCTGACCTGCGTGTGGTCGGGCTGAGAGGATTCGAACCTCCGACCTCTTGACCCCCAGTCAAGCGCGCTAACCAAACTGCGCCACAGCCCGAGGTGAGGCGGTCACCTTACCGCCTCACAAGTGGTGGCTGAGCCAACCGATCCCCTGCACGAGGCGCCAGCCGAGGTAGATGACGAGCGCGACGACGAGGACCCAGAAGTGCCAAGGGACCGGGCGTTTCGCATCGTCGCCGTCGCCGGCCCGATCGGCAGGGCCCGGCCGATCGAGGTGCTCACCGCAGGTGGGGCACGTCCCTGCCGGGGTGACCGAGTCGGCGTCGTAGAAGCGGTTGCAACCGTCGCACCAGGGCATGGTGGCTCAGCCGTGCTGCGCCGTGACCAGGCGGGTGCGAGGGCCCGCGACCGCCACCCGGCTGGGCACGGGGTGGCCGAGGAGCTCGCCAGCGAACGAGGCCGCGTCGCACAGACGCTCGATGTCGAACCCCGACGCCACTCCCAAGTCGTCGAGCAGGGCGACCAGCTCCTCGGTGGCGACGTTGCCGGTGGCCCCGGCTGCGAACGGCGACCCGCCGAGCCCCCCGACCGACGTGTCGAAGCGGCGAACCCCGCGCAGCAGCCCCGCGTACGCGTTCACCAGTCCCGTGCCCCGGGTGTCGTGCAAGTGGAGGCCGACGTCGGATCCGGTGCGATCGAGCAGCTCGTGTACCCGACGCGGCGTGGCCATGCCAGTGGTGTCGGCGTACGTGACGCAGGCACAGCCCGCAGCCAGGAGACGGCTGCCGAGCTCGGCGACCTGCGCAGGGGGCAGATCGCCCTCGTACGGCGACCCGAACGCGCACGAGACCACCGCGTCGACCGGGACCGACGAGCCGGCGGCGAGCCCCGCGATCTCCCCCACCACCACCTCGGACTCCTCGGGCGTCATGTGGACGTTGCGCTCGTTGTAGGCAGGGGACGCCGAGATGGTGACCGTGAGCTCGTCGACCTGTTCGGCCAGCGCCAACTCCGCGCCACGCACGTTCGGCACCAGGGCGGCGATGCGAACGCCCTCGGGGCGGGCGATGCGCGCCAGCACCTCCGCCGCGCCTGCCATCGCGGGCACCACACGGGGCGACACGAACGCCACGGCTTCGACGTGGGTGGCGCCGGCCCCGACCAAGGCATCGATCAACGCAACCCGTTGGTCGACGGTCACGGGCCGCTCGGGTTGGAGGCCGTCGCGAGGGCCGACCTCGCGGAGGTCGACGGAGGTCGGCAGCGCCTCGGTCATGCGCGCCGTGGTCATACAGGTGGGACGCCGTGACGGCGGTCGGAGAAGTGGCGGTCCTTGCCGGCCGCCAGCTCGAAGCGGCGGATCAGCTCGTCGCGGAGGTCGGCGGGCTGGACCACGGCATCGATGATGAGATCGGAGGCGAGCCGCAACAAGTCGACGTCCTCCTCGTAGATCGCGCGCTGCTCCGACACGAAGGCGGCCCGTTCGTCGGGGTCGTCGATCGCCTCGATCTTGTTGGCGTACACGGCGTTGATCGCCGCTTCGGGGCCCATCACCGCGATCTTCGCGGTCGGCAGCGCGATGGTGGCTTCGGGCTCGAACGCAGGCCCGGCCATGGCGTACAACCCGGCGCCGTACGCCTTGCGGACCACGACGCACACCTTGGGCACCGTCGCCTCGCTCACGGCCGTGACCATCTTGGCGCCGTGACGGATGATGCCCTCGCGCTCCACTTGCGTCCCGACCATGAAGCCGGGCACGTCGGCGAGGAACAGCAGCGGGATGTTGAACGCGTCGCAACACCAGATGAAGCGCGCGGCTTTGTCGGCCGAGTCGACGAACAGCACCCCGCCTTTCGTCGCCGGGTTGTTCGCCACGACGCCGACGGGGCGGCCGTCGAGCAAGCCGAGGCCGCAGATCAACTCCGGCGCGAACAACGCCTTCAACTCGAAGAAGCTCTCGGCGTCGACGAGCGCGTCGATCACCTGGTGCATGTCGTACGCGACCTGCTCCTCGACCGGCACGAGGTCGGTGTCGAAGGAGCGCGCGGGCCCAACCGATGCGTACTCCGGCGGGCGCTCCCGCCACGACTGCGGGAAGTACGTGAACCACGCTCGGGCCTGCGCGATCGCGTCGGCGTCATCGACCGCCAAGTTGTCGCCGCACCCCGACACGGTGGCGTGCATCCGGGCGCCGCCCATCTCCTCGAGCGTGGTGTGCTCACCGATCACCATCTGCGCCATCCGGGGCGAGCCGAGGTACATCGACGCGTTGCCCTCGACCATGATCACGATGTCGCAGAAGCTCGGGATGTACGCGCCGCCGGCCGCCGACGGTCCGAACAAGCAGCACACCTGCGGCACCCGCCCGCTGAGCTTCACTTGGTTGTAGAAGATCCGCCCGGCACCGCGACGCCCCGGGAACAGCTGCACCTGGTCGGTGATCCGGGCGCCAGCCGAGTCGACGAGCCAGAAGATCGGCAGCTCGTGTCGCAGCGCGTGCTCGGTGAGACGGACGATCTTCTCGACCGTGCGTGCGCCCCAGGACCCGGCCTTCACGGTGGGATCGTTGGCCATCACGCACACCGGGCGCCCCTCGATGCGGCCCACGCCGGTCACCACGCCGTCGGCCGGCAGGTCCTGCGCGGTGGCATTGGCGAGCAGTGCGTCCTCGACGAAGGACCCGGGGTCGACCAGCAAGTCGAGACGGTCGCGGACGAACAGCTTGTGCTGGAGCTCGAGTTTCGCCGCGCCGCGCTCCAAGTTGCCGCGCCGCGCGCGATCGGCCGCGTCGGCGAAGGACCGGTCGCGGTGCGAGCCGCCGACTTGTGCGCTGGTGCCCGCGTCGGTGCTCATGAGCGGCGCACGACCATGATCGCCACGTCGTCGCTCAGCGCCGCGCTGGAGAAGTCCTTGGCAGCTTCGAGCAGCGACTTGCACAGCACTTGCGGCTCGGCTCCGGGGTCGCGACGCAACGTGTTGGCGATCCGCTCCTCCCCGAAGAACTGGTCGCCGTCGCGGGCCTCGGAGAGCCCATCGGTGTACATGAGGGTGGTGTCGCCGGGCTCCAACGGGATCTCACGGCTGTAGAACGTGCCGTCCGGGTCGAGCATGAGCAGCGGGCCCGTCGAGCGGAGCGGGCGCACCTCGCGGTCGTGCCAGAGCCACGCGGCGGGATGGCCGGCCGACGCGTAGCGCAACGTGCCAGCCGTGATGTCGAACACCACGACGGCGCACGAGATGAACTCCTCACCCCGCTCCAACGTGAACAGCTGGCGGTTGAGCTCCTCGAGCGCCTGCGCCGGGTCGCGGTACTGGCGCAGGAACACGCGCAGCAGGTGCTTGGCCTGAAAGGCCGTGATCGACGAGTCGATGCCGTGCCCGGTGACGTCGCCGATCACCGCTGCCACGCGGCTCGGGGCCAGGCGCAGCACGTCGTAGAAGTCGCCGGCCATCATCCCGGTGCCCGGCTGGTACACCCGCCCGATCGCGAACCCGTCGATGACCGGCAGCTCCTCAGGGGCCAGGCGGGCGGCCCACCTTCGGGGGGCGAGGTCTTCTTGGGTCAGGACCTCTTCGGCGCGCCGCTCGAGCGTGAGGCGGTCCTCTGACAGCCGCGCCGCCCGCACGAAGTCGCGGGCGAACACCAACGAGACCGCCACGGGCACCAGGACGAGCACGAACGTCGACACCGTCCAGCGGTGCAAGGCGATGGCGCCGATGCCGAACGAGATCGCCAAGGCGCCGTACAACAGGGTCGCGTGCAGCTCCTTGCGGAACGACGACCTCGCGAGCACCGTGGGCTCGGCAGCCGGACCGAAGTCGCCTTCGATGCGGCGCCACGTGCGGTGGTGCTGGCGGGCGGATCGGCCCCAGACCAAGACCGCGGCCAGGCACGAGACGGCCACCGCCGCCAAGATCAGGCGTTCCACCATGAGGCCGTCCATGCTACCGCCGGCACGAGACCGCCCCCGGCCCCGAGCGTTGCGTGCCCAGGGCGCCCCCGTGACCCCAACTGCTCACCGCAGGGTGGGTTGTGCCGGCCCGAGGTGGTGGGCGGGGCTGGTTGGCCTGCCCTGGTCGGCGGGGCTGGTCAGTCGGTGCGCTTGCGGACCCGCAACTTGATCGGCGTCTGGCCGAGGTCGAACGCGTCGCGGATGCGGTTCTCGAGGAACCGGAGGTACGTCCGGGGCAGCTCCCGGTTGGCGAAGAGCGTGAAGGTGGGCGGGTCGGTGGCGCCCTGTGTGGCGTACAGCACCCGCGCTCCGCCAGGAGCCGGGTGGGCTTGTTGGGCGAGCGTGATCACCTCGTTGACCTGCCGGGTGGGGATGCGCCGCCGGTACTCGTCGACCACGCCTGACAGCGCAGGCAGCACTTTGTGCACCCCTTTGCCCGAGAGCGCGCTGGTCTTCACCACCACCGCCCGTCCCAGGAACGCGAGCTTGCGCTCGACGTCGGCTTGGACCAGCGCCCGTGCCTCGGCGTCGAGCAGCTCCCACTTGTTCAGCACGACGATCACCGGGCAACCCGCACCCTCGACCCGTTCCGCCAGCCGTTGGTCCTGGTGGGTGACGCCTTCGGTGGCGTCGATCAACAACAAGGCGACGTCGGCGGAGTCGACGGCCTGCAAGGCCCGGACCAGCGAGAAGTACTCGGTGCCCTGGTCGATGCGGCTCCGGCGACGCATCCCCGCCGTGTCCACGAACCGCAACGGACCGCCCGGGGTCTCGATGACCGTGTCGATCGTGTCGCGGGTGGTGCCGGGCATGTCGTGCACCACGGACCGCTCGTCGCCGATGAGCCGGTTGAACAGCGTGGACTTCCCGACGTTGGGGCGCCCGACCAGCGCCACCGACAAGACGTCGCGAGCGCGGCGAGCCGCCTCGCCGTCGGCAGCGGGCTCGGGCGCCTCGACAGGCGCGGGCAGCAGCGCGACGAGGGCGTCGAGCGCGTCGCCGGTGCCCCGGCCGTGCAGCGCACTGACCGCCACCGGCTCGCCGAGCCCGAGGCGCACGAAGTCCCAGATCAGCGGTTCGCGGTTCGTGTCGTCGACTTTGTTGACCAGCAACAGGACCCGTTTGCCGCTCCGACGCACCATCGACGCTGCACGGTCGTCTTCTTCGGTGACGCCGATGGACGCATCGACCACGAACAGCACCACGTCGGCGTCGAGCACCGCCCGCTCGGACTGCTGGGACACCTTGGCGTCGAGGTGGTCGCCGCCGGGCAGCCACCCGCCCGTGTCGACGAGGACGAAGTCGCGGCCGTTCCACTCGGCCTCGACCTCTTTGCGGTCACGGGTGACGCCAGGTCGTTCCTCGACGATCGCCTCGCGTCGGCCGACCACCCGGTTCATCAAGGTGGACTTGCCGACGTTGGGGCGGCCGACGATCGCGACGACCGGGACGCGCTGGTCAGGCATCGCCGGGTGTCCAGCCCGGTTGCAGCAGGCGGCGCAGCGCGATGCCGTCGGTGGGCACGACCTCGACCGGCCGTGGGAGATCGGCAGGCGTGGTGCCGTCGAGGAAGCGCCCACCGGTGAGGCAGACGTCGGGCAACACGTACCGGTGACCGGCCGGTTGGTCGGCCAACACCCGGGCGATGTCGTCGCCGACCATCAGGCCCGCCACGCCGGTGTTGCCGCCGAAGTACCGGTTGTCGATGGCCACGACCCGTAAGTCGGCGCGGTCGAGGCCGTCGATCAGCGGGCCGAGGATGCGGGCGCCGTACGGACCGGTGAGGATCGCGAGCGGCGCGCCGGGCCGCGGGCCGATGCGCAGCCCCTCGACTGCCCTGTCATCGCCGCAGGTCCTGGCGGCCCGGTAGCCCTCGGCGGGGGCACCGTCGACCGAGTGGAAGAAGCCCGTCTGCACGCCCGTGGCGCGCTCGACCCGGCCCAGGAACTCCGCTTCGAACGTGCGGGCCATCCCGACGCCGTCCTCGTGCATCGGAAAGCCTTCGTATGTCTCGGCGGAGGGAAAGGGCTGGTCGGCCAGCAGGTAGTACTCGTCGGCGGCGAACACCAGCCGTCGACCGAGCGCTCGGAAGTACACGTCTTGCCAGTCGTGGACCGTCTGCACGACAGCCGCCGCCTCGTCGCGGGTGTGCGGCCGCATGCGTGTCTCGGGGTTGAAGCGGCTCACGCCGAGAGGCACCACGCACAACGTCGCGAGCTCCGGGTACTGGTCCAAGACGCCGCTCAACGTGTCGTCGAGGACCGAGCCGTCGTTCAAGCCCGGGCAGCAGACGATCTGGCCGTGCACCTCCACGCCGGCGTCGAGCAGCGCACGCAGCCACCGAAGGCTCGTGGCGCCGCGGCGGTTGCGCAGCATCATCGAACGCACGTCGGGGTCGGTGGCGTGGATGCTCACGTGCAGCGGCGACAGACCTTCGCTGACCACCCGTTCGAGATCGGCCTCGGTGAAGCGGGTCAGCGTGGTGAAGTTCCCGTACAGGAAGCTCAGCCGGTAGTCGTCGTCCTTCAAGTACAAGCTGCGCCGCAAGCCTTTCGGCAGCTGGTAGATGAAGCAGAACTCGCAGTGGTTGTCGCACGTGCGGACCTGGTCGAACACGGCGGAGTGGACCTCGGCGCCGAGCGGCTCGCCTTCCGGCTTGGGCACCACCAGCGTGTAATCGACCCCGCCGCGACGGATCTCGAGTTCGGGGTCGGCCCGGTCGACGAGCTGATGCCACTCGAGCACGTCACGTGGGCTGGTGCCCTCGACGCCGAGGACCTCGTCGCCAACGGCCAGACCAGCGCGCGCGGCCGCGGACCCGTCCGCGACGGCGACGATGCTGGGCGCGGGCATCCGTCAAGGGTACCGGCCCGCATCGCCGAATCGCGAAGTGGCTGAGACCGCCGTTACCGTGGAGGGCCGTGACCGATGTCGACCTCGTGCTGCTGGCCGCACCCCGCGGCTTTTGCGCCGGCGTGGAGATGGCCATCAAGGCCCTGGCGTGGATGGTCCGGGCGTTCGACCCGCCCGTGTACTGCTACCACGAGATCGTCCACAACCAGCTGGTGGTGCAGCACTTCCGCGACTTGGGCGTGGTGTTCGTCGACGACATCAGCGAGGTACCCGCCGGCCGGCCCGTGATGCTCTCGGCGCACGGCTCGGCGCCCGAAGTCGTCGAAGCGGCCCGCGCTGCCGGCGGCTACGTGGTCGACGCCGTGTGCCCGCTGGTCACCAAGGTGCACCACGAGGTCAAGACCCGTGCGAGCAAGGGCTACCAGATCGTGTACGTGGCCCACGAAGGGCACGAAGAAGCCGAGGGCACGATCGCCGAGGCACCCGAGGCCATCCACCGCGTCGAGACCCTCGCCGAGGTCGAGGCGCTACCGGAGTTCGAAAGCGAGACACCGGTGGCCCTGGTCGCGCAGACCACGCTCAGCCACCGGGACTGGGCGGGCATCGCCAGCGCGGCCAACGACCGCTTCCCGCAACTGTGGATGCCGAACCGCAGCGACTTGTGCTTCGCCACCACCAACCGCCAAGCCGCGCTCGACGAGATCGCTCACCACTGTGATGCCGTGGTCGTCATCGGCTCGGCCAACTCCTCGAACACGAGGGCGCTCGAGAAGCTCGCCCGCGAGGCCGGCTGCCCCCGAGTGCTGCGGATCAACGGCCCTGAGGAGCTTCCCGACGATTTGTCGGGCACCGTCGGTGTCACCGCCGGCGCATCGGCCCCCGAGCAGGTCGTGCAAGCCGTGATCGATCGCCTGGCGCCGACCAACGGCGTCGAAGAAGTGCGCTTGCGTGACGAGGAGGAGTACTTCCCGCCGCCGCGCAACCTCCGCGAGCTCATCGGGGGGATCGATGCAATCGCCACGTTCACACTCGGCGGATCGGTCCCCGACCGGCCGGCGTTGAACGACCGATCCGTGCACGCGAGCGATGTGCTCGCGAGCCTCACTTGAGCTCGCCACTGCGGCCGGCGCCATGTTGGACATCCACGTCGGGACCGTACGCGTCTTCATCCACGTGCTCGCCGCCACCGTGTGGGTCGGAGGGCAGATCACGCTGGCCGGCATGGTGCCCGCCATGCGCAAGCTCGGGCCCGACGCCACCAAGGCCGCGGCCCGGGCATTTCAGCGCATCGCCTGGCCGGCATTCGCGGCGCTGATCGCGACAGGCATCTGGAACGTTGCGGTGCAAGCCGACCTGCACAAAGGTGACACCGCCTGGTGGACGACGCTGTTCGTGAAGCTGGTCATCGTGGCCGCATCGGGGATCTCGGCGGGTGTCCACGCCGGCACCTCGAACCGCAAGGCGCTCGCCATCGGCGGAGCGGTCGGTGGCCTCACGGCCCTGGCCGCCGTCTTCTTCGGCGTGCTGCTGCACGGCACCACGTTCCACTGACCAAGGGACGCACCACTAGGACTCCGGCGTGTTCGGCGTGCCGGCCAGCGCTTGTGCCTCGTCGAACTGTGCTTGCACCGCTGCGGCGAGCAGCTCGGTCTGCCGGCGCACCGATGAGCGGCGCACCACGCCCGACGCCGCGCGCTCGGGCGCGGACAGCGGCGGTCCGATCACCACCACGACTCGCCGCGGCTTGGGGAACTTGGACCCTTTCGGCATCGCCGCTTCGGAACCGCCGATGCCGACCGGCACGATCGGCACACCCGTGCGGGCCTGCACGAAGGCCGCTCCGTCGAAGCACTCGTGGATGCGCGGACCGGTCTGACGGGTGCCCTCGGGGAACAGCACCAGCGGCTCACCCGCCCCGACGACCGCCACGCAGGCCTTCAGTGAGTCGCGATCGGGTGTGCCACGGTGCACCGGGATGGCACCCAGCGCATCCCAGATTCGCCCCCACGCGCCCTTCCAGATCGTGTCCTTGGCCAGGAACCGCATGCGGCGGGTGACCACGCTCGACACCAGCGCGAAGTCGAGGTTCGACCGGTGGATCGGGGCGAGTACGAACGGCCCCTCGGGAAGGTGCTCCCTGCCACGGATCTCGAGCCGGAACCACAGCCGGCAGAGCCCGAAGATCAGGCGCCGGATGAAGGTGTAGAACCGCATCTCGCCGCGGGACGGCGGTGTGTCGGCGGGCCGGGACTGGTGCACCCGTCGCGCACGCCGGCCGAGCTCGCCCTCCGGCTCGCTCACGGCAGCAACCGCACGACCGCGTCGACGACGCCGCCGACGTCGAGGTCGGTGGTGTCGATGACGACCGCGTCGGGGGCGACGGAGGTCGGTGAGTCGGTGCGGCCTTCGTCGAGCGCGTCGCGGCGAGCGAGATCTGCGGCCACCGTCTCGTACTCCAAGTCGCGGACCTCACCGGCACGCCGCGCCGCGCGGACGCCAGCGTCGGCCGTGAGAAACACCTTCAGATCGGCGTCGGGGAACACGACCGACCCGATGTCGCGACCCTCGGCCACGCCGCCCCCCTTGCTTGCCATCCACTCACGCTGGCGCCGACGCATCTCTTTGCGCACTCGCGGGTTGGAGGCCACCGCGCTCACGGCGCGGGTCACTTCGGGTCCCCGGATCGCAGTGGTTGCGTCGACGCCTTCGACGGTGACGCGATCGGGGCCCACGTCGAACTCGACCTGCTCGGCCACGGCGGCGACATCGTCGGCGTCGGCAGGGTCCATGCCTCTCCGCAGGACCGCGAACGTGACCGATCGGTACATGGCGCCGGTGTCCAGGTACGCGAGGTCGAGCCGAGCGGCGACCGCCTTGGCCACGGTCGACTTCCCCGACCCGGCGGGGCCGTCGATGCAGATGACGGTCATCGGGCCGTGAGCCTACCTGGCGGCCGTAGCGACTCGAGGACCGCGAAGTACTCGGGGAACGTCTTGGCCACACACCCCGGATCCGCGATCTCGATCCCCGGGCTGACCAGGCCCAGCAACGCGAAGGACATCGCCATGCGGTGATCGTCGTACGTACGCACCACCCCAGGTCGCGGCGTGCCCGGCTCGACCGTGAATCCGTCGTCGTGCTCGTGCGCGGTGATACCAAGGCGCCCCAGCTCCGCCACGACCGCGCCGATCCGGTCCGTCTCCTTGCGACGGATGAATCCAATGCCGTCCATCCGGGTGGGACCGGTGGCGTGCACCGCGACGACGGCCAGTGTCTGCGCGGTGTCCGACATGGAACCGATGTCGACTTCGATGCCGGCCAGATCGCCACCGAGCGAGACCGCAGTGGATCCACCCTCGCGTTCCACCGTGGCGCCCATGGCGCCGAGCACGTCGGCAAAGCCGACGTCGCCCTGCAGCGACGACGATCCGAGCCCCTCGACCACGACTCGCCCGCGCGTGAGCGCGGCCGCCGACCACAAGTACGAGGCCGCGGTGGCGTCGGGCTCGATGTCGTACTTGCCGGTGGACGAGCCCGCGTAGCCGCCCGGCGCCACCACGTAGCGAGCGCCCGGTTCCTCGTTCACCTCGGCGCCGAACGCTCGCATCACGGCCAGCGTGAGCTCGACGTACGGCCTGGACACCAGCGGCGTGGTGAGCTCGATCACCAGACCACCGGGTAGGCACGGTCCCACCAGCAGCGCACCTGATAGCGACTGGCTCGTGGCGTCACCGGCCATGCGGAGGCGGGCGGGACCCCGAGGCTCCCGCGGAGGTGTGATCGCGGCAGGCAGGGGGTCGGCGCCGACCGGAGCGACCGACGCGCCGAGCTGGGTCAGCGCGTCGAACGTCGCATCGAGCGGCCGGGCTCGCATCGCGGGCGAGGCATCGAGGTGGTACGTGCCGCGACCCAGCGCCAATGCCGAGGCGACGAACCGGGTCGTCGTGCCGGACAACCGTCCGTCGAGCGCACGAGGCCCTGGGGCCAGCTCGCCGCCGCCGCCGTGCACGACCACCTGGTCGTCGCCGGGCGCGCCCTCGATGTCGATCCCGAGCGTGCGGAGCGCCGCCACCATGGCCTCGGTGTCGTCCGACCACAACACACCGCTCAGCTCCGTGGTGCCCCGGGCGAATGCGGCGCACAGCAGCGCCCGGTTGGTGATCGACTTCGAACCAGGCGGACGGACCACGGCGTCGATCGGGCCGGCGAACGGCTGGATCTCGTAGGGGTCCGGCAGCGTGGTGGGGTCGGCGAGATCCATCGGCGGCTACTCCAAGGAACGGAGTGCCGGACGGTACCCGAGCTCGACGAGGCCCTCGCGGAAAGCTTCCGCTTTCGACGAGTCCACGAGCACCACGACCACACCTGCGTCGCCTTCGCTCGAATGGGCGAGGTCGACGTCGGCGATGTTGACCCCCAGCTCGGTGGCAAGCGTGGTCACCTCGGCGATGACCCCGACGCGGTCGGCCACCGGCACCCGCAGCTCGGCCACCTCGGAGAGATCGCTCACCCGCGACGGCAGGTTGCGCCGTGCCGCCTGGGCTTCCGTCAGCGCGTGGAGGAGGCCGTCGCGGTCGGACCTCGCCACCGTGTCGCGCAGCTCACCCAGCGAGGCGATGAGGCTGTCGATCACGGTGCAGATCGCGTCGCGGTTCTCCGCGCAGATGTCCGGCCAGATCGACGGGCTACCGGCGGCGATCCGGGTCATGTCGCGGAACCCACCCGCCGCGAGCCGCAAGAGGGGTTGGTGCTCCTCCGCCCGGGCAGCGGCGAGGCGCATCATCGCGGTTGCCGTCAGGTGCGGCACGTGCGACACCACCGCGACCAGGTCGTCGTGGCGTTCGGGCGCCAGCGCGATCACCTCGGCGCCGAGATCGCTCACCACCGAGCGCACCAAGGCGTAGCACTCCGGGTCGGTGTGCGCGACCGGGGTCAGGACCCACACGGCACCTTGGAACAGGTCGGGATCGGCACCGTCGACACCGAGCTGCTCCGACCCGGCCATTGGGTGGCCGCCGATGAACCGTCCCCCGCCGACGGCGCCGACGATCCCCGCTTTCACCCCGCCGACGTCGGTGACCGCGCCCTGCGTCGTGTCGAGGCTGGCCTTCGCCAGGGCCGGGATGGCCCCGACCGGGGCCGCGACGAACGTGATGGTCGCGTCGGGATCGCTCCCGATCGAGTCGAGCGCACCCAGTTCCAGTGCCCGGCCGGCGACCGCTGGATCCAGGTCGGTGCCGGACACGTGCCAACCCCGGGCACGCAGCGCCAGACCGATCGAGCCGCCGATCAGACCACAGCCGACGATGTTGGCGTGGCGCCGGGACAAGTCGAGATTCACGATCGTGGCTCGTCAGGCTGGGAGATCGTCGCGCAGGTCACGGGCACCTTCGAGGTACACGTGGTGCAGCTCGCTGCGGGTCCGCTCCGTCTCGAGGTGGGCCATCACCCGGATGCAGCGCGCCTTGCCGCCCTCGATGTCGAGCTCGCGGGCGCAGATCAACGGCACGTCGCCGAGCCCGATCGAGCGGGCCGCCGTGGCCGGGAACGTCGAGTGCAGGTCATCAGTGGCAGTGAACAAGATGCTGACCAGGTCGTCGTGGTCGACGCCGTTGCGGTCGAACATCTCGCGCAGCAGTGCCACGACCCGCTTCTCGATCTCCTCAGGCGTGTCGTGATCGACGGTGGTGGCCCCACGGAGCGCTCGGACGGACTTCGGCATCCGTGGAACCCTACCGGTCCTCCTCGCCGCCCCGATCCGGGTTCTCAGGGCCTGACCACTCCTGGCCCGACCAAATCCGCCCCGGTCGCGTGGGCAACCCGGCCGTGGCACGCTCGAGCGAACGCCGCTCCTCGTCGGTGAGGAGCCGCCACTCCCCTGGCGCGAGCCGCGGGTCGGTGACCGAGCCGATGCGCGTGCGCACCAACCGCACCACGGGGTACCCGATGGCCTCGCACATGCGCCGGACCTGACGGTTGCGGCCTTCGTGGATGACCAAGCGCACCATGCCGGGGCCCGGGTGGCCGACTTTCGCAGGTGCGGTGCGCCCGTCATCGAGATCGACCCCTTCGCGCAGCCGACGCAAGGCGGACGGGCTCGGGTCGCCGTCGACGTGCGCGAGGTACTCCTTTTCGACGCCGAAGCTCGGGTGGGTGAGCCGGTGGGCGAGCTCACCGTCATTGGTGAGCAACAACAGGCCTTCGGTGTCGAAGTCGAGACGACCGACCGGGAAGACGCGCGGCTCGGAGGGAACGAGGTCGACCACTTTGGGGCGACCTTGCGGATCGTCGGCGGTCGTGACCACGCCGACGGGTTTGTTGAGCAGGTAGTAGACGTCGTCGGACCGCACGGACACGGGCGCCCCGTCGACCTCGATCCGGTCACGCTCGACATCGACCCGCCGACCGAGCTCGGCCAGCTCGCCATTGACCTTCACGCGGCCGTCGATGATCAGCTCCTCGCAGGCCCGGCGGCTGCCGAGGCCGGCGCGGGCGAGCACCTTCTGGAGGCGCTCCGCGCCACCGCCCTCGGCCCGGATCACCGCTCCGGCTCGCCGCCGGGCGAATCGCCGCCGTCGTCCGAGTCGTCCGAGAGCCGCTCACCCGGAGGCTCGGCGCGCAAGCCGTGCTCGAGCGCCTCGACGACGTCGGCGTCGGGGATGAACCCGGCCAGGGGCGGAAGGTCCGACACGTCGTCGATGCCGAGCCGCTCGAGGAAGGCGCTCGTGGTGCCGTACAAGACGGCCTGGCCCGGACCCGGATCGCGGGCCACTTCCTCGATGTAGCCACGCTGTTGGAGCGTGCGCATCACCCCGTCGACGTTGACGCCGCGGATCGCGGACACCTGCGCCCGAGAGAGCGGCTGCTTGTAGGCCACGATGGCCAGTGTCTCGAGCGCGGCGGCGGACATGCGAGAACCCTGACCCTCGAGCACATAGCGCTCGACGTACGGTGCCAGGTCGGGATGGGTCTGGAAGCGGTAGCCGCCGGCCACCCGCACGAGCTGGAAACCGTGCCCACGCGCTTCGTAGCGCTCGGCCAGCGCCGCGCACAGCTCCTCGATGCGGTTGGTCGGAAGTTCGATCAGCTGGCCGAGCAGCTGCGGCTCGACCGGTTGCTCGGCCACCATCACGAGCGCCTCGATCGCCCGTAGCGCCTCGGTCTCGTGCTCGGGCAGGTCGCCCAAGTCGATGGTCATGCCCTCAGCCGTCGTACGCGTCGACCGTGGCGAGATCGAGCACCGAGGCGTCGTCGTCGGCCACGCCGATCCATTGGATCGACAGCTCGCCACAGGTCGACGACTGGTGCAGGTCGACCAGGCCCCGCTTGTACAGCTCGAGGACGGCCAGGAAGCGCACCACGACTTCGAGCCGCTCGGCGAACGACGAGGTGAGCGAGCGGAAGGTGATCTGGCCCACGCGAGGCAGCTCGTCGGCCAGCTCGATGACCGCGTCGGTCACGCTCGCCCGGATCGGGGCGACGTGGTCGAGGTCGATGCGTGGTTGCAGCTTCGGTGCCGATGCCCGCAGGTAGGCCGCGCGGAGATCCTCGGGCCCGACGCCGGCAAGCAGGTCCGGGGTGAGGTCCAAGAAGCGCTCGTCGAGCCCGACCATGCGCGGCACGGACCGCCCGGCAACTTCGGCCAGCTTGGCGAGCACGACCGCCGCGTCCTTGAAGGTCTTGCACTCCACGAGACGGGCGAGCAGCAAGTCGCGCTCCTCCCACAGCGACAGCTCGTCATCGAGGTCGAGGTCGCCGGCGCCGGGCAAGAGGCGCTTGCTCTTCAGCTCGACGAGCGTGGCCGCGATGAGCAGGAACTCGGTGGCGATCTCGAGGTCGAGGGCTTCCATCTGGTCGAGCGCCGCCAGGTACTCATCGACGATGCGCACCAGCGACACTTCGTACAGATCGACCTGCTCGCGCAAGATCAGGTGCAACAGCAGGTCGAACGGTCCGGCGAAGACCGCGGTCTGGACCTCGTACGCCATGGACCACATGCTAGTTGCACGGTTGTAGTTCGCGAAAGCAGTCATGCCAGAGGCCCGCCTTCGCCCTCCGGCGGGTGCCCGGCGCTGCGAGCTGCGTCATCGCCCTCGCCCGTGGCGTCGCCGAGGATCAGCCGCGAAGCGGGATTCCACCACACGTAGTTCCACGCCCAGTTGACCAGCACGGACACCCGATTGCGCAGTCCCGTGAGGAACACCAGGTGCAGGCCGAGCCAAGCCAACCATGCGATCCCACCCGACAGACGCAGGCCCGAGGGCAGCTCGACCACCGCGGCCCGGCGGCCGATCGTCGCCATGATCCCCTTGTCGTGGTAGCGGAACGGCCCCGGGCGCGGGCGACCAGCAGCTTCGTTCAGGATCGACGCAGCCACGTACCTGCCACCTTGCAACGCGACTTGGGCCAACCCCGGCAGGTGGCCGACACCGGCGCCGGCCGGGCCTGCGGCGATCTCGGCCACGTCGCCGATCGCCCACACGTGATCGTGGTCCGGCACGCGCAGCCGCTCGTCGACCACCACCCGGCCGCCCCTGCCGCTGGCGAGCCCGAGCAGCGCGGCGACCGGGGCCGCCCGCACGCCCGCCGCCCAGATCACCGTGTCGGCTGCCAGATCTTCACCCGAGTCGAGCGCCAGGCCATCGGCGCGGATCGCCTTCACCCCGACACCGAGCCGGACTTCGACGCCTTTGGCGAGCAGCCGGTCCCGCGCATGGCGTCGCGACGGCTCGCCGAACGCGGCAAGCAGGTCGGCAGCTTCCACCAACACCACCCGGGCCTTCGCCAAGTCCAGTGACGGGTAGTCGGTCGGGAACACCCGCTCGAAGAGCTCCGCCAGGGCGCCGGCCACCTCGACGCCCGTCGGTCCCCCACCGACCACCGCAACGGTCAAGGTGCCCGCACCCAGGCGATCGGGCGACGCCGCGGCACGCTCGAACTGGCGCAGCACGCGGTTGCGGAGGCCCACGGCCCCGCCGAGCGAGTACAGCGGGAGCGCGTGTTCGGCGGCGCCTTCGACGCCGAAGAACTCGGCTGCACCGCCTGCCGCGACGACGAGGTGGTCAAACGGCAGCGATGCCTCGACCGCTCCGCTCGCGGCGCCGAGGTCGCGCACCGACAAGGAACGCGCCGACCAGTCCACGCCGATGACGTCGGCCCACCGGAACCGCACGCGCGGGCGGCGACGGAGGGCGCTGCGCACCGGGTACGCGACGTCCGCAGCGTTCAGCCCGCCGGTCGCGACCTGGTACAGCAACGGCTGGAACGTCGAGTAGTTGTTCCGGTCGACCACGGTCACGTCGAACGACGCTCCGGCCAGGCGGTCCGCGCAGGCCAAGCCGCCGAAGCCGGCGCCGATGATCACGACCTGGGGCCGACCGGTCATGCCGTCAGGCTACGCGCCGACCGCTGCTTGCCCGTGTGGCCCCCGCCACCCGCGCCGCGCAGAACCCGTTCGGGCACCGCCGGCACGCCGCGTACGATCGCCGGACATGACACGGGTGTTCTCGGGCATGCAGCCCACCGGCGACGCGACTCTCGGCAGCCTGCTCGGGGCGTTGCGCCACTGGGTGGCCGACCAGAGCCGCGACGCGGTGTACTGCGTGGTCGACCTCCACGCCCTGACCCGCCCCATCGACCCGGCGGAGCTGCGACGGCGCACGCTCGAGCTCGCCACGCTGATGCTGGCCGTCGGCATCGACCCCGAAGTGGCCACGTTGTTCGTGCAGAGCCATGTCGCCGAGCACACCTCCCTGGCCTGGCTGATGCAGTGCACGGCGTCGATCGGCGAGCTGCGCCGGATGACCCAGTTCAAGGACAAGTCGGCGTCGGCCACCTTCGTCTCGAGTGGCCTGCTCACGTACCCCACGCTGATGGCGGCCGACATCTTGTTGTACGACACCGAGGAAGTGCCGGTCGGCGACGACCAACGTCAGCACGTCGAGCTCACCCGCGATCTCGCCGAGCGGTTCAACAGCCGTTACGGCCCGGTGTTCACGGTCCCGAAGGCCGTCATCCGCACCGCAGGCGCACGCGTAATGGACCTGAGCGACCCGAGCCGCAAGATGTCGAAGTCCGAAGACAGCCCTGCGGGCACGATCCAAGTGCTCGAGGACCCCGCCTCGATCACCAAGAAGATCCGCCGCGCGGTCACCGACACGGACACCGAGGTGCGCTACGACCCGGCGGCAAAGCCTGGCGTGTCGAACTTGTTGTCGATCCTCGCCGCGGTTCGCGGCGGCAAGCCCGACGAGTTGGCTGCGGGCTACGAGCAGTACGGGCCTTTGAAGACCGACGTCGCGGAAGCGGTGGTCGAGTACCTCCGACCGATCCAGGCGCGCTACGCCGAGCTGGCCGCCGATCCCGCGGTGGTGGCCAAGATCCTGGTCGATGGGGCGGACCGCGCACGGGAGACGGCGGCGGTCACGTTGGAGCGAGCAGTCACCGCCGTCGGCCTGCTGCCTCCCGCGTGACCTCGCCGTGAGGGACACCCTCGCCCTGGCGCTCGGCTACGTGGTGGCGGTCGTCATCATCATGCAGTGGCCGCTGGTCGTCCGCCAGCGACGCCGTGCGCTGATGGTGCTGCACACGCTCGCCATGATCGCCGTGATCGCGGCGTGGCTGCACAAGGGCTACCCGCTGCCGGCCGCGGTCAGCGGGCTGTGGGTCGTCGTATCCCTCGCCTGGTACGCCCGCGGACACCGCTGAGCACCGGCTGGCGGCGACCGCGCGACCGCATTGCCATCGCCCTCGTCACCATCCCATCGTCGCCCAGTACGAACCGTCGAGCATTCCCTCGAGGGTCCGGCGGTGCATGATCAGGTCGTCGAGGTCGTCAGGGACCTCGGCCTGGCCGAACAGGATCGACCGCTCGGTGACCCGCCGCATGATCACCCCGTGACGGATCGCGGCGTACGCGACGTACCAGCGCAGATCGTGCAACTCGCGGCCCGACACTTCCTGGTACGTGCGTCGCACCTCGTTCGGTTGGAACATGCCCGGCAGCCCGGGCATCCCGGCATCGACCGTGAGGTCTTGGAAGAACTGGTGCAAGTACGACATCCAGCCGGCGTCGACCTCGGGCGGAGCGATGCCCGCCATCTCCCAGTCGAACACCGCGACGACGTCGGTCCCGACGAACATCATGTTGCCGATCCGGCTGTCGCCCCATGACAACGCGTCGGGTCCGGTCTCCTCGGGAAAGTGGTCCTCGAGCCAGCGGAAGCAGTCGGCCAAGAGCGGCGAGGGGCGCGTCGCCACGACCCACTCGTGATAACCCCGCCAATGGGCCAGATGCCGCTCGAGCGCGGATGCGCCGGGCTCGTCGTACGCGAGGAACCCGAGATCGTGCTGGTGGGGCCGAAGTGTGTGGATCTCGGCCAAGGTGGCGATCGCGGAGCGCTGGAGGGCCGCCCGGTCGCCGTCGCTGCCGTCGGCCACGAAGTTGTCGCCGAACGTGTACGGCATCACGTCGCGCGGCACCTCGCCGTCGATGCGGCTCATCACGAAGAAGGGCACACCGAGCACCGATCGGTCGCCCTCGAACCACATCACTTCGGGCACGGGCACGGCGGTCGCTCGCCCGACCAGGTCCATGACGCGGTACTGGAGATCGAGGTCGTACGACGGAAACACCGGGTGAGCTGAATCCGGAGGCTCGATACGGGCGACGCAGCGCCGCGACTCGGGCTTGCCCTCGCGGCGCCACGACGCCGTGAACAGCAGCGTCTCCGATGACATGCCGTTGCCCTCGGGGACGACCACGTCGCCAAGCTCCGGGTCGCTGCCCTCGGGGAGCTTGCCGGCCAGCCAGCGCTGCAGCGCGGCGGCCGTCTCCCCCACGTCGCGCGTCGACGTGGTCGGTCGCTCCATCTCCCGGGCCTCGCCCTCGGCTTCGTTGCTCACTGCGCACACCCCACTCGACCCGTCGCTTGCAGCTCCCAGGGTGTAGCAGACGTGCCAGAAAAACGGCCTGGCGGTGTCGGGGGTCGCATGTCGCGTCGGGCCGGGCCTCAGTCGTCGTCGGCCGCCGCCAGCGCGGCCGCGACCTCCGCCGGCACGACGCCGCTGCGGTCCTGTCCCTGGTGCTCTGCGGCCCAGGCGACCGTCAGCGGGTCGGACCCTGCCGCCCGGAGCAGCACGGCGCCGAGCTCGGGGTGCGCCACATAGCGTCCCACCCGACCCCGCCAGCCGGATGCGGACCGCCACGACCCCGCCCGCCGGGGACCGGCCAGCGCCGCGTGCACCGTGGCCACGGCCCGTCCGAACGTACCGAGCGCCGCCTCCGTCTTGCCGACATCGTGCAACAGCGCAGCCGCGAGCACCGGGCGGGTCGCCGCCGCACCGAGCGCGCGCGCCACCCGCTGCGAGACACCCACGGCATGGCTGCGGTCGGCGGCCGGCATGGAAGCCCACAGCTGCTGCTCGCCTGGCAAGAGGTGACGTCGCGCCCACGCGTCATCTGCGGGCGGTGGATCGGTCGCCATCAGCGAGCCGACGAACCGTTTCGCCAAGTGGAACAGTTGCGGCGCCAACGGCTCCCCGACTCCGGTCGGTCTCTCAGGCGTGGTTGATGCAAGTGGTCGCGGCCGGCATCGCCTCGAGGCGGGCCGGGGCAATGGGCTCGCCGCACACCTCGCAACGTCCGTACGACCCGTCGGCGAGGCGGGCGAGCGCCTTGTCGACGGCGTCGAGCTGTTCACGCAGCTGCCCGGCCAACGCCTGGTTCTCGCCCTGCTCGGCCGCAACCTGGCCAGAGTCGGCGAAGTTGTCGTCGTACGCGAGCGGGCCCTCGCTGCCCGCCACCTCGGTCCGGCTCAACTCGTCGAGACGCGACTGCAAGTCGTCGCGCTCGTCTTCGAGCTGGCGGCGGATCTCGTCGGCGTCGCTGGACACGGTCATCTGCTCAGGGTAGTCGGGAACGCGGCCGCACCGGCCCCGATTCTCGCCCGGTCAGCGGCCCCCGTGAGCGCGGGGGTGCGCGGCCCGGTACACCGACCAGAGCCGCTCGGTGGACACTTTCGTGTACACCTGGGTGGTCGATACCGAGGCATGCCCCAGCAGCTCTTGCACCGTTCGGATGTCTGCGCCGTGGTCGAGCAGGTGGGTCGCGCACGAGTGGCGCAGCACGTGGGGCGTGAGCCGTCCCGTCACGCCGGCCTTGGCGCCGTACTTGCGCACGATCCCCCAGGCGCCTTGGCGCGACAAGCGGCCGCCGCGGGCGTTGAGGAACATCGCCTCCGCATCGCTGCGCCGCGCCCACCGACGCGGCTCGAGGAGGGCCCGGCCGCCGGGTGACAACCACGCGTCGAGTGCGTCGTGGGCCATTCGGCCGATGGGCACCACTCGTTCTTTGGCTCCCTTCCCGAACGCGCGCAGCACCCCGTCGTCGAGGTTCACGTCGCCGAGCGACAGCCCCACGAGCTCCGAGATGCGCAGCCCCGTGCCGTACAGCACTTCGAGGATCGCCCGGTCGCGGCGCTCGATCGGGCCCTCGCCCGCCACCGCGTCGATCAACGAGGTGATCTCCTCCTCGCTGAGCGCCTTCGGGAGGCCCTGCGGGACCCGGGGCACCTCGACGTCGGCGGCCGGATCCGCCGGTGCTGCTCCTTCGATGGCGAGGAACCGGTGCAGTGAGCGGACCGCCACCAAGGAGCGCTTCACCGACGAGGGCGCGCGGCCATGCGCCTTCTGGAAGCCGACGTACCCGGTCACATCGGCTTCGGTGACCTCGGCCAAGGCCCGCTGCTGGCGTGCGAGCCACGTCCAGTAGGCCACCAGATCGCGCCGGTACGCGGCCAAGGTGTTGGCGGACCGGCCCCGCTCGACGCGCAGCCAGGTCAGGTACTCCTCGACTTCGAGCGGCAGCGCAACCCGGGGGCGACCAGGTCCAGGCATCGGTGGTCACGACCCCCCACCCGCGTGCCCACCGTCGCCACGGTGGACGTCCGCGACCACGGTGCGGGCCGCGAGGAGGCCGATGATCGACTTGGCGTCACAGATGCGACCGTCGGCGATCATGGCCGGCACCTCGTCGAGGACCACCCGCTCGATCGTCATGTGCTCCTCTTCGATCCCCTGCGCCTCGCTGGGGACCTCCTCGAGCTCGGTCGCGAGGAAGACGTGGGAGTACTCGTCGGAAAAGCCCGGCGAGTTGTAGAACTCGGCCAGCTTCACCAGCCGACCCGCGCGCAGGCCCACTTCCTCGGCCAATTCGCGCTGCGCCGTGATTTGCGCCGGCTCGCCCGCCACGTCGCGCTTGCCAGCCGGGATCTCCAGCAGGTCGCCGTCGATGGCAACGCGGTATTGGCGGACCATCGTGACGGTGCCGTCTTGGTGGAGCGGAACGACCGACACGGCGCCAGGGTGGCGCACGACGTCTCGATCGAACCGCTCGCCAGCCGGACCTTCGACGCCCACTTGCACGAGCGAGATCACGTGCCCCCGGTGCAGTTCGGTCTCCTCGGACCAGCGGAAGCCGGCCATGGTCAGGCGACCGACGCGTCGATTGCGCCGTCGCCCGCGCGGCTCGCCGCCGCGCCAGGGTCGGCTGCCCCGGTTGTGGGCGAGCCGGCCGTTGCGGAAGCCGCGGGGGCTGCACCTGCCCCCTCGGACTCGGCGCTCTCCGACCGGGCGTGGTCCCCCATCTCGAAGAGGTGCGGGTGGCGGCCCTCGGCCCTGCGCAAGGCGGCCGCGACCAGCTCGCGAAACAGCGGGGCCGGACGCAACGGGCGGCTCTTCAGCTCCGGGTGTGCCTGCGTGGCCACCCAATACGGGTGGCCGGTGAGCTCGATGAACTCCACGAGACGGCCGTCGGGTGACATGCCCGAGCAGCGCAGCCCTGCGGCCTCGAACGCATCGCGGTACGAGAGGTTGACCTCCCAGCGGTGGCGGTGCCGCTCGTGGACGACCTCGCTGCCGTACACACCAGCCACGATCGAACCGGGCGTGAGGTGGGCCTCATAGGACCCGAGCCGCATCGTGCCGCCCTTGTCGGTGACCGCGCGCTGCGATTCCATCAGGTCGATGACGGGATGCGGCGTCTGGGGATCCATCTCCGTGGAATGGGCACCGGCGAGACCGAGCACGTTGCGGGCGAAATCGACTGTCATGGCGTGCAACCCGAGGCACAGCCCGAGGCACGGGATGTCGTGCTCGCGGGCGTAGCCCGCCGCGAGGATCTTGCCCTCGACCCCGCGCTCGCCGAACCCGCCGGGAATGATCATCCCGTCGAGCTCGCGGAGCTGCCCGCTCGGGATCAAGTCGGGCACGTCCTCGGCCTGGATCCACTCGAGCTCGATCTTGGCCCCGAGCGCGAACCCGCCGTGCTTGGTGGCCTCGACCACGGACAGGTACGCGTCGATCAGGCTGACGTACTTGCCGATGATGCCGATGCGAACGGGCTTGTCCGCCGCTTCCACCCGCTGGATGAGCGCTTGCCACTCGGTGGTGTCGATCGGGTCGGTCTCGAGCCGGAGCAGGTCGCAGACGGTGTCGTCGAGCCCCTCGTCGTGCATGGCGAGCGGCACGGCGTAGAGGTTGGGCGCGTCGGCCGCGTTGACGACGCCGTCGACGGGCACGTCGCACAAGTTCGAGATCTTCGCCTTGAGGTCGGCGGAGATCGGAGCCTCGCTGCGGCACACGATCACGTCGGGCTGCACGCCGCGGCTGCGCAGCTCGGTGACCGAGTGCTGCGTGGGCTTGGTCTTCTGCTCGCCCGAGGGACCGATGAACGGCACGAGCGTGACGTGTACGTAGCAGACGTTGTCACGCCCGACATCCAGACGGAACTGCCGGATGGCCTCGAGAAACGGCAGGATCTCGATGTCGCCGACCGTGCCGCCGACTTCGGTGATCACGACATCTGCGTCGCCTTTGGCCAACGCGTTGATCCGCCGCTTGATCTCGTCGGTGATGTGCGGGATCACTTGGACGGTCTTGCCCAGGTACTCGCCCCGCCGCTCGGCTGCGAGAACGGCCGAGTAGATCGAGCCGGTCGTGGCGTTGGAGTCGCGGGTGAGGTTCTCGTCGATGAACCGCTCGTAATGCCCGAGATCGAGATCGGTCTCGCCACCGTCGTCGGTCACGAACACTTCCCCGTGTTCGAACGGGTTCATGGTGCCCGGGTCGACGTTGATGTACGGGTCGAGCTTCTGCATCGTGACCCGCAGGCCCCTGGCCTTCAGCAAAAGGCCCAACGACGAGGCCGTGATGCCCTTCCCCAGCGAACTCGCGACGCCACCTGTCACAAAGATGTGTTTCGCCACGGGACACCAGCATACCGCGTGCCCTCCCGAAGCCCGGGGATGCGCGCGGGGTCAGGAACGGCGCCGGCCGAGCCGGTCGAGCGCGCGCAGCGGTGCCACCCGGTCGATGACCCGAGAGAACGACACCCGCTCGCTGGCCGCATTGAGCAGCGCCAGCACGATCGCGGCGATCACCCAGGCCACGAAACCGGTGGTGAGCACGAACCCGAGGCCGAGCGCGGCACCGATCACGTTGGAGCCCGCGTCGCCCAACATGAGCTGCTCACCGAGGTCGAAGCCGAGCAGGCCGACCGCGGCGCCGACGATCACGGCGACGCCGCTGAGCGCGTGGCGGTCGGTGACGCTGGCCAGCGCGAGCAGTGGGATCGCGGCGACCAACCCGACTTTGATGGTGCGCCCCGGCGCCCGGTCGAACAAGTTGCCGAGATTCGCGGCCAGCGCGATAACTGCCGCACCCACCAGCACTCGTCCGAGCCCGGGTTGGCCGGCCGAGGCCGCTGCGACCACCGCAACCAGGCCGCCACCGAGCAGCTTGATGCCACCCGTCGTCAGGCGGCCCTTCGCGAGCGCGCGGAGGTGTCCGGCGAAACCACGGTCGTCGCCGTGCGCGCCGAGGTCGTCGATCAAGCCGAGCAGCGCAAACGCGACCACCACCAGCAAGGTCATGAGCCGCGCGGGCCGGTCGACGGAAGGATGGCGCTGCAGCGTGTCGGCGAGGCTCAACAGCGCTTCCGCCGCGATCGCGGCGACCGCGAGCAACACGCCCGCACCCACGGGTACGTCGACATCGCGGTAGTTGCGGCGCAAGAAGGTCGGCTGCCGGAAGTTGGGGGCCGCGGCCTTCCAGGCCGCGATCGCTCCGGCCAGCCCGAGGAGTGCGGCGAGCAGCAATCTCATGGCGACACCGCGGTCGCCGCATGCCCGGCGGACGGCTCACGCAACTCCGGCGCCACCGGTCCACCAGCGAGGAACAACAAGGCCACGTACGGGCCCGTGTAGACCAACACGAGCGCCGCGACCACTGGGCCGGAGTCGTTGACCACCCACCCCAGCAACGCCAGGA
The DNA here is from genome assembly GCA_035547835.1 of Acidimicrobiales bacterium. Taxonomy (NCBI): domain Bacteria; kingdom Bacillati; phylum Actinomycetota; class Acidimicrobiia; order Acidimicrobiales; species Acidimicrobiales bacterium. Next base: position 358,443 of record DASZTW010000007.1, read on the forward strand.
GAAGCAGACCGACGAGGCCGATCCGTTCTGGTGAGCCTTTCGGCACCACTCGGAGCCAGCCGCGCCCGACCACCAGCACCGCGAGCAGGAACACCACGATCAGTGGGATCAGCCAGCTCCACGTCGAGCCCGTGAGCACACGGATGTTCGTGGACCACTTCCGGCTGATGGTGCTCCACGCCGATGAGCCCTCACCCCCGAGGAAGAAGCGGCCCAAGTGCGTGCGTTGGTCCGGAGCCCGCAGCGCCTCGAACCCGACCGCAACGCCGAGCACGAGTGCGGCGGCCCCGGCCACCAATGCCACGACCCGAACACTCAGCTGGCGACCGCCGAGCAGGTACAACACGATTGCGAGCACGGGCACCAGGCTCAAGATCCCGCCGACGTCGGACCCGAGCCACGGCGCGCCGTCGGCCACGACAGCCGCCAGCGCAACCGCTGCAGCGAGCCACCAGGCGTCGCGGGGACGGTCACTCCTCGCCACCAGCGCGACGCAGGCAATGACCGCGCCGGCGGCCAGCACGGCGAACGCGCTGTTGCCCATGCCGACGAAGCGCGCCGCGGCAGTTGGCGTGTAGCCCAGCAGGCTCGAGACCTGCAACGGGCCGCCGAGCGCCATGTCGAGGCACAACACGCCGACGCCAAGGGTGCTCACCACCAACAGCGGGTCGAGGGGGAAGCTGCGCCAGCGCATCGCCAGCCAGGCGAGCCCCGCCGCCAACAGCCACACGAGCAGGTGGGTGCCACCGCCGAGCTCGTACAGCGCCGGGATCGCGCGCAGCATGAACGTGGCGATCGGCCACGCCGCGACCGTCAACAGCGAGCCGCGGAACAGGCGCTGCACCACTTCGGGCGTGTCGCGGCGGAACAGCACCACCAACGCCACGAGGTACAGCGCGATCTGCACGCCGACGAAGGTGTCGAGCGCGGTCGTGTACACCGAGTCGCGGTGCTGCACGAGGTCGTCTTGCGCCTGCATCGACGCGCGGTCGGGCTTGCCGTGCGCGTAGCGCAGCGCCTGGCCGATCATGGGCTTCGGGATCTCGACCCCGAGGGCATCGAGGATCGTCGGCGCCAGGTCGGTGAGCGTGACCAGATCGCTGCGGCGGGTGGAGGGCGACTCGAAGCGCCCCGGCACCGTTCCTGCGCCGCTGGCCACGAGCGGTGCGAGCGACGCGCCGCCGGAGGGCCCGCTGACGCCGACCACCAACAACATGGTGTGGGCGGGCAGCCTCGCGGCCACTTGCCCGAGGATCCGGTCGGTCCGCGTGAGCGCCGCGTCGCGGGCCGAGGCAGCGTCGGACTTGGTCGCCGAGGACTGGTACGCGTTCGCCCGTTCGGTCTCGCCAGGGTCGACGATCACCACGTCCGAAGTCCGCACCGCCTGCCTGACCGCTGCCTCGAAGCGGGCAGGCGAGACCGACACCCCGAAAGGATCGGCGGGCGCCGCCTGCAACAAGTCGTGCCCGACGGCGCCGAAGTCCACCGAGCCGCTCGACGTGGTCAGCGCAAGAGCAGCGGGTGCCGCGCGCGCCACGGTCCCGTCCTCATTGACGGTGTCGGAGTTGGCCACGACCGCGGTCGTCAGGTGGGCACGGTGGAGGGCGTTGCCGAGGGCACCGGGCTTCGAGTTCAAGTGCGAGCCCGCGTAGCGGAGCACGGACGGCATGGTCGGCACCAACACCGCCCCGCGCGGCGCCGCACCGGTGCGCCTCGCCACCACCGCCGAGGCCGGATCACCTTCGACGATCTCGCTGCGTCCGTATGCGGAACCGCTCGCCGACTTCGCGGCCACCCGATCGCCGGCTCCGATCGTGGCGTAGCCAGCCGCGCTGGTGCTGTTGCCGCCGGTGCGGGTGGTGACCATGCCGAACGTCCCCCGCTCCGAGAGCCGGTACAAGTTCGGCATGACCTCGGGTGTGACGTCGTCCAACCCAACATGCGGGATGCCGAAGACGATGACCTTCGACGCACCGCCGGCAGGTGGCACGCTCGAAGGGATCGCCGCGCTGCCGGTGACATAGCTCCCGAAAAGGCCGACGAGGACGATGCCGGCCAGACCGATGCGGCGAGCCCGGCGCGACACGAGTCGCGGCCACAGCGCCCGCGCGATGTCGACTCCCTGCGCACCCCGATGTCGGAAGCCGGCAGCTGACCGCCCCGTGTGGCGGTGCTCCATCGCCACTTCGATCTCACGGACGCGTGCACCCCGACGGACGGCGTCGATCGTCATGGCGACTTCGAGCCCGAATCGACCGGCGCCGTGCAGGTCACGCAGGAGCTCCGCACGGACCGCGCGCTGCCCTGACAACGGCGCGCTCGCCTCGTACCCGCTGCCGCGCCGGATGCCCCACCTGGCGAAGCGGCGGACGTTGCCGAAGCCACCGCGACGGCCTGCCGGTGGCAACACGCCGATGACGAGGTCGGCGTCCCCGGCGAGCACCGGTTCGAGGAGCCGGTCTGCGAGCGACGCGTCGACGCCCACGTCGGCGTCGATGAGCAAGAAGACGTCGGCGTCGGGTGCAGCCGCGACGCCAGCCGCCACCGCGCCCCCCTTGCCGACGTTGCGCGCGAGTCGCAGCACGTGCGCGCCGGCTCCCTGCGCGGCCGCACCGGTGCCGTCCATCGACCCGTCGTCGACCACCAGGACCCGGTCGACGGACCCCAGCGCTCCGAGCGCGCGGACGGTGGCGGCCACTGAGTCTTCGCGGTTCTTGGCCGGCACGATGGCAACCACCGTCATGCGGGCACTTCCCGGTTCGGCGCGAGCTGCGCAGTGACCAGCGCGTCCGGGCGGTCGAGCGCGAGGAGCAACAAGAACGGCCCGGTGTACACGAGGACCAGCGCGGCCACGACGATGCCCGAGTCGTTCGACAACCAGCCGAACACCGCGAGGGCGATCGCGGCCACGATGCCCGCGCGACGGGGCGACCCTTCTGGCAGCAGCGGTCTCCAGCCTTTGGCCACCACCAGCACGTAGAAGGCAAAGGCGGCCATCGCCGGGATGACCCAAGCCCAGGCGTTGAAGCTGCCCGCGACGTTCATCCGCCATTTCTCCTGGAGGGTCGCCACCACCATCTGACCGTTGCCGTGCCCGGCGCCGAGGAAGAACCGCCCGATGTGGGTTCGTTGGTCAGCTGGCCGCAGTGCCTCCACCCCCACCACCAGGCCCAGGGCCAGCGCGGCGGTGCCGACGGCAACCCCCACCGTGCGGCGCCGGAGTTGCCGTCCCGACAGGACCCACAGCAACAGCGACAGGACGGGGATCAGCGTCAGAATCCCGCCCACATCGGTGCCGAGCCACGAGGCGCCGTCCGCGACCACGACCAGCACGCAGACGAGCGCGGCCGACATCCATGCTTCGGCGCGCCGACTGGCTGCCCGATCGAGCAGGGCTGCACAACCCACCACGGTGGCCCCGCCGAGCAGCGCGTAGCCCGCGTTGCCGAGCCCCGTGTACCGGGTGGCGGTGTTCGGCGCGTAACCGAAGAAGCTGCCCAGTTGGAGGTGCGAACCGGTGGCGAGGTCGAGCAGGAACGTGGCGATCGTGGCGCCGCAGATCGCCAGCAGCGGATCGAGCGGATGGCGCCGCAACCGGCTCGCCCCGAAAGCGATCAGACCCGCGAGCGCCCACGCCAACACGGACGACGTGGCACCCCGGGACACTGCGGCCGGCCACACTCGCAACCAGTACGTGGCGAGCGGCCACGCCGCGCAGAGCAGCGCGCCGATCATGAACGCTCGGCCCAGGCGCTCGGAACCACCGAGGAAGAGCAACGCTGCGGCGGCCGCCAGGTAGACCACCGCTTGGACGACCACGAACACCACGGTCATCGGCTCGGCGGTCGCCGTCCGCGTCGCCAACACGTCGGACAGTTGCCGCGCCGCCGTGAACCCGGGTTCCCCGCCGCCGTACCGCAAGGCGCTTCCCACCATTGCTTCCGGCTGTTTGGCGCCGAGCGCCGCCAGCACTGTTGGAGCGATGTCGGTGAGCGTGACGAGGCCTCGCTGGTGGGTCGAGGGTGACACGAGCTGACCTCGTTCCACGCCCGCTCCGTGGGCCACGATCGGGGCGAGGGGCCAGCCCGACTTGGGCGGTGTGATGCCGACCACCAACAAGAGGGTCGTGGCGGGCAGGTGGCGCGCCACGTCGCCGAGCAGCGCGTCGGTGCGCGCGAGCGCAGCCTTGCGACTGGCGCTGGCCTCGCGGGGAGTCTGCGAGAGCAAGTAGGCGTTGGCTCGGAGCGTCTCGCCGGGATCAGCGACCACGACATCGGCCTGGGCGAGGGTCCGTCGCACCGCGGCCGTGAACGCGGCGGCATCGGTGGTGAGCCCGTACGGCGCGGCGCGGTCGGCGTGGACGGTGTCACGCGAGACGTCACCGGCGTCCACCCGCCCGTCCGGCGTGGCGACCACAGTGGCCACCGGCGCAACCCGCGTGTAGACGTTGTCGAGGGTCCGCGAGTCGGCGTTGCCGACAGCGCCGGTTCGGAGGCCAGCAGCGTGCAGCGCGGCGCCGAGCGCGCCCCCCTCGTCGTCTTGCCCGGCTGCTTTCTCCACCAGGGCGGGCATGCCCGGCACGACGACCGCGGCGCCGTCCAGCGGTGTCGCGGTCCGGCGTGCGAGCGCCTGTCCTGCGGGACCCCCCTCGTAGCTCTCGGCCGCGTCGTATGCCTCGGTGCCCAGCGAGCCGATCCGCACCCGCGTACCGGCCCCGAGCGTCGCGTACGCCTCCGACGCGCTGGGCGCGCGGCTGCCGGTGCGCACGTTCGACGCCGCAGTGGCGCCGCTGGCCGCCAAGCGAGACAAGTTCGGCATCGTGTCAGGTTGCACGTCACCGAGCCCCAGCTGTGGGATCCCGAAGATCAGCACCTTGGAGGGACGGGTGCGAAGCGGTTCGCCGGTGGGGCGTGCGGTGCGGCTCGTGAACACCGACGCGACGATCGCCACCGTGGCCACCACACCGGCACCGACCACCAGCCGCTTCGAGGGTGTGATGCTCACGCCGCGCGCCCCCCGCCCAGCCGTGCCGGCAACCGTCGTCGGAAGACCTCGATCTCCGGCGCCCCGGACACGACCAGGAACCCCACGTACAGCACGGGCCCGAGTGCTGCCACGGCCGCGCCCGCTGCGACCGCATGAAGACGACCCCGCCAACCGATGGATACCGCGACGACGACCGCAGCAGCGGTTGCGATCAGTGCACCTGTGAGGGCCCGACCGACGCTCGCGGCGACGGGCACCGGAACCGCGAGGTCGTGACGGATGAGCAGGAACAAGGCGACGGACCCTGCGGTGACGGCTACCGCGTTGATGACCCCGAACGACACCAACAGCGCGACGCCGTGCCCCAGGGACGTGGCGACGACCATCCCGACGATGGACGCGCTGGTGACACCGGCGTTCACCACCGTCGGCCGGCGCACGTCGCCGAGCGCGTAGCTCGCTCTGGTCAGCAGGTAGTAGCTGCTGTAGCCGGCGAGCCCGACCAGGTAGCCGGCGAGCACCAGCGCAACCAGCCGGGCGCCCGACGCGTCGAGCTGGCCGAGCCGCACCAACGACAGCGCAGCCGGGGCCGCGGCCCCCATCAAGCCGGCGGCGGGAAGCAAGAGGACCAGCATGGTGCGCAGCCCGAGGCTGAGATCGCCCGCGAACTGCGCTCGTTGGTCGGGAGCGGACTGGCGGGACAACCGCGGGAACAGCGCCGTGAAGATCGGGTGCGCAAGCAGCGCGTGTGGCAACAAGAAGAACGTGAACGCCGTCTGGTAGGCGATCACGCCGCCATCCACCCGCCCTGCGAGGATGATCGTGACCCCGATCAGCACCTCGTTCAACCCGATGTGGCCCGCGCCCCACAGACCTTGTCGAGCGAGCGGTCGAAGGTCGACATCGGGCGCATGCCACCGCACGCCGATGCCGAGCCCGCACCGTCGCAGTGCAAACAACGGCACCGCGGTCATCACGAGCGTGCCCGCGAGCGTCCCACCGCCAAGGAGCACTTTCTCCCCGCCGGTGAGCGACAGGCCGCGACTGGGGTCGTGCACGATCGCGAACGCGACCATCGTGGCGATCACCAAGATGTTGTTGAACACCGGCGCGATCGAAGTGGCCACGAAGCGGTGATCGGCTTGCAGCACCGCGCTGGCCACGGACCCCCAGGCGTACAGCAGCAGCTGCGGGAGGATGAACACCAACAAGAACGCGCCGAGGTCGATCTGCTGTGGGCGCGACGGGTCGTTCACGCCGGCGGTGAGCACCCGCATGATCCAGTGCGACCCGGCCATGCCCACGACCACCACCACGCTGAGCGCCGCCAGGCCGCGGCCGACGAGGGCGCTGCCGAGATCGCGCGCCCGGCGGGTGTCATGGTCACCGAGCAGCTGCACGAAGCTGGGCACCAGCACCGCGAACAGCAAGCCGCCGGCGAGAAGCTCGAACAGCACGTTCGACACCTCGTTCGCTCGCTGGTACGCGTCGCCCAAGGTCGCGATCCCGAGCGCGCCGGCGATGGCGATGACGCGCACGAAGCCGGTGACCCGAGAGACGGAGTTCCACAACGTGATCGTGGCGGCCGCCCGACCCATCTCTGCGCGGCGGCTCCTGGCCGCGCCTCGGGCGTCGGGGGTCGTGGTCAGCTCGCTCGGCGCCGGAAGTGCCGACGCGACGGCGTCGGCCGGATCGTCGGGCTCCACGTCCAGTCAGCTGCCCGTTGGCGCCAGGGCGGTCGCGCCGCTGCCGAGGCCGTAGTGGCCGTAGGACCGCTTCTCGACGTCGGCGAGCGCGAGCACGAGCGCCAACTGTCCGGCAAAGAGCTCCAGATCGTTCACCGTCGACAGCCGGCCGTCGAGCGATTTGTCGTCACGGATGGGGCCCAAGAACCAGTCGCGCACCGTGTCCGGTGTCGAGGCCTTGGCGGGGTCCGGGTCTGCGAACGAGCCCACCACCAGCGGTGCCGGGCCCGATCTGGTGATCGCGCGCAGCAGGGGGACGATGAATTGCCCGTCGACCCCCGTCGAGGTGGCGGACCCCGGCGGGGTCTCCGGCTCGCCGAGCACGACGACGCGCACGCCGCGCGTCGCCAGCAATTGGGCGATCTGGAGCCGGCTGTTGGTGGGGTCGACATGGACGAAGCCCGCTTCTTGGAGGTCGGCGAGCAACGACGATTGCGCGGCTGGCGCAGTCGTGGTGGTCGTCGACGACGTGTCGGGCGAGGTGGTGTCGCCAGGTGCCGGCGCCGCAGGCGGCGGCGGGGCCTGTGTCATCGTTCGCAACTCGGCGCCGAGCACGTCAGCCGTTCGGGTCCAGAGCCGGGTCGCGGAAGGTGTGGACGTGCCCGACGACGTGGTCGAACTGCTCTCCACGAGATCGGCGAGCTTCTGGCGGTTGCCGTGATCGCTGCCGATGCCGCCGAGGCGGTCGTCGATCGTGATGGTTGCCTCGAGCCGGACTCCTGCCGCGACCAGCGTCGCCTGCGCCTGACGGAGATAGCTCGAATCGACCGCCGGCGTGGCCACCACCACGACCGGGACATCGGTGAGCCGATCGCCGACCACGAGCGGCACGAGCCGGTCGATGGCCTTGCCGTTCGCGCTGTTGAGGCTGTTCAGCTGGCTCTGGAGCAGCGAGTTCTCCTGCTTCGTCTGGCTGATGCCGTTCTCGGCTTTGGAGATGCGGGTGCGGAGATCGGCGACCGTCGCCTTGGAGATCACGGTCGAGCCCATGGCGATGCCGATGGCGAGCGCCAAGAAGACCGCGACGATGCTCACCACGTGGTAGCGCAAGTTGATCATGCAGACGTTCCGTCCCTCACTTGAACTGGAGCAGGAAGCCTCGGACGAACAAGCGCAACGGCTCGCTCACCAGCACGATCACCAACAGCGCGATGAACGCCGCCACCACGAGCATGGTCAGATCGCGCTTGCGGACCCGATGCTGGTAGAGCCGACTCACCCCTTTGGCGTCGACGAGGATCGGCCCCACCTTCATCCGCACCAGGAACGTGGAGGCCATGCCTGCTCGGCCCTTGTCGAGGAACTCGACCATCGAGTTGTGGGTCCCCACGGCCACGATCAGCTCCGCGCCTTTGTTCTCGGCCAGCAGCATGGCGACGTCTTCGCTGGTGCCGGTGGCCACCAGCAACTGGTAGCGGAGACCGAGATCGTCGAGGCGCTGGGCCCCCGGAGCGGTACCGTCGCGATACGCGTGTACGACCAGCGCGGCGCCACACCGCAGCGCTTCCTCTGACACGGAGTCCATGTCGCCGATCACGACATCGGGCTTGCGACCCATCTCGAGCAACGCGTCGGCACCGCCGTCGACGCCCACCAGCAAGGGCTGCATCTCGGCCAGGTATCCGCTGCGCTGCAACACCCGCAGGTCGTCCTTGTAGTCGTGGCCGCGCACGACCACGAGCACATGGCGGTTCTGGAACTCGACGGGCACATCGGGCAGGTCGAGGTCGTCGACCAGCAGGTGCTTCTCCTTGCGGAGGTACTCGAGCGTGTTGGCAGCGAACTTCTCGAGCTCCCGATTGACGCGCTGGCGCGCGACGTCGAGGCTGACCTCGATCGAATCGGCGTCCTGGCGCTCGCCCGACGCGCAAGTGGCGCCGTCGACCACGAGATCGTTGCCGAGGATCGTGACCTCGGCACCGTCGTCGACCAGCTCCATCACCTTGGATCCCACGCCGTCGAGCAGCGCGATGCCTGCGTTCACGATCAGGAGCGGTCCGAGGTTCGGGTAGCGACCGGTCACCGACGCAGCCGCGTTCACGACGGCGACGACACCGGACTCGACCAGCGTCTCCGCCGCCACACGGTCGATGTCGGCGTGGTCGATCACGGCGATCTCCCCAGGCACCAACCGCTTCACCAGATCCTTGGTTCGACGATCGACCCGCGCCGTGCCGAAGATCGGAAGGTCGACCGCGTCAGGAGCGTCTTCGCGCCGGAACAACATCAACGCCTCTCCTTCCGCGATCCTCGTCGGGCAGACGCAAGGAGTTCCCTTGCGTGTTCGTGCGCAGTCTTGCTCCCCGAAGCACCGGACAACATTCGGGCGATCTCTCCGACCCGACTGTCGTCGTCGAGCGGCCGCGCCTGGGCGGCGGTCTGATCGCCGCGCTGGTCCTTCGTGACCTGCACCTGGTGGTCCGCGCAGGCGGCGACCTGGGGCAGATGGGTCACGACGAGCACCTGGTGGCGACTCCCCACTTCGGCAAGGGCTCGCCCCACCGCACGCGCGGCCTCACCGCCGATGCCGGCGTCGACTTCGTCGAACACGAGGGTGGGCGGCGCCTTGGTGAGGACCAACCGGATCGCCAACATGATGCGTGCCAGCTCACCGCCCGACGCGACTTTGGCGAGAGGGAGAGGCGGCGTACCAGGGTTGGCCGCGACGAGGAACTGCACGTCGTCGCCCGCCCGGCCCTCGACCTCGATCTCGATCTCCACCTTCGGCATCGCCAGCGCGCGCAACTCGGCACGGATCCGCGACGCCAACTCCGGGGCTGCCGCGCGGCGCGCGGCGCGGATCGCGGTCTCCGCAGCTTCCACTTCCGCGGCCGCCTGGCCGCGCGACGCTTCGAGGGCCGCGGCCCGTGCCTCGTGATGCTCCAGCTCGTCGAGGCGACCAGCGATGTCCACGCCGTACGCGATGGTGTCGGCCAGCGTGCCCGTGCGTTCCGGGTGGGCGCTGCCCTCGACGGACGCGGTGCCGTACTTGCGTCGCAGCTCGTGGAGGCGTTGGCGCCGAGCACGAACCTCGGCCAGCCGTTCCGGATCGTCGACGATCGCTTCTGCCGCAGCGCGCAGCTCGCTCGCGAGGTCGGCCAGCTCGGCGACCAGCCCGCGCAGGCGCCCCTCGATCTCGCGGAAGGGCGAGCGGGCGTCGATGGCGCGCAACGCCTCGCTCAAGCGGTCGCTCCCGCCTCCGTCGTCGGCCAGTGACACCAGCGCCTCGGCTGCAGCCGTGCGGTGTGCCACCGCGTCGGCGAGACCGTCCTCGGTGGCCTCGAGCCGGTCGTCCTCGTCGGGACCTTCGATGGCGGCCTCGTGGAGCTCGGCGAGTTGGAATCGCAAGAGGTCGACTTCGCGAGCGCGTGCACCTGCGTCGCCGCCGAAGGTCGCCAGCTCCGCGTCGAGGGTCGCCAGGCGATCGCGCGCGTCGTGCAGCGGCCTCGAGTCGACGCCGGCGAACTCGTCGAGCGTGGCCCGTTGCGCAGCGGCAGCGAGCAGCGACTGGTGCGCGTGCTGGCCGTGCAGGTCGACCAGGCGCGCTCCCCACTCGGCCAGCACCGCGGCGGTGGCCATGCGACCGTTGACGTACGCCCGCGACCGACCCTGGGCCGGGATCTGCCGCGTGAGCACCACCTCGTCGTCGTCGTCGAGCGCGAAGCGACCTTCGACCGTGGCTTCTTCGGCGCCAGGACGGACGAGCACGCTGTCGGCCCGACCACCCACCAACAACGCGATGGCCTCTACCAGCATGGTCTTGCCCGCACCGGTCTCCCCGGTGAGCGCCGTCATCCCCGGACCGACGATCAGGCGCAGCTCGTCGATCACGCCCAAGTCGCGCACCGCCAGCTCCACGAGCATCAGCGGGTCCTCAACGGTCGTTCAGCCCGAACTTGGCCTTCAGGATGCGGTGGAAGTCATGCTCACCGAAGCGGACGAACCGGGCAACACGGTCGGCCGCCTTGCACACCAGTGCATCGCCTTCTTGCAGCTCGCCGAGGTTGCGGCCGTCGATGAACAGGGCCGTGGGCCGGTGGCCCGCCACCTCCAGCCGGATCTCCGTGTCGGGCTCCAACACCATCGACCGGTCGAACAGCATGTGGGCGGACACCGGCGTGAGGAGCGTGGCGCGATGGGTGGGCGCCACGATCGGACCGCGCACTGAGAACGAGTAAGCGGTCGAGCCGGTCGGCGTCGCGAGGATCAGCCCGTCCGCGGCGTACCGCGTGAAGAACTCGCCGTCGAAGTAGACCGCGACCAGCACCGTGTGACCGATGGGCGTCTTTTCGACCACCACCTCGTTCAGCGCGAACTGGGTGACGCCACCGAGGTCGACCGCACCGGAGGGCGCGTCGACGCGCACCGCGAGCAACATCCGTTCCTCGACGCGGTGCTCCCCTGCCATGAACGCCTCGAGCGCATGCTCGAGGTCGGTGGGCTCGACCTCGGTCAAGTAGCCGAGCTGACCGACGTTGACCCCGAGCAGTGGCACACCGGCCTCGCGGAACAGCTCGACAGCGCGCAGGACCGTACCGTCGCCCCCGAGCGTGACGCAGAGATCGAGACCTTCGATCAGGTCGAGGCCCGAGCGCGCCAGATCCGGCCGGTCGACCACCTGCGCGTCGTCGACCGGGAGGCGCACACCATGACCCCGCTTGGTGAGCCAGGTCAGGGCCTCCCGCGCGTAGTCAGCCGCGGCGGGCCGCTCGTGGTGGACGACCAGACCGACCTCAGCCACGGGGTCGCCTCGGGTCGCCGTCGTCGGGGGCCAGCCCGGCCGACCGCAGATCGCCCGGCGTGAGCTGGGCTTGGATCGTGGCACCAGGTTCGGGGAGCTGCAGCCAGAGCAGGAACTCGACGTTGCCGTCGGCACCCCTCAGCGGAGATCTCATGACCCCCATGATGGCGGCTCCGAGCTCGGCAAAGCGGGTTCCGACCCGCTCGAGCACGTCGGCCCACACGTCGGGATCGGTCACCACTCCCCTGCCCTTGCTCACGATCGCCCGTCCAGCCTCGAACTGCGGCTTCACGAGCAGCACAGCTTCACCACCGGGACCGAGAAGCGACCGCAGCGCCGGCGCGACCGTCGTCAGCGAGATGAAGGACAGGTCGGCGACGAGTACGGCGAACGGGGCGCCCAAGGCACCCGGGTCGACGTCGCGCACGTTGGTGCGCTCGTGCACCTCGACGCGGGGGTCGCTCCGCAGGTGCTCGTGCAGCTGGTGGGTGCCGACGTCGAGCGCGACCACGCTGGTTGCGCCGGACTGCAGCAGGCAGTCGGTGAAGCCGCCAGTGGAGGACCCCACGTCGATCGCACGGGTGCCGGTGACGGCGATGCCGAACTGCTCGAGCGCTGCCGCGAGCTTCTCGCCGCCGCGGCTGACATAACGGGGCCCGGGGCCGGCCACCAGGACCGGCTCGCCTGCAGCCACCAGACGGGCAGCTTTGGAGGACGGTGCTCCGCTCACCGTGACGCGGCCGTCGGCGATCATCGCTCGGGCCGCTGCCCGGCTTGGTGCGAGGCCGCGGCGGACGAGCTCCGTGTCGAGCCGACGGCGCGGTTGGGCGCTCACGGCCGCTTCACCCGCACCGACCGGACCGGGCGTCGCCCGCCATGGCGGGAGTCAGGTGTTAGCGCGCCGTCCGCTTCGAGGCCGCCGCCTTCTTGGCCGGCGCCTTCTTCGCGGTGGCCTTCTTGGCCGGCGCCTTGTTGGCCGGGGGCTTGCCCTTCAGCGACGCGATCTGGCGCTCGAGGCGGGCGATGTCGGCCTTGGTGGCCAGGCCGAGGCTCGACACGCTCGACCGCACCTCCTTGCGCACCTGCTCCACGAGCTTCTCGGTGTTCTTCCGGCTCCGGTCCAGCAGCTCTTGGGCGGCCTTCTGGGCCTGACCTGCCTGCAGCTCACCGGTCTTCACGAGGTCCTTCACGATGCCCTCGGCCTTCGCCTGGGTGAGGGCGGTGAACGCCACCCCCGCGTCGAGGTATCGCTTGATGAGGTCGTTCTGGGCCATGCAGTGACGCTACCGGCCACGACCCCGTGCTTGCAAAAGTTTGCACCCGGTCAGGACTCCGCTGCGGTGACCATGCAGACTCCCTGGACGGGTTGCTGGACGGGTGGCGGGTTCGCCGGGCCCGGGTGCGGTGGGTCAGCCGGGGGGCGGCGCGTCGCCGGCGAGGACCCGGGCCGTGAAGTCGGTCAGCGAGGGGTCGATCGTGTCGGGCTCGGGGTCGACCGGCAGGTCGTCCTTGCCGATCACGCCCGACAGCACGAGCGCCCAGCCGTAGCCCAACGTGCGGGCGAACGCACCGTCGGTCTCGGGCCGGTCGCCGACCATCCAGCCGGTCGGGCCGTAGCGCGCCCGGATCAGGCCGGCCATCGGCTCGTGCGGTTTGCCTGCCACCACGGGCGACCGGCCGGCCGCGGTGGAGATCGCGGCGACCGTCGCGCCGTTACCCGGCACGAGACCGCGTGGCGTCGGGTACGTGGCGTCGGTGCCGGTGGCGATGAACCGGGCTCCCTCGCGCACCGCCGTCGACGTTCGGCGGATGTGGTCCCACGTGACGTCTCGGCGGTAGCCGACCACCACCGCGTCGAACGGGCCCTCGGGCTCGGCGACGGCAACCGCGTCGACGACCGAAGCCCCCGCGCGCTCGACTGCCTCCAGCGTGCCGGGCCCACCGAGGACCAGCACCCGCTCACCGGTCGAGAGGAGCGACGCGGCCGCCATCGGCGAGGTCACGAGGTCCTCGCGGGGCTCGATGCCCATCGCGGCGAGCTTGGCGCCCAGCGCCGACGCCGGCGCGTCGCTGAAGTTGGACGCAAACGCCACGGTGTGCCCGGCCGCCCGGAGCGCGGAGACGGCCTGCGCCGCGCCGTCGATGGGCTGGTCGGCGAGCCACACCACGCCGTCGAGGTCGCACACGATCACCACTGGCTCATCGTCGCATGACCACCACGTTGGCCCGCACCATGCGGCCTGCTAGCAATGGCCCGTGCCCCGATTCGAACCGTTCTGCGGCGTCCGTTACGACACCACCCGTGCGCCCGCAGGCGACGTGACTGCGCCGCCGTACGACGTCATCTCGCCCACGGACCGCGCCGCGCTGATCCTCCGTCATCCCGACAACGTGGTGCAGATCGACCTACCCGACGAGGCCGACGGGCCGGGGCGCTACAAGGCCGCAGCCGCGACGTTCCAGGAATGGCTGGCATCTGGCGTCCTGCGCCGCGACGCCGATCCCTCCTTCTACGTGTACCGGATGGACTACTCCGACGACCATCAGCGTCCCGCCCACACCTTGGGTGTGATGGGCGCCCTCGAGCTGTCGCGCCCGGGTGAGGGGCAGATCCTGCCTCACGAGCACACCACGCCGAAGGCCAAGTCCGATCGTCTCGACTTGCTTCGTGCGACCTCGGCGAACCTCTCCCCGGTGTGGGCGTTGTCGCTCACGGAGGGGCTCACCGACGCGTGTCGGATCGAGCGCGACCCCGACCTGCAGTTCACGGACACCGAGGGGGTCACCCACACGCTGTGGAGGGTTGCCGACGAGGCCACCGTCGGCGCGATCCGCGAAGCCGTCGACGCCTCCCCGGTGGTGATCGCCGACGGCCACCACCGCTACGAGACCTCGCTCGCGTACCGCGACGAACGCCGCGAGACCGAGGGCCCTGGCGGGCCCGCCGACGCGTTCCTCTGCTTCGTGGTCGAGCTCGCCGACGACGAGCTCACGGTGCGGCCCATCCATCGACTGCTCGACGGGTTCGCCGATGGGTTTGATCTCGAAGCCGCACTCGAATCGTCGTTCACGCTGGGCGACGTCGTGCCCGTCGACGACGAGATCCTCGACCGGATGGACGCGGCCGGCGCCCTGGCCTTGGTGCGGCCCGACGGCAGCGCCCGCCTGCTCGTGCCAGAGCCCGAGGCGTTCGACGGGGTGGCCGACCTCGACTCCAGCCGCCTCGATGCCGCGCTGGCCGACCTCCCGCCCCACGAGATCCGCTACCAGCACGGTGTCGGCCTGATCGCCGCGGCCGTCGCTGGGTCAGACGCGCAGTACGGGGTGCTGCTGCGCCCGGCCACCGTCGCCCAGATCCAGACCAACGCGCACACGGGTGAGCGCATGCCGCCGAAGACGACGTTCTTCCACCCCAAGCTCCGCACGGGCCTGGTGTTTCGCGAGGTGGTCTGACCTCGTGGTCGCCGACGCCGGCAGCGCCGACTGAGGTCGACCCTTCAGTCGACCGTCCACGTGGGCAGCGAGTGCAGCAGCGCCTCGAGATCGCCGGGGCCCCGCTGTTGCTGGGCCGCCGCCAGCTGTTGGTTCACGGCCGTGCCGTAGTCGACCCGATCGACCGCACGGAACACGCCGATGGGGGTCGGCTCGTACGGCCCGCGTGCGAGGCGCGACAGCATGAACGCCAGCGCCGGATCGGGGCGGGACTCGTCGTGCACGAGGATCTTGTCCTCGCCGACGTCGGCCACGTCGACGATCAGCGCATGACCCTGGCCGTCGAGCATGACCCCCTTCTCACTGTCGGGCCCGAAGCGGACGGGCTCGCCGTGCGTGAGCGGGATGAGCATCGTCTCGCGGTTCGCCTTGCCGGTGATCGTCTCGAACGCCGCATCGTTGAACACGTTGCAGTTCTGGTAGATCTCGACGAACGCCGCGCCCTTGTGGTCGTGCGCCCGCCGGAACATCTCCTGCATGTGCTTGCGGTCCATGTCGTGGGTGCGGGCCACGAAGGTGGCCTCCGCGCTCAGCGCCAGGCTCACCGGGTTGAAGGGGGTCTCGAGCGACCCGAACGGCGTCGACTTGGTGACCTTGCCGGTCTCCGACGTGGGCGAGTACTGCCCCTTCGTGAGGCCGTAGATCTGGTTGTTGAACAGCAGGATCGTCAGGTTGATGTTGCGGCGCAGCGCGTGGATCAGGTGGTTGCCACCGATCGACAGCGCGTCGCCGTCGCCGGTGATGACCCACACGTCGAGGTCGTCGCGGGCCATCGCCAGGCCCGTGGCGATCGCCGGTGCCCGACCGTGGATCGAGTGCATGCCGTAGGTGTTCATGTAGTACGGGAACCGCGACGAGCAGCCGATGCCCGATACGAACACGATCTTCTCGCGCGGCACGCCCAGCTCGGGCATGAAGCCCTGCACGGCGGCCAGGATCGCGTAGTCGCCGCAGCCCGGGCACCAGCGCACTTCCTGGTCGGTCTTGAAGTCCTTCGGCTTCAGCCCCAGATCAGTCATGCGTGATCACTCCCTGCAGCATGTCGGCGAGCTCGGCGGCACGGAACGGCATGCCGCGTACCTGGGTGAAGCTGATCGCGTCGACGAGGAACCGTGCGCGGACCAGCGTCGCGAGCTGGCCGAGGTTCATCTCGGGGATGACGACCTTGTCGTAGCGGCCCAGCACCTCGCCCAGGTTCGACGGGAACGGGTTGAGGTGGCGCAGGTGGGCCTGGGCGACCGGGTAGCCGGCCCGGCGTACCCGGCGGACCGCGGCACCGATCGGCCCGTACGTCGAGCCCCAGCCGAGCGCCAGCACCCGGGCATCGCCGTCGGGATCGTCGACCTCCAACGGTGGGATGGAG